>CAYNKE010000118.1:0-5491 GCA_964397715.1 uncultured Bifidobacterium sp. | reverse complement strand
GCCAGTCTGTCGGCGGCCGAGCGCACGATGTACGAGCGCGCACGCGTGAATCTGATCTCGGAGATCGCTCCCGCGCTGAAGGTGTCACCCGAAGAAGCCGAGCGCTATCTCGACGACGCGTTGGCCAAGGGAGTGCTGAAAGTCGCCAAGTCGGCGGCCAAGAAGTCCGAGACGTCCGCGACTCCCGAGAGCCTCAAGGCCGAGCCGAAGAAGGCTGATTCGAAGCCGACCGCGAAGCCAGCGGCAACCGCGAAGAAGGGCGACGCCAAGCCAGCGGCGAAGAAGGCCGAGCCGAAGAAGGCTGCGCCAGCCAAGAAAGCCGAGCCGAAGAAGGCCGCCAGCAAGCCGGTGGCAAAGAAAGCCGCACCGGCCACCAAGCCGGCCAAGAAGCCGGTCAAGAAACCCGCGAAGAAGTAGTCACCCGACGGGCGCCGAAGTCGCCTCGGTAGGGTTCGCTCATGCTCAAGCGGGTGACCATCACGCGCGACGACCTGTTGTCGAAGATCTCCCACGGGGAGATCGACACCGTCATCATGGGTTTCGCCGATCGCTACGGGCGTTTGACCGGCAAGCGCACGGCGGCTCAGTTCTTCGTCGATCACGTGGCCGATCACGGCACCGAGAACTGCGACTATCTGCTCACGTGCGACCTCGACTACCAGCCACAGTCGGGGTTCCGCTTCTCGAGTTTCGACAAGGGATACGGCGACATGGTCGCGGTGGCCGACTGGAGCACCGTTCGTGTGCTGCCCTGGGTTCCCAAGACCGCGCTCGTCATGTGTGACCTTCGGTCGACCGACGGGCGTCCGGTGGAGGTGGCGCCCCGCACCGTCCTGGCGCGACAAGAAGAGGCGGCGCGCGCACTCGGTTTCGCGCCGATGGTGGGCAGCGAAATCGAGTTCTTCATGTTCCACGAGTCGTACGATGAGGCGCTCGCCCGCGGCTACCAGAAGTTGCACCCGCACTCAGCTTTCGCCGAGGACTACAACATCCTCGCCACCACCCGCGACGAAGAAGTGGTCGGCCGTATTCGTCGTGCCCTGATCGAGGCCGGTGTTCCCGTCGAGTTCTCCAAGGGGGAGGCCGGGGCCGGACAGCACGAGATCAACATCGGCTACGCGTCGCCGATCGAGATGGCCGATCGCAATCTCGTCTACAAGACGGCGGCCAAGGAGATCGCCGCGGCCGCGGGCAAGTCGATCACGTTCATGGCCAAACCGGGCTTCCACGACGTGGGTTCGTCGTGTCATCTGCACGTGAGCCTCTGGAGTCTCGACGGCAAGACGCCGGCGTTCCCCGATGAGGCCGGTCAGTGGGGAATGAGCGACACCTTCCGGCACTTCCTCGCTGGCCAGATCGCCACCGCGCGCGAGTTCGCATTGCTCTGGGCGCCGACCGTCAACAGTTACAAGCGTTTCCAGCCCGAGTCGTGGGCGCCCACCGGAGTCGGTTGGGGCATCGACAACCGCACCCTCGGATTCCGCAAGGTCGGCCATGGCTCTTCCACGCGGGTCGAGAGCCGCATCCCGGGGGCCGACGCCATCAGCTACCTCGCGTTCGCTGGTGCCATTGCCGGCGGCCTGTACGGCATTCGCCATCGCCTCGAACTGTCGACACCGTACGAGGGCAACGGCTACACCGCACCGGACGTCGCCCGCATTCCTTGGAATCTCCCCGACGCGATCGAGCTCTGGAAGACGAGCGACATCGCGCGCGAGTGCTTCGGTGACGACGTCCATCACTGGATCCTGCGCTGCGCCGAATCCGAATGGGAAGCGTTCAATCGAACAGTCACCGACTGGGAGATGCACCGCTACTTCGAGCGGATCTGAACGAACGAATCGACACGAAGGGTTCACTCATGGGTCGTCTCAGCGGCAAGGTCACTCTCATCACCGGCGCCTCGTCGGGCCTCGGTCGCGTGGCGGCCGAGCTGTTCGCGCGCGAAGGAGCCTCAGTCGTGGTGGCCGACATCGTCGATGGCGACGACGTCGTGTCGGCCATCGATGCCGAGGGCGGCGAGGCCACGTTCGTCAGTTGCGATGTCACCGACGACGAGTCCGTGAAGAATGCCGTCGCGCACGCGGTGGCCACGTTCGGTGGCCTGCACGTCCTCTACAACAACGCCGGAGTCATGCTCGGAGACGATGACGGACCCGAGACCACCTCGATCGAGACCTACGACAAGACGATGGACATCAACGTGAAGGGTGTGTTGCTCGGATGCAAACACGCGATTCCGGCGATGCGAGCGAGCGGCGGAGGGTCCATCGTCAACGTGGCGAGCTTCGTGGCGCACATGGGCGCGGCCACACCGCAAGTTGCCTACACCGCGTCCAAGGGTGCGGTACTGGCCATGACTCGCGAGATCGCGGTCATCTACGCGCGTCAGGGAATTCGAGCCAACGCACTGTGCCCCGGACCGGTCATGACACCGCTCCTGGCCAAGTTCTTGAGCGACGAGGCCAAGCGCAATCGACGCCTGGTGCACATCCCGATGGGACGTTTCGGGGAGCCGCACGAGATCGCTCAAGGGGCGCTTTTCCTCGCGAGCGACGAGAGCAGTTGGATGACGGGACAGTCGCTCGTCATCGACGGCGGCATCACCGCCGCCTATGTCACGCCCGAGTGATCATCGACGTGTGACTCAGTCGAGGACCACGATGCCACGCGCCGTCTGAACACGCGCGGCGATCGCGGGTTCCTCGGAGTATCGAACCGACACGCGCGCCGGTTCGTCACCCAGATTCGTCTCGTCGCTGACGGCCGAGAGCATCAAGTCGATCGATCGCGGTTCGGGATGAACGATCTCGAGTTCGACGAGCGAACCGCCGATCGGCAGGTCGGTCGACGGATGGGGTGAGTGGCCCCAGTCGATGAAGAACGGCAGGATGCCGTGACGATCGCCATCGCTCGGAGACGGTGCGGCGACGGTCAGAGACCACTCGAGGACGACTCCGTCGGGACGTTGACGCGACATCGACACGATCGATCCCGGGTCGAAACCCGCCTCGCGGGCCAGGCTCAGCACATCGACGAGCGGACGTCGCGGCGCGGCACACCAGGCGACGAGGGCCGGTTCGTCGAGAGTGTCGATTCCGAAGGGACGAGGACCACTCGGCTCGGGCTGAGCCGGGTCGGGTCCGATGATCTCGAGATAGGTCGCACCACCGAGGCCGAGGAGCGCGTTGTACGTGCCCCAGCCGACGTGCGCGCCACCGGGCACGGGCGCGACACCGAGGAGATCCTCGACGTAGCGCACGCTGTACGCGAGGTCGGGAGTCGCGTACACGAGATGGTCGATCGCCAGGTGGGTACTCATGAACCCTTCGAGCCTGCCAAACTCGACACCATGTCAGAAACTCCACGACAACGAGTCGCATTCCTCGGACTGGGTGTGATGGGTGGGCCGATGGCCCGTCATCTCGCCGCGGCTGGCCGCGACGTGACCGTCTACAACCGCACGGCCGCCAAGAGCGCGGCCTGGGTCGCCGCGCACGGAGGACGTTCGGCGGCGACTCCGGCCGAAGCAGTCGTCGGTGCCGAGTTCGTCATGATGTGCGTGGGCAACGACGCCGACGTGCGCTCGGTCGCACTCGGCCCGACTGGTGCCCTGGCCGGAATGAGCGCGGGATCCGTTCTCATCGATCACACCACTGCTTCAGCCGACGTGGCTCGCGAACTCGCCGCGGCCTGCCAGGCCGCCGGTGTCGGCTTCGTGGACGCACCGGTGTCGGGTGGCCAAGCCGGTGCCGAGAACGGTGTGCTCACGATCATGTGCGGGTGCGACGACGAATCGGTGTTCGCCCGAGCTCGTGACGCGGTGGCCCCGTACGCGCGCGCGTGCGCTCTGCTCGGTGCGGCTGGAGCCGGCCAACTCACGAAGATGGTCAATCAGATCTGCATCGCCGGTGTGGTGCAGGGTTTGTCGGAGGGTGTCAACTTCGCGCAGAAGGCCGGCCTCGACGTGAACGCGGTGGTCGAGGTGATCGGCAAAGGAGCCGCCCAGAGTTGGCAGATGGACAACCGTGCGAGCACCATGGCCAAGGGCGAATTCGAATTCGGGTTCGCGGTCGAGTGGATGCGTAAGGATCTGGGGATCTGTCTCGCCGAGGCCGATCGCAACGGCGCCCGTCTCCCGGTCACCGCTCTCGTCGACCAGTTCTACGCCCAGGTGCTGGCCCGCGGCGGCCGACGCTGGGACACCAGCAGCCTCGTTCATCTGCTCCAGAACGACTAGACGGGCCTAAGGTACGGACATGGGGGAAATGAACGTTCGACGCACGCTGTTGGCCCAGGCCGAGCGCACGCTGGCCCACAACAAGGCCGGGACCACCGACCTCACCGAGTCGGTGACCAGGATCCCCGCCGCCAACTACTTCGATCCCGACCGCTGGCAGCGCGAAGTCGACCTGATCTTCAAGCGCGTGCCGTTGCTGTTGGCCACCTCGGCCGAGATCAAAGAGCCGAACTCCTACAAGGCCATCGAAGTGTGCGGAATGCCGGTGCTGGTGGTGCGCGACAGCGACGGAATCGTGCGGGCATTCGTCAACATGTGCAGTCACCGCGGCGCGATGCTCGTCGACGAAGGCGTCGGCTCCACTCGCCGCTTCACCTGCCCGTACCACGCCTGGAGTTACAACCAGCAAGGCGACCTGGTCGGCATCTTCAAGCAGAGTGACTTCGGCGAGATCGACTTCTCGTGCATGAGCCTCACGAGCCTGCCGGTCACCGAGCGAGCCGGGCTCATCTGGGTGATCTTGTCGCCCACGTCGACTCTCGATCTCGACGCGTTCTTCGCGGGCTACGACGAGTTGCTCGGATTCTGCAACTTCGCCGAGATGAACCACTTCGGTTCACGCCGTCTGGTGGGCCCCAACTGGAAGGTGTCGTTCGACGGTTACGTCGACTTCTATCACCTGCCCATCCTGCACAAGAACACGTTCGGTCCGAACTTCCCGGCCGATGCTCTGTTCCACCGCGTGGGTCCGCACCAGCGCGTCACCGGTCCGCGCGGTTCGTGGTCGAAGATCGAAAATCTTCCGCAAGAGGAGTGGCCCGATGCGGTGCTCACCGGCGGCGTCTGGAGCGTGTTCCCGCACGCATCGATCGCTGGTTTCGATCTCGGCGAGCACAAGATCTACCAAGTGGCGCGTATCTTCCCAGGCAGTAATCCCGACGAGTCGATCTCGTATCTCGACTTCATCTCCACCGCACCGCTCACCGACGAGTTCGTCGAGACGGCCAATCAGCAGATCGCGTTCCTCGAGCACGTCGTGCGCGACGAGGACTACGCGACCGGACTCAAGATTCAGCGCACCGTCAAGACTGGCGCCAAGAAGGAGTTCGTGTTCGGGCGCAACGAGGGTGGAGCGCAGTACGTACACGGCTGGCTCGACGCGATTCTCGAGACCCCCGACAGCGAACTGTCCGACCTGTTCCGCCGCGGCATCTCGGCCGGGCGTCTCGTCACCGACTGACGGCGTCCAGC
>CAYNKE010000117.1:0-5515 GCA_964397715.1 uncultured Bifidobacterium sp. | reverse complement strand
TGTGTCCGCCCTGGCGACCGAAGCCGCGCACTTCGCTGACGGTGATGCCTTGCACCCCGACGGCCTTCAGTGCGTCCTTCACGTCGTCCAACTTGAACGGCTTGATGATGGCTGTGATGAGTTTCATGTCAGTCCTCTCGATTCGTCCCGGTCAGCTCTTCACGAACTCGGGGTAGGCGTACACACCCATCTCGGGCAGGTCGAGGCCGCCGATCTCGTCTTCGGCCTTGGAGCGAATACCGCCCTTACCCATCTTCTTCGACACGATGTCTTGAACCTTGAAGAAGGTGAAGGCAAGACCGCCGTTGAACACGACGATCACGAGTGCTCCGAGCGCTTGGGCGCCGAGTTGGCCCCAGTCGCCCTTGATGATCCCTTCGACTCCGGTGCTATCGGAGAGGTTCCAGCCCGCTCCGTACGAACCGTTGGCGAAGATTCCGACGCAGAGCACGCCGAAGAGTCCGCCCACACCGTGCACGCTGATCGCGCCCACCGGATCGTCGAGCTTGAGCTTGCGCTCCACGAAGAACACGCTCTCGATCACCAGAATCGCGGCGATCGATCCGATGACCGCGGCCGCCCATGGCGCCACGAAGGCGCACGGCGCGGTGATCGCCACGAGGCCGGCGAGCATGCCGTTGGCCATCATGCCGGGATCGGGCTTGCCGGCGCGCTTGGTGATCCAGAACATCGCGACGACCGCACCGAAAGCTCCGGCGATCGCGGTGTTGGTGGCGACCACGGCGAACTGAACGTCGGTTGCCGCGAAGGTCGACGCGGCGTTGAAGCCGAACCAGCCGAACAGAAGGATGAACGTGCCGAGCATCGCCATCGGGATGTGGTGACCCGGAATGGCGCGCGGGTTGCCGTCCTTGTCGAACTTGCCGATGCGTGCGCCGAGCACCTTCGCACCGGCGAACGCCGCCACACCACCGACGGCGTGAACCACACCCGAGCCGGCGAAGTCCACGTAGCCAGCGCCGAGATTCATGCTGCTCCAGGTCTGCGACAACCAACCGCCGCCCCAGGTCCACGCGGCCATGAGCGGGTAGTACACCGCGCCGCAGAAGAATCCCCAGATCACGAACGAACCCCACTTCCACCGCTCGGCCATCGAGCCGGTGGGAATGGTGGCCACGGTGTCCATGAAGGCGACCATGTAGAGGAAGAAGCCGATCAGTGCCGGCGTGACGCCGCCGCCGCTCAGAGCCCAGCCGCCCTTCCACAAGAACACCCACTCACCGCTGCCGATGAGCGATCCGCCGATCGGTGCGTTGAGTCCGAAGGCCGAGTAGCTGAAGCCGCCGAATGCGAGGGGGAATCCGACGAAGAAGAATCCGACGAAGCCGAGGCCGAAGATCGCAAAGTTGGTGGCGACCACGTGCGACGCGTGCTTGGCACGGCAGAAGCCGGTCTCGACGAGTGCGAAGCCGGCCTGCATGAAGATCACGAGTGCCGCGCCGAGGATTACCCACAACAAGTTGGTGGCGGTGGCGAGCGATGTGACGGCCGATTCGGCGTCGAACTCGTCGGCGGCGAGAGCCGCGCCGCCTCCGACGACGAGCATCGCGCCCGACGAGATGGAGAGCGCGATCAGGAAGCGTCTCAGGAACGTGGCCCGAGGTCGACTGACGTCGGGGAAGTAGGGGGCCGCGGCGGAACCGTCGGCCGAACGGGTACGGGTGAGCATGTGTCCTCCTCGCTAGGGGTGATCCGGCGAACCGGCGGGCAGAGGCGGCAACACTGGCGACTCCGGGAGAGAAAGTAGAAGGGCCATGTTTCGTGGCCTTCTTCGCAATGTTTCGGGAATGTGAGCAGTTGGTTCCCGGTCGGAACGACTCAGGACTCGCTGGCCAAGTGGCGTCCGACTTCGGCGAGAGCGGCGTGAATCACATCGGATGACGTGAGCAAGGCCAGTACGAGGCCGACGAGGAGGACCTGACGATCATCGACGGCTCGGATCGCATCCTCGACCGTGATGTCGGGACCGCGGGCCGCGACGTGGAGGGCTCGCGACAGATTGAGCGCTCGTGTCACGGTGTTGGCATCCGAGGCGCGCAGACGACGAGCCAGTGATGCGGCGTTTCTGTCGTCGTCGGTCACGTCGTGCACGAACGCGGCGAGAGTGACGAGTTCGGGATGCTCGATGCGTGCGAACAGGCCGTCGAACACCGGGTCGATCCCGGGTGACGACATCAATTCGTGCACCCGATCGACGAGCGGGAAGTGGAGCGGGTGGGACGCGTCGAAGAGATCGGGATCGGCCCGTCGGCGGTCGATCGTGTCGGCGACCTCGGGAAGCGCTCGTTCGAGAACGCCGAGCGTGCCGAGGGTCTTCCACGATTCGGCGCTGCCGTCACGCAACACGTTGAGTAATTGCTCGGTGTCGACGGGTCGCCACGACAGCGACACGGTGCGTCGGGCCGCGAACCATTCGAGCATTTCGTCACCGGGGGCCGCGATCGCGGAAAGCTCGGCGGCTCGTAACGCGAGTGGAATGACGAGCGAATCGGGCGCTGATGCCGCCAGTGTCAGCCGTCCGTCGTCGACGCCGATCCAACCACCGCTCGGTTCGTGAACCGGCTCGGTCTCGCCGTCCGACGTCGACGACATGGCCGACGCGGACGTCCCCTTGAGACGCATCGTCAACAGGGGCGGTGTGACGAGGGTTGTCACCAACACCATGAGCAGAAGTGCGCCGTACAGATCGTCGTCGAGAATGCCGCGCGTCAGACCGATGGACGCGAAGATCAGTCCGACTTCACCGCGTGGCACCATGCCGATGCCGATGAGAAGGCGGTCGGCCCGCTGACGCGGAACGCCGAGAGCCGAGACCAACTTGCCGATGATCGCGACGACGGTGAGACACCCAGCCAAGGCGAGCACGTCGGGTTGCACCATGGCCTCGAGGTCGGCGTTGATTCCGATGCTCGCGAAGAAGATCGGCACGAACACGTGACCGAGGGGATGCAGACCCTCGGCGATCCGTTCGTGCTGTCCGCTGCGACCAATGCCCAACCCGGCCACGAAGGCACCGATGATGAACGCCAGTTTGGCTTGGCTCGCCAGCAACGAGAGCGAAATCGTCAGTCCGAAGGCAGCGACAACGACGGTGTTCGCCGAACGTGACACGGCGTGCAGTCGGTCGAGAGCCTTCGGAATCACGAAGATCGCGAGCAGTCCGGTCACCACGAGGAAGCCGAGGGCGAGACCGATGGTCTCGAGCACGACTCCGGCGCTGATCGATCCCTCGGTGACAACCTTGACCACCACGGTGAGGATGATCAAGCCGAGAACGTCGTCGGCCACCGCGGCCCCGAGCACGACGCGAGCCTCGGTGGTCGCCAGAGCGCGAAGGTCGCCGAGCACTCGCGCGGTGATACCCACGCTCGTGGCGGTCAGCGCCGCACCGAGGAAGATCGCGATCTTGCCGGACTCGCCGAAGGCGCTCGCCACCGCGACACCGGCGGCCATCGGAGCGGCGACGCCGATGACGGCGACGGTCAGCGCCGTGCGGCCGACCTTACCGAGTTCGGCCAAGTCGGTCTCGAGGCCGACCTGCATCAGCAACAAGATCACACCGATCTCGCCGAGCAACAAGATCATGTCGGAGATCGACGTGTACCGAAGCGGATCGACCCAACCGAGCACCGACGGCCCGATCAGGAGGCCGGCCACGATTTCGCCGAGGACGGCGGGAATGCGCGCGCGTTCCGCGAGTTCGGCTCCCACACGGGCAGCCACGACGATCAGGAGCAAGTTGCCGAGGACGAGCGCGAGGTCGTACGAACCGGCCGAAGCCGCGAGCAGTGCCATGGCACAGTCTGCCCGTCAGTCGGGCAGGAGCTCCTCAGCCTTCGACACCGCAGTCGACTCGAGCATCCAACCCCGTCCGCGCACGGTTCGAATCGAGGTCGCGCCCAGGACACGGCGGATCCCCACGAGCAGCGAATCGGTGCGGCGCTCGCCGAGTTGGGCGAGGCCGGCCCGGCGGGCCAACTCGAGGCGACCGACGACCCGGCCGGTGTTCTCGACCAGGACGCGCAGGACGGCGAGTTCGTGTTCGCCGAGCGGAGACGGTTGACGAGCGTTGGAATCGATGGACGAACGGTACGAAGGCCCGGTCACGGGCCTGTTCGGGGCGTGTGAACGGTGTGTGAACGGAAACCGCTCAGCGGGTTCGGAAGGTCAGCGTTCGAGCGGTGAGAATGTCGGACATGGACATGAGCTATTCCCCCGAAGCCGAAGCGTTCCGTTCCGAGATCCGCGGGTGGCTGGTCGCCAACCTGCCGAAGGGCTGGGGTGAACCCGGTTTCGACCTGAGTCCGGAAGCGCGCAAGGAGTTCAACGAGACCTGGCCGCGCAAGTTGTTCGAGGGCGGCTGGATCTGCGCGACCTGGCCCAAGGAGTACGGCGGCAAGGGACTCACCACGATGCAGGGTGTCGTTCTCTCCGAAGGGTTCGCTCGTCTGAAGGCCCCGTTGCGCGCCGACTTCTTCGGCGACACGCTCGTCGGACCGACTCTTCTGCAGTGGGGTACCGAAGAGCAGAAGAAGGAATTCCTCCCCAACATCCTCTCCGGCAAGACGCGCTGGTGTCAGGGCTTTTCCGAGCCCAACTCCGGTTCGGACCTCGCATCACTCAAGACGTCGGCCATCCTCGACGGCGACGAGTGGATCATCAATGGCCAGAAGGTCTGGACCACCGGTGGTCACCACGCCGATTACTGCTTCTTGCTCACCCGTACCGATGTCGACGCTCCCAAGCACAAGGGCATCTCGTATCTCCTCGTGCCGATGCGCCAGGAAGGCGTCGAGGTTCGCGGCATCGTGCAGCCCGACGGCACGGCCGAGTTCTGCGAAGTGTTCTTCACCAACGCGCGTTGCCCCAAGGACAACGTGGTCGGTGGAGTCAACAACGGCTGGAAGGTCGCCAACTCGACTCTGGCGTTCGAGCGCGGTATGAGCGCGACAACTGGCTATCGCCGCTTCGAAGAGGAATACAAGATGATGGTTCGCGCGGCCAAGGAGAACGGCGCGATCGAGCGCGAGGACATCCGCCAGCGCCTCATGGAGTACTACTCGAAGATCCAGATTCTTCGGATCAACGGCTTGCGTTCGCTCACGGCGACGCTCAACAACTCCAAGGATCTCGGTGTCGCGGCCCTCGGCGCGACCAACAAGATGTTCTGGACCGAGATGCACAAGGCCGCGATGGAGTTGGCCCTCGACATCTTCGGCGCCGCCTCGATGCTCGTCGATGCCGGCCCGACCGGTGCATCGTGGCCCGGTGTCGCCCGTGAGCGGCGCCGTGCGGGCTACCCGGTGAGCCCGATGATGTCTTCGTTCTTCTTCAGCCGTTCCGAGACCATCTGGGGCGGCACGAGCCAGATCCAGCGCAACATCGTCGGTGAGCGCGTGCTCGGACTTCCCAAGGAGCCGTCCGCAGGTTGACCGACCGCATGGTGACCCCCCGCTTCCTGTTGGTGATGGGGGCGACACTGGCGTACTACGTG
>CAYNKE010000116.1:0-5520 GCA_964397715.1 uncultured Bifidobacterium sp. | reverse complement strand
TCACCGACTGGCCCACCGACGTGCGCGCCAAGGCCGGCATCTTCCTCGGCTTCCAGTACCCGCAAGAGATCGCGGGCGTTTCGGTGATCCAGTTCCTGCGTCAAGCCCTCAGCGCGCGCAAAGGCATCGACCTCTCGGTGCTCGAGTTGCGCCTCGCCACCATGGACTGGATGAAGCGTCTCGGCATGGACTCGTCGTTCGTCGACCGCTATCTCAACGAAGGATTCTCGGGTGGCGAGAAGAAGCGCAACGAGATCATGCAGATGGCGATTCTCGAACCCGACTTGGCGGTGCTCGACGAGACCGACTCGGGTCTCGACATCGACGCACTGCGCATCGTGGCCAAGGGCATTCGCGAGGTGCGCGTCGACCGCCCGCAGATGGGTGTCGTCCTCATCACGCACTACCAACGTCTCCTCGACGAGTTGGCTCCCGATCACGTGCACGTGATGGTGGACGGTCGGATCGTGGCGAGCGGCGGCATGGAGATCGCCGAACGTCTCGAAAGTGACGGATACGAGTCGTTCCGGTCATGAGCGCCGCGGCCGTCGACTGGGCGCGCGTCAAGGCCGACTTCCCGGTCGTGAACGGTCGCATCGACGGCCAGCCGATCGTCTATCTCGACTCGGCCAACACGTCGCAGAAGCCCAATGCCGTCATCGACGCCATGGCCGACTTCATGCGCCACTCGTACGCCCCCATCAACCGCAGTGCGTATCGCCTGGCCGCCGCCGCCACCGACGCCTACGAGGGCGCGCGCACCAAGGTGCAGAAGTTCATCAACGCTCCCAAGGCCCACGAAGTGGTGTTCACCAAGAACGCCACTGAGTCGCTCAACCTCGTGGCGCACTCGTGGGGCGGGGCCAACCTGAAGCGGGGCGACGCCGTGGTGCTCACGCACATGGAACACCACGCCAACATCGTGCCGTGGCAGATGCTCGCCGCGTCGCACGGCATCGAACTGCGCTGGATTCCGCTCACCGCCGATGGCCAACTCGATCTCACCAATCTGTCGACGCTGCTCGATGGCGCCAAGGTGCTGTCGTTCACGGCCATGAGCAACGTGCTCGGAACCATCACTCCCGTGGCCGCATTGTGCAAGGCCGCACACGACGCGGGTGCCGCCGCCATCGTCGATGCGTGCCAGTACGTTCCGCACAACGTCACCGACGTGCAGGCGTGGGGTGCCGACTTCGTCACCTTCAGCAGCCACAAGATGGTCGGGCCGTCGGGCATCGGTGTGATGTGGGGCCGCGAGGCATTGCTCGACGCGATGCCCCCGTTCCTCGGTGGCGGCAACATGATCGCCGACGTTCGCCTCGACGGATTCACCTGTGCCGAACTGCCGGCCAAGTTCGAGGCCGGCACACCACCGATCGTCGAAGCCGTGGGCCTCGGCGCCGCGGTCGACTACCTCTCCGGTCTCGGCATGGCCAACGTGCGCCAGCACGAGATGCACCTCACCGACTACGCGCTACGCACGCTCACCGATCGCTACGGCGACGACATCACCATCCACGGGCCGCGAAACGTCGAGGTTCGTGGTGCTGTGCTCAGCTTCGCGTTCCGCGACATCCACCCGCACGACGTGAGCCAGGTGCTCGACCAGAAGAACGTGTGCGTGCGCGCCGGCCACCACTGCGCCAAGCCGCTGATGCGCTTGCTCGGCGCCAACGCCACGGCGCGCGCTTCTTTCTACATCTACAACGACGAATCCGATGCCGATGCGCTGGCCGACGCCCTCGACGGTGCCAGCGACATCTTCGGCCTGTAAGACTGGCGCGGAAGGAGCACCATGCCCGGCCTCGAAGACCTCTACCGCGAAATCATCCTCGACCACTACCGGTCGCCCCGCAACCGCGGCGAACTGCCCACACCCCCGGCCGTGCATGCGCAGGGTCACAACCCGCTGTGCGGCGACGAGATCACCGTGTACTTGCAGATCGACGGCGACACCATCACCGACGTGAAGGTGGGCGGACAGGGCTGCAGCATCTCGCAGAGTTCGGCATCCATGATGAGCCAGGCCGTCAAGGGCAAGAAGGTCGACGACGTGAAGGCCGTCGTGCGCAAGTTCAAGAGCATGATGTCGATCGACGACGAAGACCCCACGCCCATCCCCGAAGTGAAGTTGGGTGACCTCGAAGCGTTGCAGGGCGTGGTGAAGTTCCCGGTGCGCATCAAGTGCGCGGTTCTCGCCTGGAACACCCTCACCGAAGCACTGGCCGAAGCCCAGTGAAGATCACACTGCTCGGCACGGGCAGCCCTATCCCCGACCCCAACCGAGCCGGCCCGTGCACGCTCGTGCAGGCCGCCGATCAGAACGTGATGGTCGACTGCGGTCGCGGTGCGCTCATGCGCCTCATGGCCGCCGGAGTGGTTCCGCCGATGGTCGGCACACTGCTCATCACTCACCTGCACAGCGACCACATCACCGATCTCAACGATCTGGTCACGTCGCGGTGGGTCATGTCGCCAGTCAACGTCCCGCTCACGGTGTACGGGCCATTGGGTACTCGCGCGATGGTCGACGCGATGCTGAGGATGCTCGAACTCGACCAGCAGTATCGACACGACCACCACGACGATCTGCGCGCCAACGGGCCACTCACAGTGACGGTGCACGAACTCGAACCCGGGGCTCGGTTCTCCATCGGAGCGATTGCCGTGTCGGTTCACGAGACCGACCACCGTCCGGTCCGGCCGAGCATCGGATTCCGACTCGAATTCGACGGCAAGATCGCTGCACTGGCCGGTGACACGATTCCTTGCGCGGGTGTCGACGAGATGTGCCGCAATGCTGACGCGTATGTGCAGACCGTGATTCGCGACGACATGGTGAAGTTCGTGGCCGACATGGTGCCCACCGGCGCTCGCTTCCGCGACATCCTCGACTATCACTCCACCGTGGAGCAGGCCGCGCAGACCGCGGCACGAACGGGCGTGAAGAACCTCGTGCTCACCCACTACGTACCGCCGATGCAGGCGGGCCAAGAAGACGACTGGCGCTCGCGCGCGGCTGCTCATTTCGCTGGCAACATCGTGCTCGGGCCCGATCTAACCTCGATCGAGATCTGAACCTCAGAGTCCGGGCAGCAGTACCGATTCGACGGCTTGCACCGTGAGGTCGGAGTAAATCCTCTCCTGATCGTCCGACGGTGACGTGATCTCGAGCAAGATCTTTCCGAACACGATGCCTGACAGCCAGTAAGCCAACGACATTGCATCGACCCCCGAGCGCACGATCCCACGACGTTGGCCATCTTCGAGTGCATCGGCCAGTACGTGCGCCTGCGCCTCCTGCACCTGCCCCATGTGATCACGCAGCGCCGGACGGCTGATGGCCGCACCCACGGCCGCAGCACGCGCGAATCGAACGTCGCGATTCAGTTTCCCCTGGAGGAATGGAATGAAGCGTTCGATGAGCGACTTCATCTCGTCCGGGTTGTTCGACTCCTTCACACCCGAGACGAAGTCGTCCACGTTGGTGACCACGATGCGCGAGTAACGCTCGATGAGCGCGGCCTCGATGAGGCCCTCGCGACTGCCGAAGTGGTGGTATAGCGAGGTGACGGAGACCTGGCAGTGGCGCACGATGGCGTCGACTTTCACCGCGGCCTCGCCGCCTTCGTCGAGAGCCTGGATAGCCAGCTCGACCATGGCTTGCGCAGTTGGGTGACGATCCACCACGCGCGGGACCGTACCCCCGTTCGTGAACATGTGAGAAGTCGTCTAGTAACGACTTTTCACTGCATCGATCAGAAAGGCGAAATCGTTGTCGTCGTTGTAGATCTGAGCCGAGATTCGGCAGGTCAGACGGCCATTGTCGGCGAACACGGGCACTTCGATGCGGTCGTCGGCAAGGAGCGATTCCTGCAACGACACCGCATCGGCGCGAGTGGAGCCGAGTCCGTCGGGCAGAGTCACATAGGCCATCGGGCCGAGCATCTCCTCGGGAATGGCGAACTCAGTGCCCCAGGCCTGAGCGAGGCGACGCGCATTGCGAACCACGGTGTCGTGGTTGTAGTCGAGGATCTTCTGACCACCCCAGTCGCGCCACAATTCGATCGCGAACGGTGCAGTGAGGAACGGCGAGGGATCACGTGTGCCGAGCAGATCGAACTCGGCCGCCAGACCGTTGCCGTACCCCCACGAGATCACGGTGGGATGCAGATGCTCCAGGTGTTCTTCGGCCGCCCAGACGAATCCGCAACTGCGCGGGGTCCAGAGCCACTTGTGCAAGTTGGCCACATAGAAGTCGACGCCGAGGCTGTCGACATCAAGTGAAATGGCCCCCGGGGCGTGCGCACCATCGACCAACACCACCACACCATGGCGATGACACGCGGCTGCAATGTCGGCGACTGGCAGCACGAGTGCGGTCTGCGAGGTGATGTGGTCGACCACGACCATGCGCGTGTTCGGGGCGAGCGCGGCGTCTACCGCTCCTACGAACTCGTGCGGTTTGGCGCCCGGTCGTGGAAGCTCGACCACTCGAACCGTGCACTCGTTCTGCTTCGCCGTGAAGTCGACCGCGCGATTCACTCCCCCGTACCCGAGGTTCATGACGAGGATCTCGTCGCCCGCACGGAACGGGAACGATCGCAACACCGCGTTGCATCCAGTGGTGGCGTTGTCGACGAATCCGAACTGTTCGACTTCGCAGCCCACGAAGTCGGCGACGTCTTGGGCGGCCACGCGCATGCGAGGCGCGGCCGGCTTGCCCACCGCATCGATGTCGGCCAGTTCGCGGAGCAGGTACTGCGCCGGCTGTAACTCGATCTCGTCCTGGATACTGCGCCAGCGCGCGATCACCGGAATGGGCGGTGCGCCGACGGTTCCGTGATTGAGATACGTCACCGTGGGATCGAGCATCCACTGGTCGATCATCGTGCGGCCGAAGACACGCGCCATGTCAGGACTCTCGCAGGTTCGCTTCGATTTTTCCAAAGGCGTTGCCGAGGGCCTTGATCTCGGCCCGCGACAGGTGGTCGATCATCAGTCGGCGCACACTCGACAGATGAATGGGTGCGACCTTCTTGAGCAGCGTCCAGCCCTTGGCCGTGAGTTCGGCGAAGGCCACGCGACGATCGCGATCGTCTTGCACGCGGCGCACCAAACCCTGTGAAAGCACGCCGTCCATGCGGCGGGTAAGGCCGCCCCGGGTGAGGCGTAATTGTTCAGCCAGGTCACACAGTCGGAGGCGGCTGTCGGGAGCCTCGGAGATCATGGCCAGCAGCTGGTAGTCGCCCATCGTGATGCCGTACGGCGACACTTCGCTTTCCAGGGCCTTCATCAGGTCGACCGAGGTGGTGATGTACGAGCGCCAGGCCCTCATCTCGTCAGGGTCGAGCCAGCGCGTCCGGGCCATGCGGTCACCCTACCGAACCTTCTGAGGAAATAGTTGCGTACTCAACCATTTGTCCGTATCGTTGAGCCCGCAATCAATCCGGCTCCCGCCGGATGCCCCTCAGAAGGAGACGTAAGTTATGGAATTCGTGATGCTCATTGGGCGGATCC
>CAYNKE010000115.1:0-5578 GCA_964397715.1 uncultured Bifidobacterium sp. | reverse complement strand
TGCGGTGGCGGAACGTGGAGACTTCGCGCAGCACCTCGACGAACGTCGCGATGGCGCCGTCGGTGAGCGTGCGGCCCAGTTCGGCGGTGGCCTGGGTCGGATCCCCGATGTGGCCGTGATCGCCGAAGTCGTTGCTCAACCAGCCAAAGGCGACCGAACCACCGAATCGAACGTGCCGATTCTGGGCCAAGTGCTCGGGAATCGTGCGCACGGCCTTGGACATGTCGACCAGTTCGGGGTGGAGATGGAGCATCATCGACGTCTCGTCGGTTCCACCGTGCACTCCCATTCCGAGTTCCGACGGCGGCGACGCACCACCTTGATCGGCGGGCTGCGACGGATGCGCCAAGAACGTCTCCAGTCCGAACTGCAATCGCAATTCGCGGTTCGCCATGGCGACCAGCGCGCTGTTGCCCCCGTGACCGTTGAGGAAGACGAGTTTGCGTGCTCGCGTCGCCGCGATGCATCGCCCGATGTCTTCGAGAACCGACAACATGGTGCGGGCCGACATCCAGATGGTTCCCGGACTCCACGCGTGTTCGTTGCTCTTCGTGTACGCGAGAGGTGGCAACAACCACGCATCGACGCCGGCATCGACCGCGAGCGGAACGGCGGCCTCGGCCACGGCCGAGGCGATGGCCAGATCGGTCACGAGGGGAAGGTGCGGTCCGTGTTGTTCGATCGCACCGAGGGGCTGAACGATCACGGACTTCTCGGAGAGAGCCGCGGCGACTTCCGGGCCGCGCAGATGGGCGATGTGACGAGACACGCGACGACACTACTGGTCGGGGTCCGATCTCTGGTCGGAGGACATGAAAGAATGACGAGCGCATGAGCCATCTCCCGACCACGTGTGACGCCGTGGTGATCGGCGCTGGACACAATGGTCTCGTCGCCGCCAACTACTTGGCGCGGGCCGGACTCTCGGTCGTCGTGCTCGAGGCCCGCGAATCGGTCGGGGGTTGCTCGTCCACCGAGTCGTTCGGCGGCGCGCGGGTCAACATCTGCAACTGCGACCACATCACGTTCCGCACGACCGGCGTGGTCGACGAGTTGGGATTGGCCGAGCACGGTTTGCACTACCTCGACGTCGAACCGTCCCAGCTCAACATTCCGTGGGACGAGGGTCCGGCCTGGCCGATCTTCAAGTCGGTCGACGACACCGTCGACGCGTTGCGACTGACGTATCCGCACGAAGCCGACAACTACCGGCGCTACGCACAGGCCGCCGTGCCCGTGGCTCGACTCGTGCTCGCCGCGGCCGCCGCCGGCCCCCGCCGATCGTCCCTGGTGTCATCGGTCCTCGCCAAGGGTGGACGCGGCGCGGCCAACTTGTTGAAGTGGAGTCGCATGAGCGCGGCCGATGTGATGCGCTCTTTCTTCCGCGACGAACGAGTGTTCACCCCGGCCCTCGCCACCGGCCCCGTCGTGTGGGGACTCTCCCCCGAACTTCCGGGCACCGGTCTCGGAGCACTCACGTTCGCCTTCCGGCACGCGGCTCAAGTCGGTCGCCCGGTCGGAGGGAGCGGGATGCTCTCGGCGAGTCTCTCGAGCGCGTTCGCCGCCCGCGGTGGTCTGGTCGCCACGAGTACACCGGCTCGGTCGATCGTGATCGACGGCGGCCGTGCGGTCGGCGTGACCGTTGACGACGACCGCACGATTCGCGCCCGTGTCGTCGTGTCGGCGGCCGATCCGGGTCGAACCCTGCTCGAGTGGGTGAAGAATCCGCCGTCGGCCGCCGGCCCGCAGATCGACCGCTGGCGCAAGGCCCAGCATCAAGCCGGCTACGAAAGCAAGATCGACGCGATCGTGACGTCGCCACCGCGATTCCGTCGCATCGATCCTCGAATGGCCGACCTCTTCGACCCACTCGTCCCGTCCACGATGATCGTTCCGACGGTTCGCGAGATGCACGAGGCGTTCCTCGCGATGGGGTCGGGAGCGGTCGCCGAGCGTCCGGTGTTCTTCGCCAACGTTCCGACCGCCCTCGATCCCTCGATGGCACCGACCGGCCAGCACGTCTTCAGCCTCGAGGCTCTGTTCACTCCGTATTCGCATCCCGGGGGCTGGGCCGAGTCATCCGAGCCTCGTCGATGGCTCGAAAGATTTGCCGACTTCGTCGAGCCCGGATTCCTCGACGGCCTCGGGCCCTGGCGGGCCATGACCCCCGACCGCTACGAATCGGAGTTCTTCCTGCCGCAGGGTCACGCCACGAGTTTCGCTGGTGGACCATTGGCCGCTTTGCGCGCCGATCCGCCCGAACTCACTCGGTATCGCACCGCGATACCCGGGCTCTTCCTGTGTGGTGCGGCCACGTTTCCGGGTGCCGGAATCTGGGGCGCCAGCGGCCGGCATTGCGCGACCGAAGTTCTGCGCGACTTCTAGGCGTCGCGGACGGCACCTTCGCGTGACACGACTGGCTCCTTGTCGCTCCACGGAAAATTGATCCACAGCGTGGTCGATCGCCAGGTGTAGTCGGGACGCACCACGGAGTGCGGCTTGTCGTACAGAACAGCGGTTCGCACCTCGGCCACCTTGCCCTCGCAGAACTGCTGCACGCTGCGCAACGTGTGTCCGGTGTCGGCCACGTCGTCGGCGATCAAGATGCGCGCGTGAGCCAGATCGACGAAATCCGGAGCGGGCGGCATGATGCGCGGAACCTCGAGGCGCGTGTCGACTCCCGTGTAGAACTCGACGTTCATCGTGTAGACGTTCTTGACGGCCAATGCGTACCCGAGTGCTCCACCAATGAGCAGGCCGCCGCGGGCGATCGACAGGATCATGTCGGGCTCGTACCCGTCGTCGGCCACCATCTGAGCCAGGTCCCGCGATGCCTCGCCGAATATCTCCCAGGTCATGATCTCGCGCTGGTCGCTCGCCATGTCCCGAATGTAGACGGCCGGGTGGCGAGCCACCAATGCCATGAACGAGAAGTCAAACCACCTTCAAGCCCTTGATGTCGCGCGGGGGCTTGGGGAACTGCGGATTCATGTCCTCGAGTTCGGCGAGGATGATCTTGGCCACTACGAGGTCTCGAACCCACTTGTTGTCGGCGGGCACGACGAACCACGGCGCGTACGCTCGCGACGTCTCCTTGAGGAGTTCTTCGTAGGCCCGCCCGTACTTCGGCCACAACTCACGGTCGGTCAGATCGCTCGGATCGTGCTTCCACCCGCTCTCGGGATTGTCGATCCTCTTCTGGAGTCGTTGTCTCTGCACCTCGTGCGAGACGTGGAGATAGAACTTCAACACGCGCGTGCCCTCGTCCACGAGCATCTGCTCGAACTCTCGCACGTGGCGATAGCGGCGGCGCCACACCTCTTCGGGCACGAGGTTCTTGACGCGGGGCACGAGGATGTCCTCGTAATGGCTGCGGTTCCAAACTCCCACTTCGCCGTTGGCCGGGCACGCGGCGTGGCAGCGCCACAGGTAGTCGTGCATCGTCTCGCTTCCGGCCGGCACCTTGAAGTTCGTGACCTTCACGCCCGACGGATTCATGCCCGTCATCACGTGGCGGACGAGTCCGTCCTTGCCCGACGCGTCGCGCCCCTGCAGGACGACGAGCAGGCTCTGCTTCGACTCGGCGAGCAGACGGTGCTGGAGGACCGCCATCTGGCCGAGCACCTTCGACAATTCGCCCTTGGCCGAATCCTTCTCCCAGCCGAGGGTGTCGTCGGTCGCGCGCTGATCGAGATTCGGCGGACGGTTGCTCGGGACCTGGAGAAGTCGGATCAGACGTTCGAGCACGACGAGAACCTAGACGGAAACCTAGACGGCGTCCTCGTACGGGCAGTGACGACATCCACTGGCGCAGCAGTAGTTGCGATCGGCAAGGAATCGCGCGGTGAACACCGTGAGCCCCGTGATCGGATCGACGTACGAATTCCGGCCAGCCGCCATGGCCGCGGCATGCGCCGCAACGACCGCATCGTGCGACCCAGCCGGGATTCGGCCCTCTTTGGCCCGAATCAGTCCGTCCGTGCGGAGAGGAAGTCGGCGGGCCATTCGTGAATCGTCGCACGAAGTCATGACTCGACCCGATTCGACCGCGCAGCACCCGGTTCACCCTTGACCCCCTGCACCCAGCGACTAGATTCGTCGCATCGTCCGATGGGGGGGCCCGACGATGCGCCTTCCTCGCCGTGCGGTGATTCACAACACGACGTCGGCTCGCCGACACAAGGGGGAAACGTGAAATCTGCGATTCGCTCCAGGAAGCGCCCTGGAGTCCTGTTCGGCGCCGTCGCCGTGACCATTGGTCTCGTCGCCGCCGCCTGTGGAGGCGACGACGGAGGCAGTGGTGGCGATGCCACCGAGACCACCGCGGCCGCCGAGACCACAGCGCCCACCGAGACGACCGACGTCATCGATCCGATGACCGCCGTGACACCCGGTGGCAAGTTGGTCATGGGCATCGAGGCCGACACCTCGTCGCCGTGGCGTCCGTCGGAAATGGTGTGCGCCATCTCGTGTCACCAGACCATCCGCTCGGTCTACGACAGCCTCATGATCCCGGGCAGCGACAACGTGCCGGTGCCGTATCTCGCCTCGGCCGTCGAGCACAACGAGGACTACACCGTGTGGCGCATCACCGCCCGCTCGGGAGTGAAGTTCCACGACGGCACCGACTTCGACGGCGCTGCCATCGTCGACAACATCAGCCGCCACAAGTCGGCGCTGCTCACCGGAACCGCAATCAAGTCGGTCACCGACATCTCGCTCGACCCGGCCGACCCGATGACCGCGGTCATCACGGTCGAGAAGCCGTGGGCCACGTTCCCGTGGTACCTCACCGGTCAGGTCGGCTACATGGCCTCGCCCACGTGGCTCGAGGCCTCCGACGCCGACGAGTCGCTGCGCGCCAAGCCGGTCGGTACCGGACCGTTCATCTTCGTGGACTACAAGCCGCAGGAGTACTTCAAGGCCAAGAAGAACCCGAACTACTGGAACGCTCCGTTCCCGTACCTCGACGAGATCGAGTTCATCCCGATCGCCGACAGCCTGAAGCGCCGCGATGCGCTCAAGGCCGGCGACGTCGACATCATCCACACCGGTAACGGTGAAGTGATCACCGAGTTCCGTGGTGGAGTCGATGGCTTTGCGTCCGAAGAAATCACGAAGAACGGCGAGACCGCCTACACGCTTCTTCACGTGACTCAGGACGGCTCACCGCTCAACGATCGCCGCGTGCGGTGCGCCCTGGCTTACGCCAGCGACGCCGCGACCACCAACGAGGTCGTGAGTTTCGGTGTGAACAAGTTGGCCAACGGCCCGTTCTCGCCCGACCAGCTGGGCTACCTCGAGGACTCGGGCTACCCGCTGGTCCAGGACATGGCCAAGGCCCAGGAGCTCATCGCCGAATACAAGGCCGAGAACCCGGGTGAGTTGAAGTTGTCGCTGGCCACCACCAACGACGCGACCAACCTTGTGATCGCGCAGTATCAGAAGGACTGGTGGGAAGAGGCTGGCGTCGACGAGGTCACCATCGACCAGATCGACCAGGGCCAGTACATCGTGACGGCACTGCTCGGAAACTTCCAGGTCTTCCAGTGGCGTAACCACGGTGGTGTCGACCTCG
>CAYNKE010000114.1:0-5580 GCA_964397715.1 uncultured Bifidobacterium sp. | reverse complement strand
TTGAAAACGGGATGCGCCGCATCGAGAGCGGTGAGGACTTAGCGCAGTGTGCTTCCCTCCACCTGAACGGTCGCAGTTCCGCCCGACAGCGGACGAAGGGTCGTGGGGATACGCACGGTGACGGCCATACGAGAAACCCTAGCGAGTAAGTCAGGATTCGCCACCAACGTGATCGTCGACGAGCAGACTGGGCCGATGCGTGTCGTCGCGGCCTTCGACAAGTTCAAGGGAACGTTGTCGGCACATGACGCGGCTCAGGCGGTGGGGCACGCCTGTTGGGACCTCGGCATCGACTGCACCGAGGTCGCACTCGCCGACGGAGGTGAGGGAACACTCGATGCACTCGGTGGACCGAACCGGGTCTCGCCGGTCACTGGGCCACTCGGTGACGTGGTCGAAGCGGCCTGGCGTTTTCATCGCGGAACAGCCGTGATCGAGATGGCGCGCGCATCCGGGCTCACACTCGTGGGTGGGCCCGACGCGAACGATGCCGTCGCGGCATCCACCACCGGCACGGGCGAGTTGATCGACAAAGCCCTCGATCTCGGCGCCGAACGAATCATCGTGTGTCTCGGCGGATCGGCCACCACTGACGGAGGACTCGGTGCGGTGCGCGCGATTCATGCGCCGGCTCGCCTGCGCAGCGTGGAGTTCATCGTCGCCTGTGACGTCGACACTCTGTTCGTTGATGCCGCACGCGTCTTCGCACCGCAGAAGGGTGCGTCACCCGCTCAGGTGCGCATGCTCGAAGGCCGCCTCGAACGCCTGGTCCAAATGTACAAACAGAACTACGGCGTCGATGTCTCGCGAGTCGAGGGCGCGGGCGCGGCCGGTGGACTCGCCGGTGGCTTGGTGGCGCTCGGTGCCACGCTCATTCCCGGGTTCGACATGGTGGCCGAAGAAACAGAACTGGCTGAACATCTGAAGGGTGCCGACCTCGTGATCACCGGCGAAGGCCAACTCGACATCACGAGTTTCGAAGGCAAGGTGGTGGGCGGTGTGGCGCAACTGGCGCACGACAACGGTGTACCGGTCGCTGCAATCGTGGGTCGCGTACATCCGAGCGCCCATGACAGTGACGACTACTCGCTGATCACGCGCGGAGTCACCGATCTCGTCGCAACGTTCGGTGAGGTGAAGGCACTAGGTGAACCCAAGTGGTGCGTCGAACAAGCAGCGCGAGAGGTACTGAGCCGAGCCTGAGAGATCAGCCGGTGGTCGTCGTGGTGGCTGCCGCAGCCGGGGTTGCCGACGGCAACGCACCCGGAAGCAACTTGCCCGCCAGGTCGGTACCCAGGAGCACCACCACGGTGGCCTCGCCCAGGTCGCCCGACTCGACGGGCGGCGGTGACGCGACAGGTTGAGTGGCCACACCACCGAGCACTTCGGCAACGGCGGCGGCACCGGTCTCGAAACCAGGCACGTAGAACACAACGGTCACGGTCTGCTTGCCCACGGTCTCCGCGGCGTTCGTGGCGGGCTGGACGACGACGAATCCCTCGGCCTGAAGAGCCGTACTCATCTGACCAGCGCTCCCCGAGATGCCCGACGCGTTGGCCACCAACACCTTGTAACCCGTGCGCGGCAATGTGGTGGTGTCGATGGGCGGCAACGTCACATCGGTGCCGGTCACGTCGGTACTCACGGGCTGCGTCTCCACCGGAGCCGACACGTCCCCACCGTCGCGATCGCGATTGATGTCGCGCAGGATCAAGAAACCGAGCAGAACGGCAATCGCCGCCACGATGATGCCGAGCGTCGTCGACACGCCAACGCCTCCCGACGACGCGGGGCGGGCGGTGCGAGATCCGGTGGGCTGCTCGTCACTCATGCTTCCAGGCCTCCCGATTCCGAGGCGCCATCGAGGCGCATCTGGCGACGACGTTCACGAGCCCGCTGCAGGCGGCGAACCACGAGGGGATCGTACGCCAGGGCATCGGGTTGGTCGAGAAGGCGGTTCAGGTCGGCGTAGTACTCATCGGCCGAACAGCTGAACCGCTCGCGGAGCATGACGTCCTTGACGCCGTCCTCGGTCCACCAGCCCCGCTCGAAATCGAGGATCGCCTTCTCTCGTTCCGTCAGGGCCATTGGTACAGCCTGCCCGTTCGGGACTCAGGTTTACAAGCACCCCCACCGAAACGACCCTGATCATCGGACACAACTACCCTCGACGTCGTGACCAGGGTGAACCGTCCCTTCGTGATCGGCGTGGCCGGCGGCACCTGCTCGGGCAAGACAACGGTGGCCGAACGGCTCGTCGACCTCGTGGGCACCGATCGTTTGGCCCTCATTCGTCAGGACGCCTATTACATCGATCGCACTCACCAAGCGTTCGACGATCGCGCCCGCGCGAACTACGACCATCCCGATGCCTTCGACTGGAAACTCATGAACCAGCAACTCGCGGCGTTACTGGCTGGCCAGACCATTCCTCTACCTGTGTACGACTACGCCGACCACAACCGTTCGAAGGATGTGGTCATGGTGGCCCCGGCACCGATCGTGGTGTTCGAAGGGATCCTCGCTCTGTACGACGCCTCGCTGCGCGACCTGTTCGATCTGAGCGTCTTCGTCGACACCGATCCCGATGTTCGACTGATACGACGCCTGCAGCGCGACGTCCGCGATCGCGGCCGCACACCCGACAGCATCATGAACCAATACATGACGACAGTTCGACCGAGTCACATCCAGTTCATCGAGCCGAGCAAGCGCTACGCCGACGTGATCATCCCGGAGGGCGGCCACAACGATCGCGCCCTCGACGTATTGCTGGCTCGAATCTCCAGCGCCATCGGCTGAAATCTGGAGCCGGGTGTGGGGATTGAACCCACGACCTACCGCTTACAAGGCGGTTGCTCTACCACTGAGCTAACCCGGCGACTCGTCCGAGGCTAACGACGATGGCGGGCGACTTCATAAGTCGCCAGGGCCGCGGCGGTCGACACGTTGAGCGAACTCAGTCGGCCACGCATCGGAATGCTCACGATCACGTCACAGCGTTCACGCACGAGGCGCGACAGGCCCGCACCTTCCGCGCCGAGCACGAGGCAGATTCCTTCGGTGGCCAGATCGCCGAGGTCGAACAACGATTTGTCTGACGCGTCATCGAGACCAACGACCCAGATGCCGACGTCGCGCATCTTGGCCAGCGCCGTCGGCAATCCGCCCACGAGGGCCATCGGCACGTGTTCGCACGCACCCACCGATGCCTTGGCAGTGGTAGGTGTGACGTGCACCGAACGGTGGCGCGGAAGAACGACCCCGTCCACACCGGCGCCGTCACAACAACGCAGGATCGCGCCGAGGTTGCCCGGGTCGGTCACGCCGTCGACAGCAACCAGGAACGGTGCGCGACCGGGTCGACGCTTCACGAGTGCGTCGAAGTTCACGGGCATGAGCGCATCTGCGCGCGCGAGCACACCTTGTGGTGCCTCGCTACGCGCGGCGTAGTCGAGTTTCTTACGGCTCACTTCGACGACCGGAACCCGGTTGGCCCGCGCCAACTGCACGATGTCTTCCACCACTTCGCTGGTGTCACGCTCGCTCGCGACCCAGACCTCGTGGACACGTCGCTTGCCGGCAATCAAGAGTTCGCGCACCGCCTGGCGACCCTCGATCTGAGTGCCACCCACATCATCACGCTCGTCGGACTTCTTGTCACGTGACGAACCGAGAGCGGTGGCTCGACCGCGCTTGTCGCCGGAACCGCGCCTGTCGCCACGATCCGACGAACTACTCGGCTTCACCGCACCGGTACGTCCGGCACCGCGCGAGCGCGGGGCGCCCGACGCCGCGCTGCCGGTGCGACGACCGCGACCCGCTGCACCCTTGGGTTGGCCACTACTCGGGCGGCCACCACCAGATCGCGAGGCTCCCGACCGTCCACCGGCCGGGCGACGCGCGGCCATCAGCCGACACTCCCCGAACGAAACACGACGGCACTCGCCCAACACGCGATGCCTTCACGACGACCGAGCGCGCCGAGACCCTCGGCCCGGCGACCCTTCACCGTCACAGGAGCCCCCACCGTGGTCGACAACTTCTGCTGCATCGCATCACGATGCGGTGCGAGCTTGGGTTCTTCGCAGACCACACTGCAATCCACGTTTCCGATCTCCCAACCCTGCGCGCGCACCTTGCCCACCACGTCAGCGAGCAGTGCAACGGAGTCGGCACCTTTCCACTTCGGATCGGTATCGGGATAGTGCTGGCCGATGTCGCCGAGGCCGGCCGCACCCAACAACGCGTCGGCGACTGCATGGGCGATCACGTCGGCGTCGCTGTGACCATCGAGTCCGCGAGCTCCGTCGAATCGCACACCACCCAAGATCAACGTGCGTGAGGAATCATCGGTGAAACGATGAACGTCGAAACCCTGGCCGACACGAACCGCGAAACCACTCATCGACGCGCTCCACTCGACTTCAAGTAGTCGCGGGCCCACACCAGATCTTCCGGAACGGTGATCTTGCGATTGTCGAGTTCACCGGGCACCACTACGACGGTACCGCCCGTCAACTCGACGAGTGAGGCATCGTCGGTGCCGTCGATCTCCGGAACGTACGCGCGACGCAACACGTCCGCGCGAAACGCCTGAGGGGTCTGTACGGCCACCAACGTGGCGCGATCGGGAGTCGCGGTCACGTGCGGAATGACAGCCGGAACGTCGTCCCCCGACAGACCAAGCCCTTTCGACTCGACCACTTCGATCGACTTCACGGTGTCGGTGACCGGCAAACCCGGTACCGCTCCGTCGGCGCCAGCGAGCACGGCGTCGATCACCGAGCGATACAACGACGGTGACGCGAAGGGCCGCGCCGCGTCATGAACCAGGACCACGGCCGCATCGGCCGGCACCGCCGCCAGGCCGTTTCGAACGCTCGCGGTGCGCGTGGGTCCGCCCGCAACACCGCCTTCACGCTCGGCGTCCTCGGCGGGAACCACCACCACCACGCCGTCGCTGCACTGCCGAGCCACGTCCACCGACAAATCGAGGACCCGACGACCGCCCAACTCCTCGAACTGCTTCAACGAACCGAACCGACGACCCGATCCACCTGCGACGACGATGGTCCAGACCGGTCCGCGAGAAAAACCCGAGCCGGAGTTCGCCATATTCGTGGAGGGTAGTACCGTTCGGGCCAATGGCCTACGAAGACGTCCTCGCGAAGACCGACTTCTTCGGCGAAGCGCCGAGCGACGAAATCGCCCGCATCGCCGCGACCGGTCGCAAGCGCGTCCTGTCGCGTGGCGACCATCTGTTCGAAGCTGGCGAAGAAGCCGAGTCGATGTACATCGTGCTCAACGGCCGCGTGGCCATCGCCATCGCGAACGAACTCGACAAGCGCGAGAGCATGGTCGCGCTCATGGAAGCCGGCGATCTCTTCGGCGAGATGGGCCTCCTCGACAGCGGTCCGCGTTCGGCCATGGCCCGCGCGATCGAGCCCAGCGAAGTTCTCGAAATTCCGTACGACCCGGTCGAGCAACTGCTCGATGGCAACCCGCGCGTCCTTCGTGGTGTGGTGCGCATGCTCGCCGAGCGCCTACGCGTGATGGACGGCGCACTCGCCGACTCGG
>CAYNKE010000113.1:0-5589 GCA_964397715.1 uncultured Bifidobacterium sp. | reverse complement strand
GGGTCGGTGGCGGCGACCACCCTCTCAGCCCGCCGATCCAGCGAGCTCCCCGTCGTCTCCGACGCTACAACCTCTCGTCGACGCGCGTGATGTCGGGTTCGACGAAGATCAGCCTCACCGTCGGAACCGCGACTCGAATCGCGGCCTCCACGGCGTCGATCGTGGCGGCGAGTTCGGGCACCGAGAGTTGCGGATCGAAGTCGACCTTGGCCGCCACGAGCAATTCGTCGGGACTCAGGTGCTCGGTGCGCAGGTGGATCACGCCGCGAACGCGGGGATGAGCGAGCACGGCGCGTTCGATCGCCGATTGGTCGGCCTCGCTCGCCGATTCGCCGATCAGGAGGCTCTTCATCTCGACGGCTAGGACGACGGCGATCACCACCAGGAGAACGCCGATCGAGATTGATCCGACCGCGTCCCAACGGGGTTCGTGGGTGAAGTGCGCGGTGAGAACGCCACCGAGGGCGAGGACGAGTCCGATCTCGGCACCGACGTCCTCCAGGAGAACCACCGGCAGTTCGGGCTGCTTCGCGTTGCGGATGTACGACCACCACGACTGCCCGGGCCGACGATGATGGTTGGCCTCGCTCACTGCGGTGCGCAACGAGAACGTCTCGAGGGCGATGGCGACACCGAGGATGCCGACGGCGATCCAGAGGTTCTCGGTCTCGTGCGGGTCGGAGAGTTTGTGGATGCCCTCGTAGAGAGCGAACAGCCCGCCCATCGAGAAGAGCACGAGCGCGACGACGAACGACCAGAAGTACCGCTCGCGTCCGTAGCCGAACTGGAAGCGCGCGTCGGCGCGGCGTGTCGCGCGTCGGCCGCCGAGCATGAGAAGTCCTTGGTTGCCGGTGTCGGCGAGAGAGTGCGCCGACTCGGCCAGTAGGCCGGCCGATCGGGTCAGGAGGAAGCCGACGAACTTGGCGATCGCGATGCCGAGATTGGCGAAGAATGCCGCGATGATCGCCTTGCGACTGCCGTCTTGCACCGTGACAGGATGTCACACGACGGCGAAACGGGGGAGTGATGACTGGTCAGGTCGCAGGTCGAGTGGCATTCGTGTCGGGTGGCGGCCGCGGAATCGGCCGCGGTATCAGCGAGTTGCTCGCGGCCCAGGGCGCCAGCGTCGCCGTGAACTACCGACGAGATCGCGAAGCGGCCGAGGAAACGGTGGCGGCGATCACCGCGGCCGGAGGAATCGCCAAGGCCTACGAAGGCTCGGTCGACGACGCCGATGCGGTCGCGTCGATGGTCGACCACGTGGTTGCCGACTTCGGCTTCGTCGACATTCTCGTCTGCAACGCCGGAATCGCCTCGCGCGGACGGGCGGTGGCCGACACCGATGCGGGTGAGGTGGCGCACGTGATCGCGACCCACGCGATCGGCCCGCACCACCTGGCCCGGTGCGTGCTTCCCTCGATGCGCACCCGGGGGCGCGGCGACATCGTGATGGTCTCTTCCGTGGCCACGTCGCACATGTCGGCCAACGGCGCGCCATACAACATGGGCAAAGCGGCGATGGAGGCCCTGGCATCCACGCTCGCCAAGGAAGAGCGGCCCTTCGGCATTCACGTGAACGTGGTCGCACCCGGTCTGGTGGAAACCGACATGGGAGTACGTCTCGCCCGTGCCATGACCGGCCAGCGCGACATGACCGACCTGCGGAGCCTCGACGCATCCTCGCCGTTCGGCCGCGTGTGCCAGCCGCTCGACGTCGCCAACGTCGTGCTGTGGCTGTGCAGTGAGGGTGCTTCTTACGTGACCGGCCAGCGCATCGAATGTGACGGAGGAGGGCCGCGGTGACCCGAATCCGGTCCGCGAGCCGCCGGTAGCCTTCGGGTCATGCAGAGTCCTCTCGCTCCGTCGGCACCCGTCTCCGAGCCGATCATCGAGATCACATCGGTGGCCCACGCCGAACTCGTGAAGTTGCGCGATGCCGAAGAGGATGCATCGGCCCTCGGACTGCGGCTCGAGATCGTGAGCGGCCCCGGTGAGGAATTCAAGTACGACTTGTCGCTCGACGAGTTCCGCAAGGCGGCGTTCAGCGACGAGGTGCGAACACACGACGGTCTGAAGGTGATCGTCCCGGCCAAGGACGTCGAACTCCTGCAGGGTGCGGTGCTCGACTACTCGTCGGCCGGCGGTCTCGTGATCCGCAATCCCAATCGTCCGCAGGCGCCCGTGGTCGACGGCCTCGTGAAGGACGACGAACTGTCGGCGGAGATCGAGTCGGTGATCGCGGTCGACGTGAATCCGGCCCTGGCCGCACACGGTGGCTTCGTCACCTACGTGGGTCACGACGGAGACGGAACCGCATACCTCACGATGGGCGGTGGCTGCCACGGGTGCTCGATGAGCCGGATGACGATGCTCGAAGGCGTTCAGACCACCGTGCTGGAGAAGGTCCCGGCGATCGTCAAGGTCCGCGATCTCACCGACCACACGTCGGGTGAGAACCCGTACTACCGCTGAGCAGTGTTCGGCGGGTCAGCGCTGCGGGCCGCGAACGAGTCGGCCCGGTAGTTCGCCCGTGAACTCGTCGTTCTCGACGGTCTGCACACCGTTGACGATCGTCGCCACGTACCCGCGACCGCGCTGAACCAGGCGTCGCGCACCGGAGGGCAAGTCGAACGCCATGCGGGGCACGTCGAAGCCGAGGCTCTCGTAGTCGATCACGTTGATGTCGGCGCGCATTCCGGGTGCGACGAGGCCACGATCGAACAATCCGAAGAACTCGGCGGTCTGCCGGGTCTGACGATGAACGACGAATTCGAGCGGAAGGCGCGGGCCCCGCGAACGATCGCGAGTCCAGTGGGTGAGCATGAAGGTCGGCATGCCGCCGTCGCAGATCGCTCCGCAGTGGGCCCCGGCGTCGGAGAGTCCCATGCGCGTGTGCGGATGGAGATGCGCCTCGTAGGTCATGGAGAGATCGCCGTACGAGTAGTTGAAGAACGGCGCGTAGATCATCCCGTGGCCGTCGTGCGACACGAGTTGATCGAGGATGATCTCCTGCGTCGATCGGCCCGTACGGGCGGCTATTCCGGCGACCGAGTCTTCGCGGCGCGGTTCGTAGTCGATGTCGGCACCGTTCACGAGCCACATGCCGTCGGCCTTTTCGAGCACGAGTTTGGCGAAGAGGCCGCCATCCTCGGGCATCTCGTGGACGATGCGGCGTCGACGCTCGGGATCGGCGAGGGCGGTGAGTCGTTCGGGCATCGGGAGGTGCTGGACCTCGGCGTACGCCGGATGGAAGAGGAGTGGGTGGACGCTTCCGTGGAGGCAGTACATGATGCCGATCGATCGGCCCGCGACTTGCGTGTAGATCGGGATGCCGTCGGCGTGGGCTTCGTTCTGCAGACGAAGCACTTCACGCCACAGGTCGGGTGACTGATCGGTCTGGCTCAAGTTGACGCTGATCGGCCGACCGGTGCGGCGGACGAGTTCGCGCATCCAGTTCCACTCTTCGTACGGCACCCGCACGTGCTCGGGTGAGAACTGGAAGTTTCCGTGGCCGACTCGCGCCATCGCGTCGGCGATGGCGAACAGTTCGTCGGCGGCGACCATCGTGCCCGGAACCAACTCGCCGCTCTTCGACTTGTGGAGTGGGGTTCGACTCGTGGAGAACCCGAGGGCTCCCGCGCGGAGAGCGTCTTCGACGATGGCCGCCATACGAAGGCTGTCGTCGACGGTGGCCACCTCGTTGTGGGCGCCGCGATCGCCCATGACGTAAGCGCGCAGTGGGCCGTGGGCGATCTGTGTTCCGACGTCGAGCACGTACTGGCGTCGGTCGACCGAGTCGAGGTATTCCGTGAACGTCTCCCACTGCCAGTCGATGCCGTCGCTCATCGCCGAGCCAGGAATGTCCTCGACGCCTTCCATGAGTTCGATGAGCCATTGGTGACGGTCGGGGTGGGCCGGGGCGAAGCCGACTCCGCAGTTGCCCATCACCGCGGTGGTCACGCCGTGCCACGAACTCGGAGTGAGCCACGGATCCCACGACACTTGGGCGTCGTAATGCGTGTGCACGTCGACGAAACCCGGTGTGACGAGCCGACCATCGGCATCGATCGTCCGTGAGGCGCGAGCGCTGTCACCCGGAGCGGACACGGCGGTGATTCGTCCGGCGTCGATGGTGATGTCGGCCATGCGGGCCGGGGCGCCCGATCCGTCGACGAGGCGGGCATTGACGATCGCGAGCTCGGTCATGCGAGACCGGACGCTAACAGAGGCGCGCAATGACCTCGTCGTGCAGTCGGCCGTTGCTCGAGACCGCCGAGTCGTTCTCGAATGTGCGCACACCCGTGCGGTCGGTGAGACGGCCACCGGCGGCTTCGACAACGGCTTGCACGGCCGCGATGTCGTAGGGCGCGAGTCCGATCGCATCGATCGCCACGTCGATCGCGCCTTCGGCGACCAGCATGTGCTGCCAGAAATCGCCGTAGCCGCGAGCCCGATACGACTGCTGCTGCAGTTCGACCAGACGTCCGGTGAGACCGAGTCGATCCCAGCCGGCGTTGAACGTGACGCTCACCTGGGCCTCGGCGATGCTCGCGGTGTCCGCGACACGAATCGGTCGTCCGTTCGCGAAGGCTCCGTGTTCGGTCGTGGACCACCAGCGACGACCGAGTGCCGGCGCCGACACGACGCCGACGACCGGGCCGCGATCGGCGTGCGTGAGGGCGATCAGCGTGGCCCACACCGGAACGCCGCGCACGAAGTTGGACGTTCCGTCGATTGGATCGACGACCCAGCGCCACGGGGAGGTGGACACTCCGCTCGTCCCGTGCTCCTCTCCGAAGACCGCATGATCGGGTCGATGACGGGTGATGTGATCGACGATGGCTCGTTCGGCTCCGCGGTCGATCTCGGTGACCTCGGTCCGATCGGTCTTGCGCGACACCGAGAACGAACGCGCCTCGAAAGCGGGAAGAGTGATCGCGTCAGCCAGATTCGCGAGAGCGAGAGCCAGATCGAGCTCGGTCTGTAGTTCGGACACGGGGTCGGTCATGAACGCGCGGCGTCGATCGCGGCCACGATGCCGTCGGCATCGAGTCCGAGTTGCGACAGGAGCCGATCGGGTTTGGCGTGGGGCAGGAACTTGGTGGGCACACCGAGAATTGTGACGCGCGTGTCGGTTCCGCGCTCGGTGATTTGGCCGGCGATCGTGGATCCGATGCCGCCATCGCGGATTCCGTCCTCGATGGTGACCACGTGGCGATGGGTCGCGGCATCGTCGATCATCGACGGATCGAGCGGGGCACACGAGCGCACGTCCCACACGGTGACGGGTGTTCCGGCCGCGCCGAGTTGTTCGGAGGCCTTCAGCGCGGCGGCGACCATCTTGCCGACCGCGAGAATGGCAATGCCTCCGTCGCCTTGCTGCAATTTGCGCGCGGCGAGTCCCGATCCGACGTCGTCGGTCGACACCTGACGAGCCGGACCCTTCGGATAGCGGATCACGACCGGACCGGCGTCGGCCAGTTGCAGCGAATCGTGCAGCATCTGCTGGAGTTCTTGGGCGCTCGACGGAGCGAGCACGCGCATCCCGGGAACCTTCGACAACAACGCCATGTCGTAGATGCCGTGGTG
>CAYNKE010000112.1:0-5643 GCA_964397715.1 uncultured Bifidobacterium sp. | reverse complement strand
GATCAGCTCGCCAAGTGGACCCACGACGTCACGCACCACACGTTCATCCACGAGAACATGCGCAAGCGCTTCGTCGACGGCTTCCATTACGACGCCCACCCGATGGGAATGTTCGTCTCGTCGCTCGCCGCGCTCGGAACCTTCTACAACGACGCCAAGGACATCGAGTCCAAGGAGTCGCGCGACAAGCAGATCCTGCGTCTCATCGCCAAGACGCCCACCCTCGCGGCCATGGCCTACCGCTTCTCGGCCGGCCTGCCGTTCGTGTACCCGAGCAACGACCTGTCGTTCCCGGCCAACTTCCTGAACATGATGTGGAAGGTCGGCGACTACGAGATCGATCCGCGTCTCGAGCGTGCCATGGACGTTCTGTTCATCCTCCACGCCGACCACGAGCAGAACTGCGGCACCACCGCGATGCGCGTCACCGGCTCGAGCCACGCCGACCCCTACTCGTCGGCGGCCGCCGCCGCATCGGCTCTCTACGGTCCGCTTCACGGCGGTGCCAACGAAGCCGTCGTGCGCATGCTCGAAGAGATCGGCAGCGTCGAGAACGTTCCGGCGTTCATCGCCGACGTGAAGAGCGGCAAGGGCGGACGCCTCATGGGCTTCGGCCACCGCGTCTACAAGAACTACGACCCGCGCGCCAAGATCATCAAGAAGACTGCGTACGAGGTCTTCGAAGTCACCGGCAAGAATCCGCTGCTCGACGTGGCCCTCAAACTCGAAGAGACCGCACTCAGCGATCCGTACTTCGTCGACCGCAAGCTCTACCCGAACGTCGACTTCTACTCGGGTCTGATCTACCAGGCGCTCGGCTTCCCGGTGGCGATGTTCACGGTGCTCTTCGCGATTCCGCGCACCGCTGGCTGGCTCGCTCACTGGCAGGAACTGCTCACCGACAAGGAGCAGAAGATCAGTCGGCCGCGCCAGTGGTACACGGGTCTCGAGACCCGTGACTACGTGCCGATGTACGAGCGGTGACCGACTCCCCCGAAGTCGATCCACGGGCGCCGCGCGCGCCACTTCCTACTCCTCCACGACTCGTCGGCGCTCTGTCGGGTCTGTTGGCCGGACTGCTCTCGGTGTGCGTTGGCATCCTGGTCACCGCACTCGGCAACACGGCCTCACCCATCGACGCGGTCGGGAGTTCGTTCATCGACCGGGTTCCGCGCTGGCTCAAGAATCTCGCGATCGACCTCTTCGGCACGAACGACAAGACCGCTCTGCGCGTCGGCATCTGGATCGTGTTGGCCCTCGCGGCCACCGCTCTCGGCGCCACTCGTCGCTGGTCGGCTTTCGTGTTCGGCACACTGGTCTTCACGATGCTCGGAGTCGCCAGCGCCGCTGAGCGCACTGGAAGCACCGGCTGGTCGTACGTCGGTCCGTGCGTCGGCGCAGCCTTCGGAGTCGCGGCGTACGCGTACCTGCTGCGGGTCGGCACTCGGGGCTGGTTCGCTTGGCGCCGACCCACCGAATCTGCGGCGCCACTCGGCTTCGATCGCCGTCAGTTCGTCGGCGCCGCCGGTGCCGTCGGTGCGGTCGCGGTGACGGCTGGTCTCGTGGGCCGCTGGCGTCAGGACGACCGGGTGCGACGCATCGAATCGCAACGTCCTTCGTCTCTGCCCGCCGTCGGTGATTCGCTCGAACTTCCCGATGTGGACGGCTTCCATCCGACCGATCCGTTCTTCACGCCCAATGACGACTTCTACCGCATCGACACCGCGATGTCGTTCCCGTCCGTCGATCGCGATTCGTGGTCGTTCACGATCGACGGCCTCGTCGACACGCCACTCACGCTCACCTACGCCGACCTCGAAGCGCTACCCCAAGTGGAGCGGCCCATCACGTTGTGCTGCGTCTCCAACCCGGTGGGCGGACCGTTCATCGGAACGGCCATGTGGCAGGGCGTTCTGCTCGCCGATCTCCTCGACCGGGTCGGTGTTCGTCCCGAGGCACAGCAGGTCTTCAGCACGAGCCTCGACGGATGGACGTGCGGGTTCCCGATCGATGTCGCGCGGGATGGCCGCGACGCCCTCGTGGCCATCGGCATGAACGGCGAGCCGTTGCCACTCGAGCACGGCTTCCCCGCCCGTCTCGTGGTGCCGGGCCTCTACGGATACGTGTCGGCCACCAAGTGGTTGGCCCGCATCGAACTGGCCACGTGGGATCGCCAGGGTTACTGGGTTCCGCTGGGTTGGTCGCGCCTCGGTCCGGTGAAGACACAGTCGCGCATCGACGTCCCGCGCCAACGCGACGAGGTGAAGGCCGGCCGCTTCACGATCGCCGGAGTCGCGTGGGCGCAACACACCGGAATCGCCAAGGTGGAAGTGCGCGTCGACGGCGGCGCGTGGCAAGAGGCCGACCTCAGTTCCGACGTCAGCGACGACACCTGGCGCCAGTGGACGCTCGAATGGGATGCCACTCCGGGTCGACACGTCGTGCAAGTGCGCGCCACCGACAAGAGCGGCTACACGCAGACCGACGTGGTGCAGGACGTGGCGCCCGACGGTGCCACCGGCTGGCACACGCGCTCGATCGACGTCACGAACTGACGCGACAGGCCGACAAGGCGAGTCGGCCGTCGTCGAGAAGGCATCCGCTGGCGCGCATGTCCTCGACCGTGCGCGCGTAGACGTCACGCAGTCGCGGTATCAGCGACTCGCGCGCGAGCCGTTCGCCGAAGCCTTCCTCGAGGTGGGTCCCATCGGGTCGCTGCGCACGCCCTTCGTCGGTGTCGGGGTCGGCGAGCAAGTCGTCGTACGGCACGACGGTCACCGAACGCCATGCGGCATCCCACGCGTTCATCTCGGAGTTCCAGGCGGCACGCGGTTCGGCGGTGTCGCCATTCATCATCGGCTCGTCGCCGACTCGCGGAGACTCGAGCACCAGGATCGGCACTCCAGCAGTCGCCACGACTTCGTTCAACCTCTCGGCGAATCGGTCGAGATCGGCGCGGTACCGCTCGCTCCCGACCGCCACGCGCTCCTCCGAATCGAGCGGTTGGTAGTCCCATTGGTTGGCCACACTCGACACCACCAGAACCAGGTCGACGTCGGCCGCGTAGTCAGCCACGGTGAGCACGTTGTCGGGGCAGTAGTCGGTGTTCTGGTTCTCGTCGATGCGCCGGTAAACCAACCGCACGTCGAGCAGCGGACATCCGAGCACGCCGGCCGAGATCACGCCGATCGAGCCATCGGACGCGTTCGAGAGAGCCAGTGCCACGTTCTCGGCGCTCGAGTCGCCGATCACCAGGATCGACACCGGTCCGTCGGGCACCGGCGCGGCATCGACGGCGGGTGTACTGGTGGGTGGCACGGTCGCCAGCACCCGAGGCACGATGTCGACGATTTCGCGCTTCGACTCGGCCAGGACGACGAGAGGGAGCGCCAGCACGACGACGAAGGACGCGACGAGTGCGGTGGCCGCGCGACGACCCGATCGCAGGACTCGTGAGGCGCGAATGGGCTGCTCGAGGAACCGGTACGACACCGCCGCGATGGCGAACGTGATCGCGAAGCGGACGAGGAGAAGCGGGATCGGCGACAAACCCGTCAGATCGTGATCGACCCACACGTACACCGGCCAGTGCGCGAGATAGATCCCGTAACTCATGCGGCCCATGAGCGTCAGTGGCGGCAGCGACATGATCCAGCGCATCGGGCCGGGCACGACCGCGCCGATACAGAAGACGATGTTGAGGAGCGCGAAGGATCCGAGAAGACCGGTGTAGAGCCAGGACGACTGGTAGTCGACGACCCGCGACAGCACGACGAACGCAACGAGCGGAGCGACGAGCAGCACCATGGGTCGCCGGAAGCGCGCCTTGGCCCAGCCTTCGAGACGCGGGCCGAGCACCCCGGCCAGAATCGAACCGGCGAACAACTCGACGGCGCGGGTGTCGGTGCCGTAATAGATGCGATCGTGACTCGATGCGAGCACCGAGACCAGGATCGACGCCGCTGACAACACCGCGAACACAACGGTGATGCCGCGGCGCTTGAGACCGAAACGGAAGCCCAGTGCGACGACCAGCGGAACCAACACGTACAGCTGCTCCTCGATCGAGAGCGACCAGAGGTGCTGCAGCGGGCTGGCGTCGGTGAAGATCTCGGCGTACGAGTGGTTGGCGGTGATCGAGCGCCAGTTGGCCACGTAGGCCGTCGCCGCGACGGCATCGCCGCGGATTCGACCCTGACTCGCCGACGGAGCGAGCCACGTCGACAACGCGACGATGACCCCCACCCCCACCAGCGCTGCTGGTGCCAACCGCCGCAGACGTCGACTCCAGAACGAGCGGAGCGAGACGAACCCGTTGCGTTCGCCCTCGGCGAGCAGTAGCGACGTGATGAGGTACCCCGAGAGCGTGAAGAAGAGCGAGACGCTGATGAAGCCACCCGGGATCCAACTCGGATCGGCGTGGAACAACATGATCATGATGAGCGCCGAAGCGCGCACGCCGTCGAGGCCCGGATGATGGGCCATCCCGCGCGGGTTGTCAGCCATCCGAAGGAACGACGTCGACGAGGATCTTGCCGGTGTTGAGATTGGCGGCCATCGCCTCGTGGGCGTCGGCGATGCGCGCGAACGGATACCGGCGGTCGATGATCGGCTTGAGCGCGCCGGTGTCGAACAACGGGAGCATCTCGGCGACGAACCGCTGCGTGACCGCGACCTTCTCCTCGAGCGGACGCGCGCGCAACGTGGTGCCGATCCAGTGCGCGCGCTTGGCGAGGAGCAGGCCCACGTTCACCGGCGTCTGCGCTCCGCCCATCAGCCCCACCTGCACGATGGAGCCGCGCGTGGTGACGGCCTTCAAGTTGCGATCGACCTCTTCGCCACCCACCACGTCGAGAATCACGTGGAATCCCCCGGGTACGGCCTTCAGCGCATCGGCCAACCAGTCGTGCGGCGAGCGTTCGAGCACCAGATCGGCACCGAGCGCACGACAAGCATCCATTTTCCCGGCGCTGCACGTGACCGCGATGCGCGCACCGATGGCCTTGGCGATCTGAATGGCCGCGGTGCCCACACCCGACGCACCCGCATGCACGAGCGCCCAGCGACCCGACGTCAGACCACCTTGCACCACCAGGGCGTCCCACGCGGTGAGGAACACTTCGGGAATCGCCGCGGCGTCGCGCACACCGACCGATGACGGGACGCGCATGAGTTGACGCTCGTGCGTGCAGATGAGTTCGGCGTACGCGCCACCAGCGTCGATGGCCATGACTTCGTCGCCGGCTTTCCAGAGCGACACTCGCTCACCCACCGCGCGCACGACACCCGAGAACTCGAGTCCGGGGATCTCGAGGGCCACACCACGACGTGGATCGGGGTAGCCGCCCATGCGTTGCAACAAGTCGGCGCGGTTGAGCGCCGTGGTGTGGATCGCCACGAGAACCTCGTCCGGCCCGGGGACCGGATCGGGGACGTCTTCGAACGTGAGGACTTCGGGGCCACCATGCGCGCGCAGAACGACGGCCCTCATGAAGTCACTTCATCTTCTGCTGCAGGCGACGATCGAGAGCCGCAAGGTAGTCCTCGGTGGTGAGCCACGGCTGATCCTTGGAGATGAGGATGGACAAGTCCTTGGTCATCTCGCCACCTTCGACGCTCTCGACGCACACGCGCTCGAGGTTC
>CAYNKE010000111.1:0-5829 GCA_964397715.1 uncultured Bifidobacterium sp. | reverse complement strand
GGCTGATGAGGAGGATGTCGACGAAACTCTCGTGGTTGGCCACCACCACGTAGGGACGGCGCTTGTCGGAGGGCAACGTGCCGCTCGTCCGGAACTTCCACATCGGTGTGAGCGTCTGATGAACGACCGTGAGCTTGCGGAAGAGATATCCAGCGGCGTAGTGACCCTTGTCGAACGGGAGCGTGACCAGCCACGTGACGAAGACGAGCGGCGTCCAGACGATGATGACGATCACGAGGACCGCCCAACTCCAGATGCTGAGGATGCTTCGTCTGATCACGAGCCATCCTCGCACAGTCGGGACGGTCGTACCTCGTCGCCCGAAGTCGTAAGTTGTGTCCGTGAACGCATTCTCCACGTACCCGGCCGAACATCGCGTCGACGAGTTGTTCGCTGCCGCCAAGCGAGTGCAGGAGCAGGCCTACGCTCCGTACTCGCATTTTCCAGTCGGGGCCGCCATCCTCTCGACTTCGGGTCGGATCCACGTGGGATGCAACGTGGAAAATGCGGCGTACCCGGTCGGAAGCTGCGCGGAGGCCGGGGCCATCGCTGCCATGTGTGCGGCTGGAGACCGTGAGATCGCGGTGCTGGTGACGATTTGCGACAGCATCGAAGTCGGTACGTGTTGCGGCGGCTGTCGTCAGCGGGTGCGGGAGTTCGCTTCGCCGACCACTCCGATCTACGCGTGCGGCCCCGAGGGTGTGCGTGCGGTGTTCACGATGGAGTCGTTGCTCCCGACGTCCTTCGGGCCCGAGAACTTGAGCGGCTTCGTGTCGTGACCTCCGATCGCGAGGTCGCGCGTCGGGCGCTGGCGTGTCTCGATCTCACCGATCTCGGTGATTCCTGTTCGGACGACGATATCGAGCGCCTTTGCTCACGAGCCGTCACACCGTACGGAGCCGTCGCGGCAGTGTGCGTGTGGCCGCGATTCGTCGGAGCCAGCGTCGAACATCTCACCGGAACCGGCGTCGGTGTGGCGACGGTTGTCAACTTCCCATCCGGAAGCGAACCCATCGACTCGGTGCTCGCCACGACTCGACGAGCCCTCGACGACGGTGCCACCGACATCGATCTCGTCCTTCCCTATCGGTCGTTCGTGCGCGGGGAGATCGCTTTCGTTCGCGAGTTCGTCGTCGCGGTGCGTGACGTCGTTCCCTCCGATCGTCACCTGAAGGTGATTCTCGAGACCGGAGAAATCGTCGACCGCGACTTGATCGGATCGGCGGCGCGGTTGGTGATCGACGCCGGTGCGGACTTCGTGAAGACGTCGACTGGCAAGTCTCCGATCTCGGCGACGCCCGACGCGGTTCGCACGATCCTCACGGTGATTCGTGATTCTGGTCGTCGGGTCGGTGTCAAGCCCTCGGGCGGTATTCGTACGCTCGAGGACGCCCGGCGCTATCTCGACCTCGCCGATGAGATCATGGGCCCCGACTGGGTGAGCCCTCGGACGTTCCGCTTCGGGGCCAGCGGGTTACTCGATGCGATCCATTCGGCGCTCGGCGTAACCTGACCACATGGCGCGTTCGTCGTATCTCACGTCGAAACTGCAGGGTTTCGGCTCGACGATCTTCGCCGAGATGACCGCGCTCGCGACCGAGACCGGATCGATCAATCTCGGCCAAGGATTTCCCGACTACGACGGACCCCGTGAGGTCCTCGACGCGGCCGTCGCGGCGATCGAGTCCGGACAGAACCAGTATCCACCCGGACCCGGGATGCCCGTCTTGCGTCAGGCGATCAGCGAACACCAGAAGCGTTTCTGGGGCCTCGATTACGACCCCGACAGCGAAATTCTCGTGACCGCGGGTGCGACCGAAGCCCTCGCTGGTTGTCTGCTCGGTCTGCTGGAGACCGGTGACGAAGTGGCGCTGCTCGAGCCGATGTACGACAGCTATCAGGCCTGCATCGCCTTGGCCGGCGCCATCACGCGACCGGTGACATTGCGTCCTCCGTCGTACTCGCTCGACCCCGACGAGTTGCGCGCCGCGATCACCCCGAAGACACGAGTGATCCTGCTCAATTCTCCGCACAACCCCACCGGTGCGGTGCTGAACGACCAGCAGTTGCGAGCGATCGCCGAGATCGCGATCGCCAACGACCTCATCGTCGTCTCCGACGAGGTCTACGAACATCTCACGTACGACGGGGTGGTTCACCGCTCGATCGCGTCACTGCCGGGGATGAAGGAACGCACGCTCGTCGTGTCGAGTGGAGGCAAGACCTTCAACACGACCGGTTGGAAAGTCGGCTGGGTATGCGGTCCCGCGCCGCTCGTCGCCGCGGCGCGGGCGGCCAAGCAGTTCCTGACCTACGTGTCGTCGGGGCCGTTCCAGCCGGCCATTGCGGTCGGTCTTCGGCTACCCGACGAGTACTTCGTCGAACTCGCGCGCGATCTGCAAACCAAGCGGGACCGACTCATGACCGGTTTGAGCGAAGCGGGTTTCGAGGTGTTCGAGCCCGCCGGCACGTACTTCGTCACGGTCGACATTCGGCCACTCGATCCGTCGGGCGACGGCTACGCGTTCTGTCGTTCGCTGCCGGCCCGTTGCGGAGTCGTCGGAATTCCGAACGTGGTCTTCTACGACCGAGCCCACGAGAGCGAAGGTCGTCATCTGGTGCGCTTCGCGTTCTGCAAGCGCTTCGAACTCATCGACGAAGCGGTCACGCGTCTGAAGGGCTTGTCATGAAGTTGGCAGCAATTCAGCACGACATCGTGTGGTGCGATCGCGAGGCCAATTTCCGGCATCTCGCCGGCCTCGTGGAGTCGGCAGTGAGACAGGGAGCCGAGTTCATCCTCCTCACCGAGACGTTCTCCACCGGGTTCGCGGTCGAGTCCGCCGGTTTCGCCGAAGCGGAAGGCGGACCGTCGTCGCAGTTCCTGCTCGATCAGGCACGCCGTCACGGCGTGTGGGTGGCTGGTTCGTGTCCGGAAGTCCCAGTCGATTCCGATCCGAACGACCCTCGCCCGGCGAACACTCTGGTGGTCGCCGGCGCCGACGGAACCGCGCATCGCTATCGCAAGATTCATCCGTTCACCTTCGGCGGTGAAGACCGGCATGTACGTCCGGGATCCGACCTCGTCACCGTCTCGATCGGCGGACTCCGTATCACGTTGTTCGTCTGCTACGACCTGCGGTTCTCCGACGAGTTCTGGCAGCGGGCCCACGACACCGACGTGTATTTGGTTCCGGCCAACTGGCCCGAGTCGCGCCGTGAGCACTGGATGACGCTGCTACGCGCCCGGGCCATCGAGAATCAGGCGTACGTCGTCGGCTGCAACCGGGTCGGATCGGGAGGCGGACTCGTCTATTCGGGTGACAGTTGCATCATCGATCCGTTCGGCGACGTATTGGCCGCTAATCACGGTGACGAGACGATCCTGATCGCTGACGTCACGCCCGAGCGCGTGGCCGAGGTTCGCGACCGGTTCCGCTTTCTCCCCGATCGCCGTTCGTGATCAGCGCAGGCGCTTGGCCATCAGGCTGACGATCTTTCCCGGCCGGGTTTCTTGCTGGCTCACCTCGACGAAACCTTCACGAGCATGAAAACGCAGTGAGCCTTCGTTCATCGGCTTCACGTTCACTTCGAGGGTGAACCAGTCGGCGTGGGCTCGCCGTTCGACCTCGCGGTAGAGCAGTGGTCCGATTCCGCGGCCGCGCCAGCCATCGGTGACGGCCACTCGGTCGAGGTAGACGAAGCTCGTGTACTGGTCGCAGAAAAACAGGTAATTGGGACTGTCGTAGTCGGCCCCGGGTGGCATCACCATGCAGAATCCGCGCACCGCACCGTCGGCTTCGACTACCAAGTTCATCGATGACACTCCGAAGATGTGCTCGAAATCCTCGAACGTCTCGTGGCCGACGGCGGGAACATTCTCCTGATTGATCGCGTGGGCGATCGCGAGATCGGACTTCGTCATGTCTCGAACGATCACGGTACGAAACTACTCGTCGAAACTTCTTTCGGCGTCGGAACGGTCGACGACTAGGGTTTTCACGTGTCGAACGTCGATGCCGTGATCGAAGCCCATCATCTGGCCAAGAAGTTCGGGGACTTCGAGGCGGTGAAGGGCGTCGACTTCCGCATCGAACGGGGCGAGTCGTTCGGCTTCCTCGGACCCAATGGGGCGGGCAAGTCGAGCACGATGCGCATGATCGGCTGCGTGTCGCCGGCGTCGAGCGGTGACTTGCGGATCTTCGGGCTCGATCCGTCGGAGCACGGTTCGCGGATCCGGGCGCGGATGGGCGTCGTTCCTCAGCAGGACAATCTCGACAGCGAATTGACGGTGCTCGAGAACTTGGTCGTGTACGGGCGTTACTTCGATATTCCGCGCTCGGAATGCAAGTCCCGAGCCGCCGAATTGCTCGACTTCGTGCAGCTGACCGATCGGGCCGACTCGCGTGTCGAACCGCTGAGCGGCGGCATGAAGCGGCGTGTGACGATCGCGCGCAGCCTCATCAACCGACCCGAGTTACTGCTCCTCGACGAGCCGACGACCGGACTCGATCCGCAGGCGCGTCACATCCTGTGGGATCGCCTGTACCGCCTCAAGCAGCAGGGCGTCACACTCGTTCTCACCACTCACTACATGGACGAAGCCGAGCAACTGTGTGATCGGCTGGTGGTGATGGATGGCGGTCGCATCGTCGCCGAGGGATCTCCGCGACAGTTGATCGAAGAGCACTCGAGCCGCGAGGTGCTCGAGTTGCGATTCACGGCGGGCACGAACGCCGACCAGTCGTCGGCACTCACCGGTCTCGGCGATCGCCAAGAAGTGCTTCCGGATCGCGTGCTGATCTACGCCGCTGACGGCGAGGACGTGTTGGGCGAGGTGCACCGCCGGGGTGTCGCCCACGAAAGCGCGCTGGTTCGGCGCAGTTCGCTCGAAGACGTGTTCTTGCGTCTGACGGGGCGGAGTCTGGCCGACTGATGACGACTCCGCCGGCGGTCCGGGTGTGGGGCTATTACGCGACGATTCTTCGCCGCACCTGGAAGACCGAGGTCGTGCTCGGGCTGTTGCAGCCACTCGTCTTCTTGCTCGGCATGGGTCTCGGTGTCGGATCACTCGTGAACTCGCGACAGTCAGCGGTTGATTCGCTGGGCGGGGTGTCGTACGTGTCGTTTCTCGCTCCGGGTCTCCTGGCCACCACGGCCATGATCGTCGGGTCGATGGAATCGACGTATCCGGTCATGGCCGGGTTCAAATGGCAAGGGTTCTTCGATGCCATGGCGGCGACGACTCTGTCGCCGATGCAGATCGTGCGCGGCATGTTCTTGTGGTTGGTCACCCGCATCGGCATCTTCGTGGCCGGTGTGGCCGTCGTGCTGACGGTGTTTCCCGACACCCGGTCGTGGGGATTGTTGTTGGCCGTTCCATCGGCGGTGCTCTGCGGCCTCTCGTTCGCGGCGGTGATCGCGGCCTATGCCGCCGTCTGCAAATACGACGCGTCGTTCAACTACGTGCAGCGCTTCGTGATCACTCCACTCTTCTTGTTCGGAGGGGCTTTCTATCCGATCGACTCGCTTCCGGCTGGGTTGCGCCCGATCGCCTGGATCACGCCGTTGTGGCACGGAGTCGAACTGTCCCGTGGTTTCTCGCTCCACACGATGGGCTTCGTGACGGCGATCGGCCACCTCGCCGTGCTGGTCGCATACGTCGTGGTCGGTGTCGTCATCTGCCGACGTCTCTTCACCCGGAGGTTGCACCGATGAGCACGACCTTCCTCGTCGCGCGGGTGGTGCCGCCCATCCTTCGCGGTGCGCGCCGCCCCCAGCGCATGGTCGAGCGCAGCGTGATGGTGTACCGACGTACCTGGATGGTGCTGG
>CAYNKE010000110.1:0-5846 GCA_964397715.1 uncultured Bifidobacterium sp. | reverse complement strand
GGCGGTGTCGGCCGCCCGAACCGCGTAGCCGTCGACGGCCGTGTTGGCGAACGGCGGCACGTCTTCGGCGGCCACGGCATCGAGAGCCAGAACCGAACGCGTGGAGTCGTGCACGTGGATCGCCACCGAAGGGAGAACCGAACAGCGATCGAAGACGTGGCTCCGGGCCTCTTCGATCGACAGCATGGACGAGACGGTATCGGTACGGCTCGTTTGCTGGCACACTCGACGCGTGGCCTTCGACGAGCACATCGAGTACTCGCACCTTCCGCTCGACGGTATGACCGCAGCGTGGGTCACCGAGGACGGCAGCGCCCGTGAAACCCTCTCGTTGCGCTTCGAGAACGAGGCCTGGACCGCCGAGGGTCTGGTTCAAGGAGCCGACGTTCAGTACGTGTTCCGATTCACGGCCTCCTGGAACCTGCAGCAGATGCTCTTGTTCCGCGACATGGACGATCCCGACCTGTGGCTCGCCAACGACGGTCGTGGACGCTGGGGCGAGGTCAACGGCGCCGAGCGGCGCGAACTCGGCGGCTGCCACGACATCGACGTGCTGTGCAGTCCGTTCACGCGAACGATGGCCATCCGCCGACTCCATCTCCCGGTCGGTCAGTCGGCCGACGTCGAGTCGATCACGGTGGACACCGAGACCCTCGCCATCTTGCGCTCACGACTCGACTACACGCGCCTCGGTCGCCGCCACTGGGTCGTGCACCGCGACGACGGAGCACCGTCCCACGAGTTCGAGGTGGACGACTACGGGTTGGTCCTCGACCTCCCCGGACACTTTCGGCGCGTCGCCTAGCGGTCGGCGAGCCAGGCGCGGAACGCCGGTCCGTACTCGGGGTGATCGAGACCGGCCTCCACGACGGCCTGCAGCCAACCGACCGGATTGCCGATGTCGCGACGGCTCACCGCCGACAGCACACCATTGAGGGGGCGGCGTGCCGCCTGCACCGACAACGCATCGCTGAGTTGAATCTCACCGGTCGCGGCCGGAGCGAGAGCCGCCAAGTCGGAGAACACGTCGGGTAAGAGTGCGTAGCGGCCGATGATCACCAGATCGCTCGGCGCATCGGACGTCGGCTTCTCGGTCACGGCGGCAAATGGCACGACGTCGGAGCCGGCCACACGACGCGTGTCTCCCACCGGATCGACGACTCCGTAGCGAAAGAGTTCGTGAGCCTCCATGCGCTTCAGGGCCACCGTGGCGACGCCCGTGGCTTCGACGACGGAGCCGAGACTCGCTAGCAGAGACGAGTCGCCCATGAGTTCGTCGGGCAACATCACGTAGAACGGCTCGTCACCCACGACCGGCTCGGCACAGGCCACGGCGTGTCCGAGACCGAGCGGCGAATCCTGGTACACGAACGAAATGCGGACGTCCGATCCGTAACGGCGGAGTTGATCGGCGAGTGCGCCTCGACCCTGACGATCGAGGATGTCCTCGACGAGCGGGCTGCGCTCGAAGTAGGACTCGATCGCCGGTTTGTTGCGATTCGTGACGACCACCACATGATCGACCCCGGCACCGACCGCCTCGTTCACGATCAGTTGCAACGCGGGCTGCTCGAGAATCGGGAGCAACTCCTTCGGCACCGCCTTGGTGGCGGGCAACATACGCGTCCCCTGCCCGGCGGCCGGGACGACGGCGGTGCGGATAGCGCTCGGCACGAGCCAACCCTAGACTTCCGCGCTGGAGCGAACCCCCATGCCGACCTACGTCTACAAGTTCATCGACACCGGTGAGACCATCGAGATCCAGCAAGCGTTCTCCGACGATGCACTCACCGAAGCACCCCACCCCGCCGACGGCACCATGCGTCCCGTGAAGAAGGTCTTCCAGCCCGTCGGCGTCACGTTCAAAGGCGGCGGTTTCTACAAGACCGACTCGCGTGGTTCGTCGAGCTCGTCATCGGGATCGTCGTCGAGCGGTTCGCCGTCGAGTTCGTCGTCCGGCGACACGGCGAGTTCGTCGTCGAGCAGTTCGTCGAGCAATTCGTCGGGCTCGTCATCGAGTTCGTCGTCGAGCAGCACGTCGACGAGTTCGGCCGCGACGACGTCGGCCTGACGTCACGCGCGACGGCGGTCCACTCAGCGCCAACCGGCGGCGGCGACCGTCACGATGATCGCCGCCAGTGCCACGCGATAGATCACGAACGGGTCGAGGTTGCGTGTGCGCACCAACCGCAACAACCCCCACACCGCGAACCATCCGGAGATCGCCGCGGTCACGACGCCGACGACCATCGGTGCCAGCAGTCCATCGGGAATGCCGTCAGCAGCGAGGCCACCCACCTTCACGACAACGGCCCCCAAGATGACGGGCAGGCTCATGAGGAACGACAGCCGCACCGCGGCATCGCGCTCGAACCCGAGGGCCCGAGCCGCCGACATCGTGATGCCCGATCGCGACGTTCCGGGGTTCAGCGCCACCACCTGAGCCGCACCGACGAGCAGCGAATCGCGCAGACCGAATTCGGCCGTGGTCCGCGTACCGGCGCGGCGGTCGGCCCACGCGAGCACGACACCGAACACCGCGAGCGACACGGCGATCACGATCGGCCCGCCGAGCGTGTCGTCGATCCACGACTCGAAGAGCGCTCCGGCCAAGGCGGCCGGCACGCACGACGCGACGAGCAACCACGCGAGGCGGCCCTCGGGATGTGATCGCGCCGACGGAACCACGACCGCGCGCAGACCGTGACGAACGAGTGACACGACGTCGCGCCAGAAGTAGGCGACCACGGCGACCAGGGTTCCGAGGTGCAGAGCGACGTCGAACGCCTTCTTGATCCCGTCGTCGGAGAGATCGTGCCAACCGAAGAGCCACGGCACCACGAGAAGGTGCCCGCTCGACGAGATGGGCAGGAATTCGGTGAAACCCTGCACGAGCCCGAGGACGATGGCGTGCAGGATGGGCATGAGATCAGCCTGACAGATCAGGCGCCGCTCATGGTGACATCGTGGATGACGAGCGAGACTCCGGTCGCGCGCATCGGAAGCCACTCGAGGTCGCCTCCGACCTCGGCGATGTCGAGCAGCATCTTCTGCAGCGTCGACGCGATGGTGAATTCACGCACCGGTGCACCGAGCGACCCCTTGCTGATGGTGATCCCGGCGGCGCCGGTGCTGAAGTCGCCCGACACCGGATTGACACCCGAGTGAAGGCCCTGCACCTGCTGCACCAGGATGCCGTCGTCGATTCCCGCCACGATGTCGGCCTGCGAGCGGGTGCCCGGTACGACCTGGAGAGCGAGACAGCCCGCACTCGGAGATCCGGCATAACCTCCGCGGGTTCCGTTGCCGGTCGTGGCCACGCCCATTCGTCGCGCCGAGTACGACGACTGCACGAAGGTTCGAAGGGTTCCGGCGTCGATCAGGACGTTGCGACGCGCGGCGAGACCTTCACCATCGATGTCGGTCGCCGAGTACGCGAGAGGATTCGTCGGATCGTCAACCAGCGTGACGAGTGGGCTCGCCACGGACTCGCCGAGGCGCTGGGCGAAGAGGCTGCGCCCCTTCACGACGCTGTCGCCGTTCAGGGTTCCGCCGATGATGCCGAGGAACTGTGCGGTGACGAACGGGTCGAGGACGACCGTGACACGTCGACTGGCGGGCTTGACCGCACCGAGCAATCGAGTCGCGCGTTCGGCGGCTTCGCGCGCGGCCTTGTCGACATCGAGCTCGTCGACGTCGCGACCGACGGTGAAACCGAATCCGGTCTGGGTCTCGTCACCGTCGTCGGCGAGAGTGCCCACGCTCAAGTAGCAGCCGTTCTCGCGGCCACTCACACGGATGCCGGTGGTGGTCGCCACTGCGGCCTCGCCGAACGAATCGGAATAGTTCGAGTCGTCCACGCGCACTCGCGAATCGGCGGCCCGAGCGAGGCGTTCGAGTTCCTTGGCTAACTCGATCTTGCGAGCGGTCGGCACCGACTCGAGACGGTCGCTCCAGAGGACTTGAGGTGTGACTGCCACACCGTCGGGAGTGGCCAGCCCCGCCCACTGATCGACTTCGCCGTAGCCGAGGTTGTCGCGGGCCTCGGCGAGAACGTCGGCGATGACCGCCGAGTCGAGCGTGCCGGCGTACGACGTTCCGGTGCGTCCGTCGCGAATCACTCGGATTCCGATTCCCTCGCTCTGGGCCGACACGAAGTGCTCGACCTCTCCCTCGTACACCCGAACCTCGGTGGACAGACTGCGACTCACGTACGCCTCGACTTGCTCGCCGGCCTGCGCGAGGGCCACGACCCGATCGGCGATCGCGAGCAACTCGGTACTCCGATCGGTCACGACGCCGTCCCGCCGATGGTGAGCGCCTTCACACGCAGAGTCGGCTGGCCATCGCCGACCGGCACGCCCTGGCCGTCCTTGCCGCACGTACCCGGGTTGCCCATCGCGAAGTCGTTGCCGAGACGATCGATGTCGCGCAGGACCTGCGGTCCGTTGCCGATCAGGTTGCCCTCGCGCAAGGGCTCGGTGATCTCACCGTTCTCGATGAGGTAAGCCTCGGTCATTCCGAAGACGAAGTCACCGGTCGCGGTGTTGACGCTTCCGCCGCCGAGGTGCGCGACGTACACGCCCGACTCGGTGTCGCGAATGATGTCGTCGGGTGCCTCGTCGCCGTTCAGGACGTACGTGTTGGTCATGCGCACCATCGGAAGGTCCTTGTACGACTGTCGGCGTCCGTTGCCGCTCGGACGGCGCCCTTCCTTTCGCGAGCGCAAGTAGTCCCACATGTAGTCGGTGAGCACACCGTTCTCGATGAGCACGTTGTACTGCGACGGATGGCCTTCGTCGTCGATCGCGATGGCTCCCCATTCGTGCGTCATCGTGCCGTCGTCCACCAGCGTGACGAGCGGTGATGCGACCAGTTCGCCAACTTTGCCGCGATAGACGCTCGCACCCTTGGCGACGAGGTCGGCTTCGAGACCGTGTCCGCAGGCCTCGTGAAACAGCACCCCACCGCTGCCGGCCTTGATGACCACCGGCATCGATCCGGAGGGAGCCGGACGAGCCTTCAATTTGGTGAGCGCTCGCGTAGCCGCGGTCCGGGCGATGTCTTCGACCTGAACCTTGTCGAAGAGTTCGAAGCCCATCGTGTGGCCGACCGAGTCGAACCCGGTCTGCATTCCGGTGTCGCCATTGGCCACGGCGCTCACACGGAGCAAGGTACGAACGCGTTCGTCGTGAGCCACGAGTCCGTCGGAATTGGCGACCACGATTCGCGTGCGACCGTCGGAGTAGCCAGCCGACACTTGGGAAATGGCTCCACCCGCCGATCGCGCCGCGTCGTCGACACGCCGCAGCAACTCGACCTTGGCGGCCTTGGCGACGGTCGACGGATCGATGTCGATCGGACTCACGGTGCGTGAAGGCTGCGGGGTCAGTGCAACGACACGCGTCCCGCCGCCGCCCTGGCGCGCGGCATCGGCGGCAACCCTCGCCGCGGCGAGGAGCCCCGATTCGGAGAGATCGGCCGTGTGCGCGAAGCCGGTGGTCTCACCGCTGATGACGCGAATACCAGCGCCCCGACTGCGACCCGTCGACAACTGCTCGATGCGTCCGTCGTCGAGGCCGACTCCGGTGCCCCGCCAGTCGCTGGCGAAGATTTCAGCGAAGTCGGCGCCCGTTCGCAGAGCGGCCGACAGAACTCGTTCGAGGACGTCGTTGTCGATCACGACACGAGGTTAGGTGTTGACGGTGGCGGGCTGTCGGGCGGGAACCACGAAGTGGATGACCCCCGTGTCGACTCCGACCAAGTGGGGTCGCCCGGGTATCGGGGGACCTAGATTCCAGGCGTGGAAACTGCGGCGACCGAAGCCATCCCGGCACGGGTTCACC
>CAYNKE010000109.1:0-5877 GCA_964397715.1 uncultured Bifidobacterium sp. | reverse complement strand
CTGGCCCAGCCTCCGTCGGCGTACACGATCTCGCCGTTGACGTACGACGCGCGCGACGACAACAAGAACTCCACCACGTCGGCGATCTCGTGAGGTTCGCCCACTCGTCCGAGCGGCACTCGTCCGGTGAGCCACTTCACCTGCTCCGGATCGTCGAGCCGCTCGGCGGCCATGGGCGTGCGGATCGGACCCGGCGCGATGCCGTTCACGCGCACGCCCAGATGCGCGCCTTCCAGCGCGGCGGCGCGAGTGAGCGCCGTGATCCCGCCCTTGGAGGCCACGTAATGCGCTTGGCCCGGCACCGCGATCGTGGCGTTCACGCTGGCGATGGTGACGGCTGACTTCGGTCTCGTGTCGCCACGTTCGCGTTCACGGGTGACCGTGCGCAAGAACGCGCGTAGCCCGAGCCAGGTCCCGGTGAGGTTCACCCGCAGGTGACGCTCCCATTCGTCGAGCGACGTATCGACGATCATGCCGCGAGTGCGAATTCCCGCGCACGACACGAATGCATCCCACGGCCGACCCGTCGAGGTGAACGCCTCGTCGACCACGCGATCCCAGTCGCTCTCACACGTGACGTCGAGACTCGTGACGTCGAGTGTCACGGCATCGAGACTCGTGATATCACGAGCCGAATCACCGGTCAGATCCGTCGCGACGACGTCCCAGCCCTCGCGTCGCAACACCTCGGCGCACGCGGCTCCGATTCCCGATGCGGCGCCGGTCACGAGAACGACCGGACGGAGCGCTCGATCCCTGGTCACGAGCCCAGTGTGGCACGAATCGACTCGTAGACTCGGCCCTGTGACCGTGCTCCACATCACCAACGGACGACTCATCGACGGCACGGGTGCCGCGGCCGTCGATCGCGACATCGTCACCGTCAACGACGAAATCGTCGCCGTCGCCCCCGCCGGCGAGATCGCGAAGTCCGTCCCGGCCGACACCTTGCGCCAGGCCACCGTGATCGACGCCAAGGGCTTCACCGTCATGCCGGGGCTCATCGACGCGCACTGCCACGTGACCTTCGACGACGTGCAGTCGAACGACGAGTTGTTCTTCCATCGTCCACCGGCCCTCGCGGCGGTCGTGACGGCGTTCAATCTTCCCAAACTTCTCCTCGCGGGTGTCACGTCGATGATGGACCCCGACACCGTGCACGGCATCGGTCCGCAGGTCCGCGATGCAGTGGAGGCCGGTGCGATCGAAGGTCCGCGCATCGCGACCGGAGTTCAGGCGCTCCTCACCGCGGTGGGCGGCACGGCCGGTCGTCTGATCCCCGACGAGGGTGAGGTCGGGTACGCCGCGGTGGTGAACACCATCGAAGAGATGGTCACCACCACTCGGCGGCAGATCAAGCACGGCGGCGACTGGATCAAGATTCACGCCACCGGCTCGATCCCCACTCACAAGGGCGAGCTTCAGGTATGGACCCTCGACGAGATGAAGGCCGTGTGCGACACCGCGCATTCGCTCAATGTTCCGGTGACCGCCCACTGCCGCAGCGCGTCGTCCACCCGTGACGCCGCCCGAGCCGGAGTCGACCTCATTCTCCATGCCTCGTACATGGACGACGAGGCGCTCGAGGCCGTGCTCGAATCGGGAGCCGCCATCTGCCCCACGTTCACGTTCCTGGCGAACCTGGCCGACTACGGCGCCAAGGTGGGCGCGGGTATTGGAATGACCGACATCTTCCGCGGCGAGATCAAGGCCACCGCCGAGAAAGTGCGGGCCGCCTACGACGCCGGCGTGCCGATTCTGTGCGGTTCGGAGAGCGGCTTCGCGCTCACGCCCTACGGCCACTGGCACGCGCGCGAGATGGAAGTGTTCGTCAACGAAATCGGCCTCTCGCCTCTCGAAGCCATTTCCTGCGCCACCAAGAACAACGCGATCGCCATGAAGAAAGTCGGCGAACTAGGTGTCATCGCCACTGGATATCGCGCCGACATCATCGTGGTCGACGGCAAACCCGACACCGATGTGCGCGTGTTGCAGGATCGCTCGCGCTTGCGCCACGTGATCTCGCGTGGCAATCCGGTGAATCTCGATCGTCCGTGGCCCACCAAGAGCCGCCTCCCCGGCGAGAAGGTGGGCAATTGGGCCGAGGAGATACTCACCTGGGATCGCGCCGCGCTCCCGTGATCAAGTAACTCCGTGCTTCTCGCCACCTTCCTCGCGCTGGGTGCGGCAGTGCTGCACGCCGGCTGGAACTACGCGATCAAGACCTCAGGGGACCGCTGGCTCGCGCTCTGGGGCCAGATGACCGCGGCAGCCGTCGTAGGTCTGCCCCTCGCCTTGTGGTCGACGTTCGATGGTTCCCTGAATGCGGCGGCGTGGGGTTGGGCTGCGTTATCCGGACTCATCCACACCGTCTACATCGCTCGACTCGCTCGTACCTACGACATCGCCGACTTCTCGGTGACCTATCCCATCGCTCGTGGGGGCGGTGCATTGTTCGCGGCGATCGGTGGTGTGGTGTTGCTGTCCGACCACCTGTCGTTCGCATCGGGTGTCGGTATCGCCATTGTGGTGGTCGGACTGGCTCTCATCGCCGGACACGTCGACTGGACTCACGCTCGGGCCGCGTTGTTCGTGGCGCTCATGATCGGGGCCTACACCCTCGCCGATAGCCGCGGCAGTCGCGGCTCGGCCAGTTCGGTGTATGCGTGGAGCATCTTCATCCCCACTTCGCTCGGTGTGACGACCCACGGTCTCGTGAAGGGTCGGGGTCGGGAGATGCTGAGCTCGGTGCGAACCAGTTGGCGAACGTATCTCGTCACTGGCCTCGCTTCGGCTGTCACCTACTGGATGGTCCTGGCCGCGGTGAAGCGCGCACCTGTGGGTTACGTGACCGCGTTGCGCGAATCGAGCGTCGTCTTGGCCACGTTCATCGGTTGGCGGTATCTCAAAGAATCGTCCGGCCGTCGGCGCATCATCGCGTCGTTCGTGGTGCTCGCCGGATTGATCACTCTCGTCGCCGGACGGTGAGTGTTCTAGAGATATCTAGAAATAAATAATCTTCTCAGCGTTCTGCTCGGCCACGTCGAGGTCGAGTGTGTAGGCGCCGGTCGACAGGTACTTCCAGCCGCCGTCGCAGACGATGAACACGATGGTCCCCTCGTCGATCTCGCCCGCCACCTTGGCCGCGCCGGCCAGAGCCGCACCCGACGAGATGCCGGCGAAGATTCCGCATTCGCTCACGAGACGGCGAGTCCACTCGATCGACTCGCGCGGGCGAACGACGCGCTTGCGGTCGAGGACATCGAAGCCGTGCCACTTGTCGAAGACCGGGGGCACGTAGCCCTCGTCGAGGTTGCGCAGACCTTCGACGCGCTCACCGAGCGGAGGTTCGACAGCGACGATCTTGACGTCGGGTTTGTTCTCCTTCAAGAACCGGCCCGTGCCCATGAGTGTCCCGCTCGTGCCCAGACCGGCGACGAAGTGGGTGATCTCGGGAACATCGCGCAGGATTTCGGGACCAGTTCCCTCGTAGTGCGCACGAGGGTTGGCTTCGTTGGCGTACTGATACAAGAAGCAGTACTCGGGATGTTGGGCGGCCATCTCGATGGCGCGCTTCACCGCCCCATTCGAACCTTCTTCGCCGGGCGTGAGGATGACCTCGGCACCGAAGATCTCGAGCATCTGGCGGCGCTCGATCGACACGCTGGTCGGCATGAGGATCTTGATGGGGTAACCCTTGATGCGAGCAATGGCGGCCAACGCGATGCCGGTGTTACCCGACGAGGGTTCGAGGATGGTCTGACCCGGGAGCAGACGACCCGACTCTTCGGCCTCCTCGATCATCGACTTGGCGATGCGGTCCTTCACCGATCCGAACGGGTTCTGCATCTCGAGCTTGGCGAGAATGCGCACGTTCGGGTTCGGCGAGAGACGGCTGACGTCGACCACGGGTGTGTTGCCAATGAGGTCGAGCACGCTCTCGTGCCAATTGGCGAACGCGTGCGAGTGACCGTGACCCGAGAAACCTTGACCGGAGTACATGCTCATCGTGCTCACCTCGCTCGCGACTCGTGGGACCTGGGATTTGGGATCTGGGACTTCGGATCCGGAATCCCGAGTCCCGGAACTAAAACCTACAAACCCAGTCGGGTTTATCAGGGATCCTACGGGCGTGACGGTTGAAACCCCCGACGACCGATTCAGGACGACCGATTCAGGACGGCGGATTCAGGACGGCGGATTCACGACGGCAGAGTCAGCCGGGGACGACCCGGACCGAGACCTCGGAAATCGGCTGGTCGGACGGGGTGGCCCGATTCTCTCCCGCGACGATCCGGTAACTCCTGACCTCGGGCTTCTCCCGCTTGAGAGTCACGATCAGGTAGTGCCAGGCCGGGTCGGGTGCCGCGGCCACGTCGGTGGCGCTCGGGTAGGCCTCGCTATGGGTGTGGCTGTGCATCACACCCATGATCTCGAGTCCGGCATCTTCGGCGGTGCGCTCGGCCCGCAGGTGATCCTTGGGGTCGAGTGTGTAGATCCGCGCCGACTTCTCGATGTTGCGACACGGGAAGAAGCGCGTGACGCGGGCGCGACCAGGCTCCCCTGCCATGAGTCCGCAGGCCTCGAGCGGATACTCGGCCAACGCGAGTGCGCACATCTGGTCGTGCACTTCGGAAGTGATCTCGAGAATCTCGGAAGTCTCTGACACGTGCGTCGCATCGCTCACATCACCCACCCCTCGAAGGCTATGACCTCCGTAGCCTGGGGCAACCATGCCCGGCCCCGGCACCAAGATCATCGCCAGCAACCGCAAGGCGCGTCACGACTTCTCGATCCTCGACGTGTTCGAAGCCGGCATCATGCTGCAGGGCAGCGAGGTGAAGAGTCTCCGCGAGGGCCAGGTTCAGTTGGCCGACGCGTACGCTCGCATCAACGACGGCGAGGTGTGGCTGGAAGGTGTGCACATCGCGCCGTATCAGTTCGCGCACGGCGTGGGAGCCCATGATCCGAATCGGTCGCGCAAATTGTTGTTGCACCGTGACGAGATCACCCGGTTGAACGCGCGTATGGGTCAGGAGCGTCTGGCACTGGTGCCCTTGTCGCTCTACTTCAAGGACGGTCGTGCCAAAGTGGAACTGGCGCTGGCCAAGGGCCGCACCAAGGGCGACAAGCGTCAGGCGATCGCCAAGAAGGACGCGGCTCGCGAGATCGCCCGCGAACTAGGCCGTGACCGCAAGGCTGGCTATTAGTCGCTACGCCGCGGGGAATAGCGCGTAGAGCTGTTCACGAAGTCCGGTGGCCTTTGTCCACTGCACGCCTGCGTTGCCTTCGGTCGCCGTGGTCACGACGATGATCAATTTCTTGGAGTTCGACACGAGAACCAATTGGCCGTAGAAGCCTTCAGCTTCGAACGAGTCTTTGTAGGTCCACCAATGGCCGGCGTACTTCGGACTCGTGGGAGATGCCGTCTTCGAGAATGCGACCCAACCATCGGGCAGGAGACGCTTGCCTCCCCACACTCCGTCATTCAGGAACAGCAGTCCGAACCGAGCCAGATCGCGCGACGACATGTTGATTCCCATGAAGCCGACGATTCGGCCGGCCGAGTCGCGCTGAAACTGCGCACTCTTGATACCAAGTGGGTCGAGCAGTCGCGCCTTGATGAAGGCATCGGTGGCTGCCACGCCGCCCAACGTGTCGGTAACGATTCCCATCAGTAGGGCCGAGTTGCCGGAGTTGTACTCGAAGACGGCACCGGGAGTCGACTCGAGAGGACGCGACGCCGCGTAGTCGGACGCAATCGGCGCCCGAAGCATGGCGAGTGTGGTGGAGTTCGGGTCGAAGTAATCCTCGGTCCATTGCAAGCCCGACGCCATGTGCAGTAATTGACGAATGGTGATCGCGTTCCGCGGATCG
>CAYNKE010000108.1:1841-6029 GCA_964397715.1 uncultured Bifidobacterium sp. | reverse complement strand
GAGGCCAACGGGGCCCCACACCAACCGAAAGGAACCACCGCCATGAAGACCACCACGTTCACCACCATCCGCAAGGCTGCTCTCGCCACTGTCGCGACCGCTGCCCTCGTCGCCGGAACCGCCGCCTGCGGCGGAAAGAACGACAGCGCCGCCTCGACCGGCAACGCCGACGAGATCGTCGCCGCCCTCCTCGATGCCGCGAAGAACGGCAACACCGACGCGATCAACGAGATCGTCGCTCAGGCCGATCCGAACGTCATCGCCGAAGTTGCTCCGCAGGTCGCCGACGCCGTCGCGACACCGGCCGCCCCCGCTCCGGCACCGAGCGTCGAGAACGCACCGGCCGCCGAAGCAGCACCCGAAGCAGCACCGGTTGCTGAAGCCGCCCCGGCGGTTGCCGAGGCACCGGCCGCGAACGAGGCACCGGCCGCCGACGCCGCACCCGCCGTCGACGATGCTCCGGCACCGCAAGGCGCACCCGAGCAGAGTTCGGGCCCGGTCGTCACGCTGCCCGGCATCGCCGGCAACATCGGATCGATCGCCCAGGTTCTGCCCAACCTCGGACAGGCTCCGACTCCGGAGATCCTGATCTACACGTTCCAGCGCAACGGCACGAAGATCAATGCCCGCGTCCTGGTGAACGCCAAGAGCAGCGCCGCGCTCGCCGACATCGACAGCGTCACGATCACCTACGTCAACCGTTCGCCGATGGGCATCATCCTGCCGATGTCGAAGACGGGCACCAAACTCTCGACCGCGGGTACCGCCAGCACCTGGGCCATCGACAACATGGGAATCAGCGAAGGCGAGAGTGTGACCATCACCGTCACCAACAAGGCCGGCCGCACGTCGTCGGTGACCGCGACGGTGCGAGTGATCAACAACTGACCACAACACGCAACAGACTCCTCCCCCACAAGATGATGACGGCCCGGGCAACCGGGCCGTCATTCACGTTCGGAGACGTGTCGTCAGGAAGTGATTCAGAGCGCCGACTTCACCGCAGCGGCGATGGCGGCTCCATCGGCACTGGCGCCGACACGTTCTTTCACGGCTTTGATGACCGCGCCCATCGACTTCGGACCGGTCTGACCGGCGGCGGCGGCTTTGGCAACTTCTTCCTGCACCACCGTGAGCAACTGCGCCTCGTCCATGGCCGCAGGGAGGTACTTCTCGATGATCGTGATCTCGTTGCGTTCCTTGACGGCCAACTCGGTGCGCCCGGCCTGCTCGTACAACTCGGCCGACTCGACTCGCTTCTTCGACTCGGAACGAAGGACTCCGATCACCTGCTCGTCGGAGAGTGTCACGGCTTCCTTGCCGGCAACTTCGGCGTTCATCACCGCGGCCAACATCATGCGAATGGTCGACTTGGCGAGTTCGTCACCGGCCTTCATCGCCTCGGTGAGGTCGTGCTGCATGCGGCTCTTCAACGTGTCGGACTGGCTCATGACACCATTCTGACGCTGATCGCACCGCTAGCCTCACTCCATTGTGAATCAAGTCAAGAACCGCCTCGCCGCTCTGTCGCTCCTCGATCGGGCCTTTCGCCTTCTCGACGACGCCACGATCACCGCTCGTTACAACACGCTCGACGACGAAGCCAAGGACGGTTTCCAGCACCTTCTCGGTCTGAAGGGTCAGAATCCCGATGACGCCGGCATCGTCGCCGCGGCCCGCACGATGGCCAGCAAGGGGCGCATCAACGGCGACCTCGAGCGCGTCGCCCTGGTCCTCACCGATGCCTGCCTCGCCGATTGCGTCGAGGCCCTCGGAAACGCCGCGGACGATCCGAGCGAAGGCCAGCTGCGCGACGTTCTGCCAGCGGTCATCGAGAAGCACGGTCTGCCCCTCACACAAGTGATGCTCGCTTCAGTCGTCTGCGGTGAAGCGGTTGCATCGCCGATCATCGTGCGCTTCCTCAAGCACGACGAGGCCTGGAAACTCCCGCCGGCGGCCTCCGTCACCACCGCACCGGTCGTGCTCGAGAAGGAATCGACTCCGGAGCGAGATGCACTCAAGGCCGAACGCAAGGCCCGCAAAGCCGCCGAGCAGGAAGCCGCACGACGTCGTCGCGAGCAGTCGGCTCAGGCGCGTCGCCGCGCGTAAGTCCGGCCGCCTACTTCTTCGACCGGCGTCGTAACGCCGGTTCATCCGGAACGCCGTCGTCGAGACGGACGCCCGTGCTGTTCAGGAACATCGCCACCATCGTGTAGTTACCGACGGTGGCCACGACGTCGAGCACCTGCTCGGTCGAGTACGTCCCGATGAGCGCGTCCCAGGTGTGATCACTGAGTGTCTGATGTCGGTGCAGTTCGTCGGCCGCGCACATCAGCAGGCGATCGTGCGACGACCACGACGTTGAATCGGCGCCGTTCTTCACCGCTTCGATCTCGGAATCCGAGATGCCGCAATCACGGGCGATCACGACGTGCTGGCCCCACTCGTACCGAGATCCGCAGTTCCAGCCGGTGCGCAGAATGAGCAATTCCCGATCGCGCGCCGAGAGCGAGTTCTTCGACAGAACGTGCGTCGCGAACACGAGCCAGCGCTTCAGCATGTCGGGGTGATTGCCCAGAACACCGAAGATGTTGAGCGGATCACCGCTCGGACCGTTCAGCCCCTTGGCGAACAACTCACCGAGACGGGGATCGTCGGAGGCTTTGCGAACCGGAAGGCGCGCGCCCAGAACATCGCGCTCGTGATCGAGCAACCAGACCTTCTTCTCGATGCCGCCGCTGTAGCCAGTGAGCGAACCGTCCGAGCCGATGATGCGATGACACGGCACGACGATCGGCAGCGGATTGCGTCCATTGGCCGCGCCGACGGCGCGTGACTTCTTCGCGTCACCGAGGCGTCGTGCTTCTTCTCCGTACGAGATCGTCTCGCCGTACGCAATGCCTTCGATCACCTTCCAGACCGACATCTGGAACGGTGTGCCCTGCGGTTCGAGAGGCAGATCGAACGAGCGTCGTGTGCCGGCGAAATACTCGGCCAACTGCTCGGTCGCCCGCGACAGGACCGGAGAATCACCCTCCCGAGCGTCGATCACGTCGAAACCTTCGCCCGCGAATCGGATTTCGCGCAGTCCGGAGTCGGAGGCCACAAGCGTGAGAGGACCGAGGGGACTCGAGACGGTGCGTTTTACGAGGGCCATGGCTCATCTTCGCCCCGTTCGAGTCCCGGTTCCACACCCGTTTGGTTGTAAGTTACAAATACCCCCTGGGAGATCCATGACCTCTGACATCGCAACCGGACCTGGCACGTACACCAAGCGCCAGATCTACATCATGTTCTCCGGCATCATGGCCGGCCTTTCGTTGTCGGCTCTCGACGGCACGATCATCAACACGGCGCTGGCCACCATCGTGGGTGATCTCGGTGGCGTGAAGTCGTATGCATGGGTCGGCACCGCCTACCTGCTCACCTCGACGGTGGCCACACCCCTCTTCGGCAAGTTGTCCGACCTCTTCGGCCGCCGCTTGCTCTTCCAGATCGCAATCGTCTCGTTCGTCGCGTCATCGCTGCTGTGCGGTGTCGCGCAGAACATGTGGCAGCTCGTCGTGGCTCGCGGCATCCAGGGCATCGGCGGTGGCGGACTCTTCGCCATGGCCTTCACGATCGTCGGCGACATCGTGCCGCCGCGTGAACGGGGCCGGTACGTGGGAGTGATCACGAGCGTGTTCACCATGGCCAGCGTCGTCGGACCCCTCATCGGAGGATTCATCGTCGACAACACCTCGTGGCGCTGGATCTTCTTCATCAACTTGCCGATCGGCATCATCGCATTCACCGTCGTCAACTTCAGTCTGCGACTGCCGTTCCTGAAGAAGGAAGCGAAGGTCGACATGACGGGCGCCCTTCTCCTCGTCACATCGGTGACGTCGCTGATTCTCGGCGTCAGCTGGTCCGGCGAATCGAACGGCTGGTTCACGCCGATCACCATCGCCCTCGTGACGGCAGCCGTCGTGCTCGGTGCCTCGTTCTTCTGGTGGGAGACCAAGGCTCCCGAGCCGATCATCCCGATGTCTCTGCTGCGTATCGACGTGATTCGAGCCGTCATCCCGATGATGATCTGCGCTGGCGCGATCATGTACGGCGCGAATGCATTCGTGCCGCTCTACTTGCAGGGCGTCACGGGCGTCTCGGCGACCAATTCGGGACTCCTGCTCACTCCTCTCGCCGGCG
>CAYNKE010000108.1:0-1741 GCA_964397715.1 uncultured Bifidobacterium sp. | reverse complement strand
GTCACGGGCGTCTCGGCGACCAATTCGGGACTCCTGCTCACTCCTCTCGCCGGCGCCGTCGCGATCTCGGCCACCTACGTCGGGCGTCGCACGTCGAAGGTCGGCCGCATCAAGCCGTGGCCGTTCGTCGGCGGACTCCTCATGCTCTTCGCGATGATCGTGATCAGCACGATCGGCAAGGAGCACGGTTATCTGTACGTCGCGATGGCCGGGTCCGCGCTCACCGGATTCGGCGTCGGCGGGGTGATGCCCCCGGGATCGCTCGCGGCACAGAACGCCGTCGAGCCGCACGAGATCGGCACCGCATCGTCCACCGTGCTGTTCATGCGTTCACTCGGCGGAGTGATCGGACTCGGCGCCTACGGTGCGGTGTTCACGGCGCAGATCAGCGGCAAGATCGACGAGCGGCTCATCCGTCGGCCGCGCGCAATCGCCGACCTTCCACCGGAGCAGAAGGCTCAGGCTCTCGAAGTTCTCTCCAACGCAATCAGCACGGTGTTCAAAGCGGCCATTCCGGTGGCCGCGATCGTCATGCTCTTCGGTTACCTGTTGCCCGATCGCCCGTTGAGGACGACGTCAACTCTGCAGCCCGACAGCGGCGCGGGCCACTGACCTCTGCCGATACCAGAGCAGCAACATCAGTCCGGCCGCCGCGAATGCGGCACCACCCACGAACGTGGAGCGTTTGCCGAGCGCCTGGCCGATGATTCCGAGTGACAGTCCACCAACGGCCGAGCCGATCTCGAAGAACGCGGTGAAGCTCGCCACCACCGCGACACGCCGCATGTCGTCGACACGCTGAACGCTCATTGCGAGCAGTGATGGATACAGGAACGACATGCCGAAGCCCATGAGCACAGTGCCGACCCAGATTCCGGCCTCGCTCGCCAACAGCGCCACTACGCCCGTGCCGAGCGTGAGACACACCAGAGCGAACATCACCGTGCGCTTGAGTCCGATGCGCTCGGGCCAGCGCGCCCCGACCAAACGGATGACGAGACACAAGATGCTGTAGAGCGTGAAGAACGCCGCCGATCCGCCCAGGCCCAACTGCTTGGCGAAACCAGGCACGAACGAACTGAACGCCGTCCACGACACGATGCCACCGGCCAGGATCATCCCCGGGATCACCGCTTCACGCTGCATCCACGACACCTTGTGCTTGCCGATGTCGGGACGCGACCCGACCCAACGGGGCGCTGACAACGAGACCACCGCCGCCACCGCCGCGAAGATCGTCATCAACCAGAACACTGCATCGAATCGTCCGACATCGAGACCGCGCGCACTCTTGGCCACATCGCCCATCACCAACTCACCGATGATCGGGCCGACCGCCAGACCACCGAAGACCGACAGCGAGAGATAACTCGCGGCCTCGGCGCGCCGGCTGTCCGGACTCAGTTCGACGACCACTGTCGATGCACCGACGAAGAGTCCGGCTTCACCGATCCCCATCACCGCGCGCAGAGGAAGCAGTTGCCACGGCTCGGTCACGAGCAAGTGACCAAGCCCGGCCACGACGCTCAGCGAGGAGCCCCACACCATCATCGACCGACGACCGAAGCGGTTACCGATCCAGGTGATGCCGGGACGCGCGGCGACAGCGGCGACACTGAATGCGACGGCGGTGGCACCGACCATCGCCTCGCCCGAGCCCATGCCGTTCTCGACGAACACCGGAAGTACCGGAATGAGTACGCCGACGCACACGTAGTACGCCAGTGTCGCCCCCATCACC
>CAYNKE010000107.1:0-6070 GCA_964397715.1 uncultured Bifidobacterium sp. | reverse complement strand
ATACCGCGCCGTGAAGGGCGCCAACAAGATGAAAAGCACCATGATGCCGAGGATGATCAGCGACACCAGAGCGGCCCGGTGCTTCGTGAAGCGCCGCACCGCCATGCGCCGCGGTGACATGGATTCGGCTCGCAGTCCGACCGACGAATCGGCCGGCACGACGGAGTGAGGTGCGTTCGGGGCGAGTTCGTCAGCCAAGGCGGATCCTCGGGTCGAGCACCGCGTACAAGACGTCGGCGAGAAGGTTGAATGCGATCACCACGAGGGTGAAGAAGAACATCCACGGCATCATCTGCGGGAAGTCGCCGTTGTCGTAGGCCCCGAGGAAGAAGTCCCCGAGACCGGGATAGGAGAAGATCCGCTCGGTGATGATGAGCCCGCCGAGGATCGCTCCGATGTCGATGGCCGCGACGGTGACGATCGGGATGAGCGCGTTGCGCAGGGCGTGACGAACCAGAACCCGCCGCTCGCTGATTCCCTTCGAACGTGCCGTGCGCATGTACTCGCTGTTGAGGACTTCGAGCAACGACGCGCGCATGTATCGCGCGTACACCGCAACGACCTGAATGACCACGACGGTGACCGGCAGGATCATGTGTTTGGTCATCAGAACGAGGTCGAACCCTCGATGACCGGGTGGATAGACGCCCGAGGTCGGCAACAACGAATTTCCGAACCACTTGCTCCAGTACACGGCGAAGAGGAGTTGCAGGAGCAGGGCCGAGACATACGGCGGGGTCGAGATGGCCACGAACGACGTGGTGCTCACCGACGCATCCCGCAATCCGCCCGGCTTGAGGGCGACGAATATCCCGAAGAGCAGTCCGATGAAAATGCCCAGGAACGTCGAGACCAGCCCGAGGCGAAGGGTGTTGAACATGGCGTCACGGAATTCCGGCCAGACTTCGCGGCTGCCCTTGATGCTCCGCGGCCAGTCGAACGTCACGAATCCCTTGAGCCACTGCAGATAGCCCCGGACATAGCCGCCGAAACCTTCGTACAGACCATTGGTGTCGATGTACTGCTGGATCTTCTTCTGGGATGCGCGCTGATTGACGCGCAGGTAACTGGCAAGAGGGTCGGTACCGACACGCAGGGCGACGTAGACCACGAACGTGATGATGATCGTCATGGGAATGGCCCACATCAGACGACGAGTCACGAATCTGAGCACTTGTCACCCCCCACTCGATCGGCTCGTTTCGAGTGTAAACGAGAACGAGGGGCCGGTCGAAAGACCGGCCCCTCGCCCTACTGGCTTCTGAATCGGATCAGAGAACCGTGACGACCGGCTCCTGGGTGACCAGATTCGTGATCACGAACTTGCCGTCGTTGGTGGTGTCCCACACGTTCGGCAGGATCGGGAACGCGGTGAGCCACACCATCCACGACGAGTTGGCGCACTCGGTCACGGGGTTGAGGCACTCCGGCCACTGCTCGGCGCCGATGACGATCTGGCCGTCACCGTCGACGTCTTCCCACTTGGAGAAGTTGTTGAACGCACGGTAATTGTTCAACTCGGCTCCCACCGGGCCGCCGAGGCGGTCGGTGCGCCAGAAGCCCGACTTCGGGAACTGGAACAGCGGGAGCATCACGTAGTCGCCGGCCATGAGCTTCAGCGCGTCCTTGACGAGCTGAGCACGCTCGGTCTCGTCGACCGTGACGTCCGACTTCTCGAGAAGTGCGCTCGCTTCCTCGTTGCACCAACCAGTGGAGTTCTGACCCTGCTGGTTGTTGGCGTCACTCGGAATCTGCGCACACGTGAACGACGAGACGAGGTACGCCGGATCCGGCGGAGCGGTGCTGATGTACATCGCCATGTCGTAGTCGAGGGCTGGCAGACGCTGCTGGAAGTAGCAAGCGGCGTCGCAGTTGTCGGCGACGACGTTGAATCCCGCGGCCTGGAGCAGCGGGATCAGGAACGCCTGGGTGTTCTCGCGGCGGGTGTTACCGGTGTTGATGATCCAGCGGATCGTCGGGACGTTGCCGTCCTTGGCCCACATGCCGTCTCCGTTCTTGGCCCAACCATTGGCCTCGAGGAGAGCCGAGGCTCCCTCCGGGTCGTACTGGTTGGCGAAGGCGTCTTCGCAGTACTGGCCGGGAACGATCGGACCGCAATTGAGCAACTTGCCCTTGCCTTCCGAGAGCGGGATGTAGATCTGCTCGAAGACCGCGTCGCGATCGATCGACTTGGCGAAGGCTTCGCGGAAGATCGGATCGGCGAACGGGCCGCCACGGGCCGGATCGGACTGGAGGTAGAACGCCTCGTAGTCGCCGCCGAAGTCGATCTGGCTGGTGACGTTCGGATCCTTCAACGCGTCGGAGATTCCGGCGAAGAACTGCGGGTAGATGAAGTCGACTTCACCAGCGAGGAGCGCGGCGCTCTGCGTGTCGAAGTCGGCGAACGGGACCATGACGACGCGGTCGACGACCGGCTTGTCGCCCCAGTAGTTGGGGTTGGGTACGTACACGAGCTGGTCGGGGCTGAACGACTCCATCAACCACTCGCGACCAGAGACCTGGTTCAAGTTGGCGAAGTCGGCAGAAACGTCGTTGCAGTCGGCGACGGCCTTGGCCTGGATCAAGCCACCGAACAGGAGCTTGTACGGCGCGTAGACCGCGTTAAAGGTGACGACGACCTGCTGGGTGCTCTCACCGGCTTCGACGGAGATGATCTTGTCGTAACCCGTGGTGCTGATCGAGCCCGGAGTGTTGAGCGTCGAATTCACGGAGCACTGGAAGTCGGCCACCGTGATGGGGCATCCGTCCTGCCACACGGCGTCGGGGCTGATGTCGAACGTGATCGACATGGCAGCTTCGCCTTCGGCGCCGCCCGCTCCACCTTCGAGGGTGTCGGGGCCGCAGTCGGCTGCGGGAGCCTCGGTGGCCGGTGCCTCCGAGGCGGGAGTGCTGGCATCGCTGCCCGAATCGCCGTCGTCGCTGCCACAGGCCGCGAGAACGAGAGCGATTCCGGTCGCGAAAGCGAGCACTTTGCTCGTCTTCTTGGTCATGGAACCTCCTGGTCAGGTGGTGGAGGGAATACACGGGCCGAACGGCCACGGGGCGACCCCCGTCCGCGGTCCATCCTCCCCGGTGGACGCGGCGTGCGACAGGCTACCAGCGGCAGTGACCGTGCTCGACGGGCCTTGGGATGCCAGAGACGGACGTCAGCCGAGACGGATATCAGCCAGAGACGGACGTCAGGAGACGTGCGAGGGGTATTGAACGATCCGGGCGAATTCGTCCGGGTCGAGGCTGGCTCCACCCACCAGGGCCCCGTCGATGTCGGGCTGTGCCATGAGTTCGGCCACATTGCCGGCCTTGACCGAGCCGCCGTACTGGATTCGCACGGCCCGTGAAGCGTCGGCACCCCACTGCTTCTCGACCACCGCTCGGATGGCTCGGCACACTTCCTGAGCGTCAGCGGCCGTCGCGGTGAGGCCGGTGCCGATGGCCCAGATCGGCTCGTAGGCGATCACGAGTTCGGCGACCTGACCAGCGTTTCTCCCGGCCAGTGACCCCTTGACCTGACCCGACACGACGTCGAGGGTCCGACCCTGTTCGCGTTCGTCCTTCGTCTCGCCGACGCAGACGATCGGCGTCATCTTGTGGGACTGCACGGCGCCGGCCTTCTTCGCCACGACCTCGTCGGTCTCGCCGAACAACTGCCGGCGTTCGCTGTGACCACAGATCACGTAGCGCACACCCAATTTGGCCAGAAAGGCCGGCGACACCTCGCCCGTGAACGCACCTTTGTCTTCATGATGCGTGTTCTGGGCCCCGAGGGCGAAGGCGAGTTCGTCAGCCTCGATCAAGGTCTGCACACTGCGGATGTCCGTGAAGGGAGGGTGGAGACTCACGTCGACAGCCGCGAAGTCGTCCTTGGAGATCAGGTAGCTCAACTTCTGGACGAGCTGGATCGCCTCGTAGTGATTCAGGTTCATCTTCCAGTTGCCGCTGATGAGCGGACGACGATCGTTGTCAGCGGGCATTGGGTGCCTTTCTCAGAGCGGCGAGCCCGGGAAGGTCGCCGAGTTCGAGCAACTCGAGGGATGCGCCGCCTCCCGTGGAGACATGGTCGATCTGATCGTCGAGGCCGAAAGACGCCAGTGCTGCTGCCGAGTCTCCTCCGCCGACGACCGTGAACGCCTTGGTGTCCGCCATGGCCTGGGCGACGGTGCGTGTGCCGTTCGCGAAGCGTTCGTCCTCGAACATGCCCATCGGACCGTTCCAGAACACCGTTCGGGCGTCCATGATGATGTCGCTGAAGGCCGCCGCCGAACCCGGTCCGATGTCGAAGCCCTTCGAACCGGGAGGAAGTCGTCGGCCGAACGTCGCGTACTGCCCGTTCTCGTCGACTCCCGTGATGTCCTCGGGAAGGTGAATCGGCTTGGGCTGACTCAACAGTCGACGGCACGTTTCCACCTGGTCCGGCTCGAACAGAGAGTCGCCGATCGGCAGACCCTGAGCGGCCATGAACGTGAAGCACATGGCGCCGCCGATCACGAGAGAGTCGACCACCTCGAGCAACGCCTCCACCACCCCGAGCTTGTCGGAAATCTTCGATCCGCCGAGGACCGCCACGAACGGGTGCTTGGGCCGGTGTCGCATGTCGAGGAGAACTTCGACCTCGCGCTGCAAGAGGAGGCCCATCGCCGAGGGAAGCGTCCGCGGAGGGCCGACGATCGAGGCGTGAGCCCGGTGGGCCGCGCCGAACGCATCGTCGACGTACATGTCGACACCATCGACGAGGCGAGCCACGAACTCCGGAGCATCGGCTTCCTCACCCGGATCGAAGCGGAGGTTCTCCAGTAGTTCGACTCCGGGCGCCAGTTCGGCCAATCGACGACGCACCGGATCCATCGAGAACTTCGGTTCGGGAGCCCCTTTCGGACGACCGAGATGGCTCGCGCACACGACGGTCGCACCGCGCTCACGCAACCACTCGATCGTCGGCAGCGCGGCCCTGATGCGGAAGTCGTCGGAGATCACCCTCTCCCCCGCCACGTCGGTGTCCATCGGAACGTTGAAATCGGTTCGCACGAGAACGCGCCGGCCGCGGACGTCGCCGAGATCGTCGAGAGTGGGGATGTCGCGATACACGCGGGTCACCGACGCTTGGGGACTTTGGCTCCCGCGAACAGAGTGGTGTCGACCAGGCGATTGCTGTATCCCCACTCGTTGTCGTACCAAGCGAGCACCTTCACCATTTTGCCCATGCTCGCGGTCAGGCCGGCATCGAAGATGCTGCTGTGCGGATCGGTCACGATGTCGCTCGACACGATCGGGTCCTCGGTGTATCGAAGAACTCCCTTGAGCGGACCACTCGCGGCGGCTTTCTTGAATGCCGCGTTGATCTCTTCGACGGTTGCCGCCTTCTTCAAATTGGCCGTGAAGTCGACGATCGAGCCGGTTGGCACCGGCACGCGCAGCGATGTGCCGTCCAGCCTGCCTTTCATGCTTTCGAGCACCAGGCTCGTGGCGCGAGCCGCCCCAGTGGACGTGGGGACGATGTTGATCGCCGCGCCACGCGCGCGGCGGAGGTCCTTGTGGGGGCCGTCGACGAGCATCTGGTCGCCGGTGTAGGCGTGAACGGTCTGCATGAGGCCCTGCTCCACGCCGAAATTGTCGTCCAGGACCTTCACCAGCGGCACGAAGCAGTTCGTGGTGCAACTGGCGTTCGAGACGACCTTGTGTTTCTTGAAGTCGAAGTCTTTGTGGTTGACGCCGTACACGAACGTCGCGTCGGCGTTGTCGCAGGGTGCCGAGACGATGACCAGTGGTGCACCGCCGGCGAGGTGGGCGGCCGCGGAATCACGTTTGGTGAAGATGCCCGTGCTCTCGATCACGACGTCGACCCTCAGGTCGCCCCAAGGGAGGTTCTTAGGATCGCGCTCGCTCAGAACTCTGATCTCCTGGCCATCCACGCTGATGCCCGTCTTGGTCGCCTTGACCGTGCACGGCAGTTGGCCGAGAACCGAGTCGTACTTCAGGAGGTGCGCCATCGTGTCGAGTGATCCGAGATCGTTGACGGCCACGATCTCGATGTCGGCTCCTCGGGCTCGAATCG
>CAYNKE010000106.1:0-6155 GCA_964397715.1 uncultured Bifidobacterium sp. | reverse complement strand
ATCGGCGCCGACCCGAACATGTGGCCGTACAACTCGGCCAAGGCGGCCGCCATCAATCTCGCGCGGGGCGCGGCGCTCGATCTGGCCGCCGATGCCATCACCGTGAACGTGGTGTGTCCCGGGCCGACCGAAACCGGCATGACCGCGGGCCTCACGAACGTGAAGCCGGTGTACGACGGCCTGCGCCGCGCGGTGCCGTTGCAGCGGTGGGGCCGACCCGAGGAAGTAGCCGCGGTGATCGCCTTCCTCGCATCCGAAGATGCGAGCTTCGTCACCGGAGCGGTGGTTCCGGTCGATGGTGGAATCACCGCGAACACGGGGCAGTTCCTGCCGCGAGAGAAGAACTGACCAGAGCCGACAGGAGACGACATGGCCGACCATCCCGAGAACTACGAAGACGTCACCGTCTACGGACTCGACGACGACGTCGAGGAGCAATTGCTGCTCGCGCACAACGAGTGCACGTTCATCTGGTCCAACAAGGAAGGCTGGCCGGTCGGAGTGATCATGTCGTACGTGTGGCGCAAGGGCTGCTTCTGGTTGACGGCCTCGTCGCAGCGCGCCCGCATCTCGGCCGTTCGACGCGACCCGCGGGTGTGCATCGTCGTCACCTCCACCGGCACCTCGATGCCGCGGAACATGACCGTCACCTGGAAGGGCACCTGCGAGATCCTCGACGATCAGGCCAGCAAGGATTGGTTCTATCCCGAACTCGCCGAGGCCATCATGGGTGGCAAAGGGGCGCGAGCCGACGCCTTCGAGCAGTTCCTCGATTCGCCGCGCCGCATCATCTTGAAGGTCACTCCGACTCAGCGAATCGGCTACGACGGCACCAAGATGGGCAAGGCCACCACCGAGTGGATGAAATCGCGCGCCGCCAAGCCGGCTGACTGACAGGAGAGATCATGAAACTGAACCTGACCGCCGACGAGGTGTTGACCACCACACGATCGGTGCGCAAGCGCCTCGATCTCACCAAGCCCGTTCCGCACGACGTTCTTCACGAGTGCATCGAGATCGCCCACCAGGCGCCCACTGGCTCCAACATGCAGGGCTGGCGGTGGCTGTTCGTCGACGATCCAGCCAAGAAGAAGGCCCTGGCCGACATGTATCGCGGCAACTTCTATCCGTACATCAACGACCCCAATCGTCCGAAGCGCGACGATCAAGGCGAGCGCATCCTCGACTCGGCCACCTATCTGGCCGACATTCTCGATCAGGTTCCGGTGCTGTTGATCCCTCTGATCGCTGGTCGCCTCGACACCGGCACTCCCGCGTTCCAGCAGGCGTCGGCGTGGGGATCGCTGCTCCCCGCTGTCTGGAGCTTCATGCTCGCGCTCCGCGAGCGCGGACTCGGATCGGCCTGGACGACGCTGCACTTGCCGAACGAGAAGGAAGCCGCCGAACTACTCGGTGTGCCGTTCGATCAGTACACCCAGGCCGGCTTGTTCCCGATCGCGTACACCATCGGCACCGACTTCAAGTTGGCCAAGCGTGTACCGGCCGAGAAGTTCATCCGCTGGAATTCCTGGAGCTGACCCAGGCGCGAGCGGCGTCGCTCGCGACCCAGTCGATCGAGTTGCGCAGCACCCGGCGGAAGTTCTCGTCGGAGTACGTGACCGGACCGTCGCCGAACTGCAGATACACGACCGGCGAGTTGCCGGCGGTCTTGGCCCAGGCGACCAGCGCGCTGCCCGCGGGGTGACTCCAACCTTCGTTGCTGTTGCGCCGCCCGCGAATGGCGAGATCGGCCGAATAGAAGCGCGTCGGGTCGTCGACGGGGAAGTCGGTGCGCATGAGCGGAACCACCGAGTCCTCGAACACCGGGAAGCAGTACAACTCGTCGGTGATGGTGAATGACGTTCCCACGCCCGCACACACCGGATGCTCGGGTTCGATGATCGACACCGTGTGCTCGACGTCGAACACGTAGCCCGAGTCGGGGTAGGCGCGACCGCGCAGCGATGCCGGCTGGTAATGGAACCGGCCGCCGACGATCTCGGCGTAGCGCTCCCAGGCCGGCCAACCGGCCACCGCGTGGTGCATGAACACCAAGCCGGTTCCGTCGCGCTGGAGTCGTTCGATCACCGCGCGCGTCTCGGCGCTCGGCTCGGGGAACTTCACCGGCGGATCGCCGCCCGTGAACTGCAGTCCCGGCATGTCGTAGAAGACGACGACGTCGTGACCCGGCGACGGCGTGGTCGCCCTCGACCATTCGTCGAGGCCGAGAGCGTCGAAGATCGCGAAGAACGGCTCGGCTTCGAACGGATGGCCGCCGGTGACGACGAGTACGGACGTCACGCGCGTCCGACGAACGACCACTCGCCCTTGATGCGGTTCTCGTGATCGAGACGCACATCGAGGATCGCGCGGGCCTTCAGATGGAGCGCGGTGTGATTCTGGGCCACGGCGTGCTCGAGTGCGGCCGAGAAGCAGTGGCCGGCGAGGCTGTACGTGGACGACACGTCGTCGAGATGGAGACTGTCCGACCGACCCGACTCGTACGCCGCCAACGCCTTGTCGATGTCGGCATTCCCGGACAGCGTCGCCGCGACTTCGCGCGCGTAGGCGACCATGGCATCGCCCTCTTCGCGCATCCAGGCGATCTCGTGGGCCGCTCGCTCGGCGCAATTGCGCAGAACGTTCTCCATCATCTGGATGGCGATCTTCACCGGGGGCGAATCCACGGCCGCGTCGATGGTGGTGAGCAGTTCGTTGCGCAGATCGAGAAGGATCTGGTCGGTGGTGGGACGAGAGAGCACGGTTCCTCCTAGGCGGCCGGCGGAATGCAGCCCGCCATGAAGTTCGAGTGCCCGACGCTGAGCGCGTTGAGCGTGTACGTGGTGAGAATTCCGGCGTTCAGGCCCTTCGACATCGCCCCGGCACCGGCGAGAACCTGCGCGTACACCGTGATGGCCGCGAGCGACGAGAAGTAGCCGAGGGTCGCGAGGTTGACGGCTTCTTCGCTGAAGCCGGTCTGCTCGCGATAGCGCGCGAGGAACGCGACCGGATCGCTCATGATGAGACTCGGTCCCGACGATGCCGAGTACACGGCGTAGTACCCGATGTCCTCGCGGGGGTCGCCGATGTGCGCCAGTTCCCAGTCGATCATCAGATGATCGCCCGACGGGTTCACCATGATGTTGGCCGGCTGGAAGTCGCTGTGCACGAGGCGCAAGGGGAGAGGGGCCGGCTTGTTGGCCTGCAGCCATCCGGCGACGTAGCGCAGGAACGGGTTGGACTCGACGTGCGCGGCCTCGGCCTGACGGAAGCGGTCGATCAAGGTGTCGATGTACGCGGCCCAGTCGGTGGGTCGCGGAATCGCCGAGCCCACGTCGGCGGGATCGATGCGGTGCACGCGGGCCATGGTGTCGACGAGATCGAACGTGTGTCGGCCGTAGCCCTGCGCCGGATCGCAGGCGTTCAGAAGAGTCTGCAGCGAACTGCCCTCGACGAACTCGAGGACGATGCACTTGGTTCCGAGTTCGGTTCCGGTGCCGTCGTAGTGAAGGGCCTTGGCCATCGGAATCGACGAGGCCTGCGTGAGGGATTGCAGGAGAGCCCACTCGACGTCGCGAGAGGTTTCCATCATCGCTTTGCCCGGAGGCGGGTCCCCGCGAAGAACCACGGTCTGGGTTCGGCCGTCGTTCCAGCGAACGTCGGCCCGCGCCATGAGTCGGCTGTAACCGCCGATCATCGGTTCGTAGGCGGTGACCGTTGCCTCCTGGCCGCCGCGTGAGGTCAGAAACGCGCCGAGGCGGCGCGGCATTTCGTCGGGGTTCAACATGGTTCGTCTCCGTCCGGGTGGATTCAGTCGCGGTCGATTGGCGATTTGCTCACGCGATGGTTCGCGATCTGCGGTCCGCCGATCCACCCGCACAATTGCGGATCGCATTCGCGGATCTCGCCGCGCAGATGGCGGCCGTTGGTGGCGAACACGCCCCACTGGCCGTCTTTCGAGACGCGGATGTTGCCGTCGTCGTCGAGTTCGTAGTGGGCCTTCGAGAAGGGATGGATGATGCCCCGCATCAGCGTCCCACCCATTCGCCGAGTTTGGTGTGCAGCCAACGCACCTTGGCTTCTTGATAGTTGGCGAGCGTGATGCCCGGTTTGAAGGTGGTCTCCAGGCCCAACTGAACCTTCGACATGTTGAACACGTCCTGGTCGAACACCTTGGCGAGCATGCCGAGTTCGGTCGCGGTGGTCCATGGTTCGTCGATGGTCAGATCGCGGCGAGCGGCCGGGGCCGGGCGTTCTCCTTGGAACGGCGAGAGGAACAGGACCTCCATGATCGCCGAGCGGTGGTCGTCGCCGTTCGGACGGAAGCGGTACACGATGCGGTTGAACGCGCCCCACGGGTGGAAGTTCGGGAACAGCGTGTAGTCGATGCTGTCCATGAACTCGGCGTCACTCATCCCGTCGACCATGTCTCCGGCGATCGGCCGCCAGCGTTCGCGGCCCATCGCGGCGCCGATGGCGCGGGCCGAAGCATCGTCGGGCACGGGCACGGGTGAGTCCTGGTCGGTGCGCACGTCGAGCATCGACCGCATCATCTCGTCCTGGCTCACCTCGTACCAGAGAAGTGGGCTGGGAGTCAGAGCGGGCGTGATCACCCGAGTGCAGTTGTCCCAGACATCGACCTGCGAGTTGGTGTCGCCGAGGTAGTAGAGGATCTGCGGGTGAGTGGCGTTCACGTGGTAGGCCTCGCAGAAGGCTTCCTGGGCGATCTTCCAGTTGGCGCCGATCACCTTGGTGACGTGGGCCTCCACGTAGCGGTCCTCGAGCTTCCAGACCTCGAACTGCTCGGCGAGATCGCGAATGAACTCGTCGAAGGGTTCGCAGTTCGGATCGGGGTTGATGAACACGAAGCCGCCCCACGTGGCAACCTTGCACTCGGGAAGCATGAAGTCGACGTCGGCGCGATCGTCGACGTGCGGGAAGTCCCAGCGGGCCGGAACGTCGGCGAGTGATCCGTCGAGAGCCCACGCGAATCCGTGGAACGGGCAGCGCAACTCCGAGCAGTGGCCGTCGTAATCCTTGAGCCGCCGTCCACGGTGGAGGCAGGCATTGGGGTAGGCCTTGATCGACATGTCGGGTTGACGCACGACGATGAACGACATGTCGGCGATCTCGTAGACGTTGTAGTCACCCGGTCCCGGAATGTGCTCCTCGCGGCAGGCGAATTGCCACACCCGCTTCCAGAGCCGCTCCTTCTCCAGCAGGTGATACTCCCGCGTCGTGTAACGCTCGATCGGCACGTCGGTGTCGCCGAGGAATCGCGGCGACTCGAGCCGCAGAACCGGGGGGACCGGGTGGGTGTCGGTGTCGAGGAGTTCTTGGTAGGTGATGCCCGGCGAACGGGCCAGGCGCGGGTCGACGGCGGTCATGGGTCCATTATTGACTCGGTGATTAGTTCCGTCCAGGGTCCGACTACTCTCGCCGTCTGAGCCACCACCGAGGAGACCCACCGTGTTGACGTTCGCCAACATCTTCGAGGCCCACGCCGACTCCATGCCGACCGCCACCGCGATCGCCTACGGGGACCGCGACATCTCGTGGGCGCAGTACGACGAACAGGCGGCTCGGGTGGCCGCTGCCTACGGGGTCCAGGGGATGGGTCTGGGCTCCAAGGTCGGGATGTTCATGTACAACTGCCCGGAGTACCTGATCACCCAGTACGCGGCCTTCAAGTCCCGGGTCACGCCGGTGAACGTGAACTACCGGTACCTCGATGACGAACTTCATTACCTGCTCGAGAACGCCGATTGCGAGGCCGTGGTCTTTCATTCGAGCCTGGGCGACCGCATCAAGCGCGTGAAGGACCGTCTCCCCAAGTTGAAGCTTCTCGTCGAGGTGCTCGACGGCCCGTCGGCCGGAGTGCCCGGGGCGATCTCGTGGGACGCCCTCCTGGCCGCGAACTCGCCGGCCGCCCGCCAGGAACGGGGTCGCGACGATCTGTACATGCTCTACACGGGCGGCACGACCGGCATGCCGAAGGGCGTGATGTACTCCCTCGGAACCTTCACCGAGGGATTTCTCGGGTTCTACACCGCGCCGATGGGTCGCGGACCGTTCACGTCGGTCGAAGAAGTCGTCGGCACCGCCAAGGTCGTGCACCAGGCCATGGGTCAGCCCACGGCCATTCCGGGTTGCCC
>CAYNKE010000105.1:0-6318 GCA_964397715.1 uncultured Bifidobacterium sp. | reverse complement strand
TGCTCATAGCGGCATGTTGCCGTGCTTGCGTCGCGGAAGTTCTTCGCGCTTGCTGCGGAGCATCTTGAAGCCGTTGATGACCTTCACGCGAGTTTCGGCCGGATCGATCACGTCGTCGATGTATCCGCGTTCGGCCGCCGCGTACGGGTTGGCGTACTTCTCGGTGTACTCGGCCACGAGTTCGGCGCGGCGGGCCACCGGGTCGGCGGCCTGCTGCAGTTCGCGGCGATACACGATCTCGACGGCACCGTTGGGACCCATGACGGCGAGTTCGGCCGTGGGCCAGGCGTACGCGAGATCGGAACCGATCGACTTGGAGTCCATCACCACGTACGCACCGCCGTACGCCTTGCGCGTGATGACCTGAATACGCGGCACCGTTGCTTCGCAGTACGCGTAGAGCAACTTCGCGCCGTGACGAATGATGCCGCCGTACTCCTGATCGACACCGGGAAGGAAGCCCGGCACGTCGACGAGGGTGAGAAGCGGAACGTTGAACGCATCGCAGGTGCGCACGAAGCGCGCCCCCTTCTCGGCACTTTCGATGTCGAGCACCCCAGCGAGAACCATCGGCTGGTTGCCGACGACGCCGACCGTCTGGCCGTCGATGCGGGCGAATCCGCACACGATGCTCTTGGCCCAGTACGGGAAGTATTCGAAGAATTCGCCGTCGTCGACGATGGAGGCGATGACCTTCTTCATGTCGTACGGCTGATTGGGTGATGGCGGCAAGATGTCGCGAAGTTCGGGGCACAGGCGCTCGGGGTCGTCTCCGGCGTCGACGCTCGGGGGCTCCTCCATGTTGTTCTGCGGAAGGAACGACACCAGATAGCGGACGTCGTCGAGGCAGGCCTTCTCGTCGGCCGACACGAACGTGGCCACACCCGACTTGCTGGCGTGGCTCATGGCGCCGCCGAGTTCTTCGAGCGTCACTTCTTCACCGGTCACCGTCTTCACGACATCGGGTCCCGTGATGAACATGTGGCTCGACTCGCGCACCATGAAGATGAAGTCGGTCATGGCCGGTGAATACACCGCACCACCCGCGCACGGTCCGAGGATGACCGAGATCTGCGGGATGACCCCGCTCGACAACACGTTGCGATAGAAGATGCCGCCGTAACTCGCCAGCGACACGACACCTTCCTGGATGCGCGCACCGGCACCGTCGTTGAGGCCGATGACGGGAGCCCCTACTTTGAGGGCGAGATCCATCAACTTGTGGATCTTCTCGGCGAACACCTCGCCCAGCGCGCCGCCGAACACCGTGAAGTCCTGTGAGAAGACGAACACCTTGCGCCCGTCGATGGTTCCCCATCCGGTGATCACGCCGTCGGTGTACGGACGCTCCTCGAGGCCGGCGGCCTGAGCACGATGGCGCGCGAGCATGTCGAGTTCCTGGAACGAGCCCGGGTCGAGGAGGTAGTCGATCCGCTCGCGCGCCAGCATCTTGCCCTTCTCGTGCTGCCGCTCGATGGCGCGGGGTGATCCGGCGAGAAGTGCCTGCTCCTTGCGCTGCTTGAGATCGTCGAGCTTGTCGTGCATGGGGTTGCCGCTGGTCACGGAGGAGACGCTACCCCTCGGTCAGTTGGCGAGCCCCAGTCGGATCAGTCGGTGCTCGTCGAGTGCCTGATCACGGAGCAACGGTGGCGGTGACCGGCTGAATACCCGGCACCGTGGTGGTTGCGCCGCCGACGGGAGCCGATCCCCCGACCGGCACGAGAGCGGTCATGGGTACGGTCGCGGCCGTGCCGGTGGGCGACGTGGTGCTCGCGAGAACCGCCGCGGCCGGATCGTCGTCGTTGGCCATCACCGACACCGTGTACGTGACCGATGGGAGTGGGCCCGACGGGCCGTTGCCGCTCACGATCACCGTCCAGAGTCCGGCCGTTCCGAACGGAATTCCTTCCTTGAGCGGAAGTCGTGCGGCTCCCTTGCCGTCGAGCGGGACCGAGAGAGTCACGCTCGCGGTGTCGGCGGTGGGCGGGTTGAACTGCACGGTGAGATCGGTGAGATCGGTGTCGGGCGAGTACACGTCGATGCGAACGGCGTTCAGCCCGACCATCGCCGGCGTGACTTTCACCTGAACGTCGAATGCACCACCCGAACGCTCGCCGACGAACGCGTAGTCGGTGCGATCCGTGCCCGGTGGTTCGATTTTGTCGGGAAGCGTGGCGACGGCCCACGACGACATCGCGAGAACGAAGACTCCGAACGCGGCTTCGGCGGCGACGGCACGACGAAGGCTGAACGCGATCTTGGCGTTCAAGGTCTTGGCTTTCCCGAGACGGGTGGCCACCACTTGTCGCATCAGCATTCCGAGATACACCATCGCGGCCACGGCGATCACCTTGAGAACGATGAGGCGTCCGTGACGGCTGCTCAGAATCGCACCGCCATCGAGTTGGTAGAGATGAAGCGTTCCGGAGACGACCGCGGCGGTCACGAACGCCGGAGCCAGACGGGTGTATCCGCGCACCGCGTGCACGAGGTCTTCCTCTCCCGGGCCGGCCAGAACGGCTTGGAGGAGGAGAAGCAGCCCGCCGAACCACAGCGCGACCGACAGATTGTGCACGAGTCCGGCGACGGTACCGAGAATCGAGAACTCGGCGGTGGCACGAGTGAAAGCGAAGGACGCGACGGCGATAGCCGGAGGAGCGAGTGAGAACGCCTGAGTGCGCGGATCGAGCAGACGTTCGGGCCGAATCATGATCGCCGCACTCGCGGCGACGAGGAGGAAACGAGCGAGAATCGCCGTGCCGCTGAGCGAGTCGAAGAGATCGAACCACGATGTCGGACTCAAGGCCGACGTGACAGATATCGACGACTGAATAGCTACGGACAGCACGACCACGAAGAACGTGGAGGCGATGCCGACGATCCACGCGATTCGGAAGAATCGTGGAACCAGAGCGTCGTCGACACCTTCGGGCCAGATGAGAACGATCAACACCGCCCCGCCGAACAGTGCGGCCAAGGCCATGTACGCGACCATGCGGGCCAACCCGAGCGGTCCGCTGACCGGAGGTGGATCGGCGGCGAGATTGCCACCGTCGGTCGGGTCGCCCTCGGTGACGTCACCGGGGTCGATGGAGGCCGGGTCGAGAACCTCGAACGAGAAGACTCCGGTGGAGACCTTCCCGTCGGGTTGAGGAATCGAATAGGTGACGTTGCAGATTCCGACTGGCAGCGCCCCGACGATCGGCACCGAAATCGAGATGCCGTCGGCGCCGAACTCGGCCGGGCCGAGGGGTGCCGGAGCCTGATCGCACACCGCTTGGACGACCGAGTTCGAGGGAACCGTCTGATCGAACACGACCGTGATGCGCGCCGGGGCCACGGCCAGCTTTTCTCCGTCGGCCGGCGTGGACGACACCAAGGTCGTCTCGGCGTGAGCGGATTCGACACCGACGAATCCGGGAGCCACGACACCGACCGCGAAGAAGGCGAGCACCAACCTCCGGAAGACGCGTGTCCGGACGGTGGTCACGGTGGTCGTGGACAGCGACATGGTCGATCTCCACGGTAGTCAGCGACCCGTAACGGACCGGGGCACTCGTGGGGAAGCGGGGCCGCACCCCCTCTGTAAAGTCGGAACGTGGCCGACTCCGGATACCAAGCGCTCTATCGCCGATATCGGCCGCAACGGTTCTCCGAATTGCGGGGTCAGGACCACATCGCGCTCGCGTTGCGCAACGCGGTCAAGTCCGAGCGCGTCGGCCACGCGTATCTGTTCTCGGGTCCGCGGGGTACTGGCAAGACGACGACGGCGCGCATTCTCGCCAAAGTTCTCAACTGCGAGGCTTCCGTCGATGGTGAACCCTGCTGCACCTGCGGCTCGTGCATCGCGGTACAGAACGGAAGCAGTTTCGATGTGATCGAACTCGACGCCGCGAGCAACCGCAGCATCGAGGACATCCGCGACATCATCGCCACGGCGGCACTCGGATCGCCCGGCCGCCACAAGGTTTACATCCTCGACGAAGTTCATCAGCTCACGGGTCCAGCGGCCGCCGCACTTCTGAAGACGCTCGAGGAGCCGCCGTCGCACGTGGTGTTCGTTCTCGCCACGACCGACCCCGAGAAGGTCCCCGAAACCATTCGCAGCCGCACGCAGCACTTGCAGTTCCATCTGCTGCCCGTCACCGATCTCGAGCAACACGTTCGGTGGGTCGCCCAGGACGCCGGCATTCCGCTCGACGATCGCGGGCTCGAAGCAGTGCTTCGTCAAGGTGGAGGCTCGGCCCGCGACACCTTGTCGGCACTCGAGCTGCTGGCCGCCACCGGTGGGCAGGTCGACGAGATCACGCCGGTCGACGAGTTCGTGGAGGCCCTGGTCGAGTTCGACGCCGGTCGGGCTCTCGCCGCCGTCGCTCATACCGTGCATCGGGGTCGCGATCCGCGCACCATCATCGACGACCTGGTGCGCCATCTTCGCGACTGCTTCCTGACGCAGATGGCACCCGAACTCGTGCAGGCCCAGGAGCATCGGGCGGCGCAACTCGCCGACCAGGCGCGCCGTCTCGGCACCGCGCGCATCGTGAAGGTCATGGAGACGCTGGGCTCGGCTCTGCTCGAGATGCGCGGCGCTCCCGACCAACGTGTGGTTCTCGAAGTCGCCCTCGTCCGACTCGTGCATCGGCAACTCGACACCGGCCTCGACGCACTCCTCGCCCGCGTCGAACGTCTCGAACGCGAGATGGCCGAACGACCGGCTGGTCTGGCTCCGGCACCGGTCAATCCGGCGACTGGTCGCGCCGTGCTGGGCGGGCGTGTCGGACGAGACGCGTCCGCACCCACTCCCCGACCCGATGCGTCCGACGCTGCCGAATCGTCGCCCGATGTCGTTGCTGCGCCGCCCGCACCAATCGAGTCGGGTGCATCGGCGTCGCTCGACTCGTTGGTCGCCCGGTGGTCCGACGACGTCCTCGCGAAGTTGGCGGGCATGCGTCGCGCTGTGGCGCAGATGGCCAAGCCCGCGGTTCGCGGCGATGCCGTGGTGCTCGTGGTCGACAACGAACATGCGGCCAAGCGCGTGAACGACTATCTCGACGATCTCACCAAGGTGGTGCGGACGGCCGCGGGCGTTCCGTGCGCGGTGTCGGTGGAGGTTCGCGCCGATGCCCCGGGCGAGGCGACTCCCAAGCGCAAGAAGGCGGCGAGTGTTCCCGACGACGACGAGATCGACATCGACGAAGCGAAGAAATTGCCGACCTCGACCGCCAAGTCGACCGAGGAAGAACTTCTGGAAGCGTTTCCCGCCTCCAAGTTCGTGAAGAAAGAACAGTGATTCGTGGCCTCCACGTACACGCTCCCCGTTCAGAATCTCATCGATCACCTCGGCCGGTTGCCCGGAATCGGACCTCGCTCGGCGCAGCGCATCGCGTTCCACCTGCTCAAACTTCCGGCTGAAGACGTGCAGCGATTGGCGCAGGCGATCACTGATGCCAAAGAACGCGTGCGCTTCTGCTCACGTTGCTTCAACTTCGCCGAGGACGAACTGTGTCCCATCTGCGCCGATCCTCGCCGTGACTCGAGTGTCATCTGTGTGGTCGAAGAGAGTCGCGACATCATTCCTCTCGAACGCACCGGTGAGTTCAAGGGCCGGTATCACGTGTTGCTCGGTGTGATGAATCCGATCGAGGGCATCGGGCCCGATCAGTTGAAGATGCGCGAGTTGGTCATGCGGATCGGCAGCGAAGACGTGCGTGAAGTCATCGTGTGCACCAACCCGAACACCGAGGGTGAGGTCACGGCCCAATACATCGGTCGGCTGCTGAAGCCCTTCGACATCACGGTCACGCGTCCGGCGTCGGGACTGCCGGTGGGCGGCGACCTCGAGTACGCCGACGAGTTGACGCTCGGCCGCGCTCTCAGCGGTCGACGTCGACTCGACGACTGACGCCAACCGGGGTACCGCTCGGGGCTGGCGCGGGCGGAAAGGCCATCCCCGGTCGATACCCCGGATCAACGGAGACGGTACGACCGCCCCTGTATGACGATCAGGTTACGATTATGACGACGCCGGGGCAAGAATCGCCGCTGACCTGGGCTGATTTGCCCGATCAGTATGACGTGAAGCCCGCTGGCGCTGGGTGGGACGGGTCGATCAGAGCGCGCGGACGATCAGGGCATCGCCTTGACCGCCTCCACCGCACAGGGCCGCGGCACCCAGACCACCGCCGCGGCGGCGGAGTTCGTGCAGGAGCGTCAGCGCGATGCGGTTGCCGCTCATTCCGATGGGGTGGCCCAGGGCGATGGCCCCGCCGTTCACGTTGGTGATCTCGTCGGTGATCCCGAGGTCGGCCATCGATGCGA
>CAYNKE010000104.1:0-6459 GCA_964397715.1 uncultured Bifidobacterium sp. | reverse complement strand
TTCACTACATGACGGCTTACCGCTACGTGCGCCAGGGCAAGTTGAACGCCACGCGTGTCAAGGGTGTCTGGCAGGTCAGCCCGCAGGCCATCGAAGAGTTCCGCCAACGGGCCAACGAGCGCAAGGAGCGCCCGCGCACCGGTGACGATTCGCGTCGGACCGGCGACTACGTGAACGAACTGCACACCTGTCTCGTGAACGCCGATGCCGGCGGAGCGTGGGGAGTTCTGCAGCGTGCGATCGACGCCGGAGGCGAAATCGGCACCGTGTATCTCGAGATCCTCGCACCGGCCATGGCGCGCATCGGCGAAGAGTGGTCGCGCGGCGAGATCGACATCGCGATCGAACATCAAGCCACCGCCATCGCCACCCGACTCGTGGGCCAGATGAGCCCGCGGTTCGTGCGTCGCGGCCGTCGCCGCGGTGAGGTCCTCATCGGTGGCCCGTCGGGCGAACGCCACGCCCTCGCGTTGGCGATGCTCGGCGATTTGTTGCGTCTCGAGGGTTACGACGTGTTCGACCTCGGTGCCGACACGCCGGCCAATTCGTTCGTGCACGCCGCGTCCAAGATCAACAACCTCACCGCCGTGGGCGTGAGCGTCACCACCACCGAATCGGTGGAAGGTGCGATCGACGTCGTGCGTACGCTGCGTCGAGCGATCGGCGACGAAGTGCCGGTGGTTCTCGGCGGCTCGGCCATCAGCGGCCCTGAGCACGCTCGTGAGATCGGTGCCGACTTCTACGCCAACGGTGCGCGCGGTTTCATCGAGCTTCTCGACTCGATCACGCGCGGCAGCACCGAAGTCGACAAGGACATGGCTCGCGAGTCCGACAAGGCGAAGTCCAACGCTCCGAAGACGACGCGCAAGAAGACGCCGAGCGAGCCCAAGGGATCGAGTTCGTCGAGTCGTCAGTCCGACGCCTCGAACAACTAACCGACGCTGATCAAGTCCTGTAGGGATGCGCCCACGGTGCGCATCGCCGCCACGGTTCCACCGTCGGCAATGACGTCGATTCCCGTGAGGAATGCGGCATTCGGGTTGGCCACGAAGTCGACCACTGCGGCGATGTCCTCGGGTGTCCCGATGCGCTGCAGCGCCGATGCATCGATCATCTGGCGCATCACCGACCCCGATGGACTCTCGAATTCGGCCGTGGCCATCGGGGTGGCGACGATCCCCGGACTCACCGACACGATGCGCGCACCCTTGCGTCCCCACGGCACCGCGGCGGCCTGCACGCGCAGTTGGTTGGCGCGTTTGGCCACGCCGTAAGCCCGTGACCCGTCGAGGTGCTTCGGATCGAGGATCGCCAGTCGGGCCAGATCTCTGGTGGGTGTGGTCGCCAAGAGGTTCTCGTCATGATCGGGCAGGGGAGTGAGGGCCCCGGCGATCGACGCGATGCACACCATCACGGCGCCGGGTTCGACGATGTCGGCGAAGGCGTCGATCATGAGTGCAGTACCCACCACGTCGACGGCCACGAGTCGTGCCGGTGGTGCCTGCACGGGTGACAGACCCGCGGTGTGCACGATCACGCGGGGGACGCCGAGTTGCTGGGCCACCCCGGCGAGATGGAGAACCGCGGCGGGCTCGGCCACGTCGGTGGGCACTTCGTGCACCTGATGGCCTTCGGCGCGAAGGAGTGCGGCGCCGTGACGCAGATGGGCGACGTCGCGGTCGGCCAGCACGATGGGGCGGCCCGCACCGAGGCGACGGGCCACCGCGAGACCGATGCCGCCGGCGCCGGTGACCACGACCAGATCGGGTCGAACCGGGCCCAGGGCGGGGTGGGGGTGGACGGGTGCCTGGTGATGAGTGGAGTTCGTCATGACTCGGTCGTACCGGACGTGTCGGGGCGTCTCGATCGGCGAATCTCCTGATGGGGCCGGGCGGATGTCCCGATCGGGAGCCGAGGCTGCCGGCGTGGGAATCATCGAACACCTGTTCGATAGTGTCGCCCGCATGGCCCTCGAATCCGTCCGCCGCGCCCTCGCCGATCTGTCCCCGGCCGAGCGCCAACAGGCCGTGCGCGCGGTCGTGGGCGATCATGCGCCGCTCACCCTCGCGCGCGAACGCACGTTGCCGGTGCATCCCGTGCTGCAGCCGCTCGTTCCGGCCCTGACGCGCGGTCACACCGTGCAGTGCACCGGCACGGCCGCCATGTCGTGCGCACTCGCGCTCATGGTCGCGCCCACGCAGGCCGGTTCATGGGCCGGTGTCGTGGGCATGCCCGAACTCGGAGTCGCCGCCGCCACCGAACTCGGTGTGGTGGTGTCGCGCACGGTGTTCGTGAGCGCACTCGCCGATGCCGATGCTCCCAACGCTCTCAGCGCACTCGTCGATGGTGTCGACGTGGTGGTGTTGTCGCGGGCCATCACGTCGTCGTTGTCGCCGTCACTCGCACGCCGACTGCAGACGCGTGTGCAGTCGCGCGGTGGCGTGCTGGTGGTGGTGGGTTCACCCGGTGCGCTGAGTGTCGACGTGCAACTCACGTCGACGGTGCACGAATGGGAGGGCCTCGGCGCAGGCCATGGTCATCTGCAGCGGCGGCGCGTGTCGCTGCAACTCGACGGTCGTCGTCAGGTTCAGCACCACGATCATCGCGGTCGTCACGGTCAGCATCCCGGTCACAGTGCTCGTCACGACGTGTGGTTGCCCGGGCCGAGTGGAGCGCTCGAATCCATCGTGCACGAGGGCATCGTGGTTCCGTTGCGCCGCACCGGCTGACGTGGCACCGCCTCGTTGTGCCGTCGCCTGGAGTCCGGCGTGGCCGCTCACGGCCGCGGTGCTCGCTGGTCGGGCCGGCCGTGGTCCGCAGTTCGATCCGCAGGCGCCACTCGCGGTTCTGCACGCGCAACGCGTGGTCTGCTGCTCGCCGGCCGCCGAACGCGATGGCGTACGTGCGGGCCAGCGCAAACGCCAGGCCCAGGGCGCGTGTCCACACCTCGTGCTGGTACCGCACGATCCCGATCGTGACGCGCGTTGCTTCGAGCCGGTGGTGCGCTCGGTGGGGACGCTCGTGCCGTTACTCGACGTCGAGTCGCCGGGCTGTCTGCTCATGGCCACGCGCGGTCCGTCGCGCTACGTGGGCGGCGACGACGCTCTCGCGCAACGTCTCTCCGAACTGGTCGTACACGGACTGGCCGATGCCGCCGTGGCCAGTGGCGGGTTCGGCATCGGCATCGCTGACGGACGTCTGGCCGCGACCCTCGCCGCGCGGCTCGCGATGCATCGTGGTCGACCGGTGGTGGTTCCCACCGAACGCACCACTGAATTCTTGGCCCCGCATCCGGTGTCGGTACTCGCGGCTTCGGCCGGATGCGATCCGCAACTCGTCGATCTGCTCGAACGACTGGGCCTGACGCGGCTCGGCGACGTCGCGGCGTTGTCGCCGGTGCACTTGTTCGACCGCTTCGGCGCTCTGGGCGAACGTCTGCATCGTCTGGTCACCGGTGCCGACGACACGCCGCCGTCAGCGACCGCACCCCCCGACGATCTGAGTGTCGAACAGATCTTCGACGACGCGGTTCCGCATCTCGACATGCTGGTGTTCGCGGCCAAGACACTGGCTGATCGCCTCGATGGCCATCTCGTCGATCACGGTCAGGTGTGCACACGCGTGATCGTCGAGGCCGAATCCGATCACGGCGACGTGTCGCGCCGTGTGTGGTATCGCTCCGAGGGTCTACGTGCTCCGGCACTCGTCGATCGTGTGCGCTGGCAGCTCGACGGCTGGATCAACGGTGACGATCCGCCGTCGGCGGGCATCGTGTTGTTGCGTCTCACACCCACCGACGTGCGCCACGATTCGGGTACGCAGATGGGGTTCTGGGGCGAGCGCTCGCAGGCCGATGACGCCGCGGTCAAGGCCATCACTCGGCTCATCGGCTTGCTCGGTCCGCGTGCGGTCGACGTGGCGTCGTGGCGCGGTGGCCGCGATCCGCACGAGGTGTACGAGCTCGTGCCAGTGGCCGAACTCGGTGCCGATGGTCGACAAGCGGTCGAACGACCCGTCGATGCTCCGCCGTGGCCCGGGACGCTGCCCGCGCCGTCGCCGAGTGTCGTGCACGCCGAACCCGTGGCCGTGTCGGTGCTCGATCAACACGATCGCGCGGTGTCGGTGAGTGGCCGTGGTGTGGCGAGTGCGGCGCCGTGCACTCTCGTGCACGGCGATCGCCGCGTCGCCGTCGTGTCGTGGGCCGGACCGTGGCCGGTCGACGAGCGCTGGTGGGACGCGCGGGCTCGCCGCGCCGCCCGGTTCCAGTTGCTCGTGCGCGATGCCGACGACACCCGGGCCTATCTGGCCGAGGTGGTGTCGGGCCGGTGGTGGATCACGGCCGAGTATCAGTAGTCGTCACGCACTGCGTGCTGGTACCGCGCGAATTCGACGGTTCTCGAACATGTCGTCCGACAACCGGAAGCCCACACCGCGCACGGTGTGCATGAACTGCACGTTGCCGGCTCGGTGGCGCAGCTTGCGGCGCAGATTCGAGAGGTGCACGTCCACCACATGGGTGTCGCCGTACCAGTGGGGGCCCCACACCGACTCGATCAATTCGGTACGACTCGTGACCTCGAACGGCGTCGCGCAGAGGCGCGCGAACAAGTCGTACTCGAGTTTCGTCGCCGCGATCAGGTGGCCGTTCACGAGAATCTCGCGGCGGCCGGTGTCGATCCGCAGACATCCGAACTCGGAGATGCGCGACTCGGTCACCGACTCGATCGAACGATGGCGCCGAGCGCGCGTGACCATCGAACGACAGCGCAGGGCGATCTCGTCGGGTGTCGTCTCGGTACCGACGACGTCGTCGATGCCTCGCTCGAGTGCGGAGATCCGTCGTTCGGGAGAGTCGGCCCCCACCACGATCGTGTAGATCTCGGGGCGCCGGCCGATCGCCTCGGCGAGCGGTGCGGCACTCGGATGCGATTCGCGAGTGTCGAGGACGATGATCTCGGGCTCGAACGACGCGAGCAATGCTTCGATCGTCGTGAGGTCACCGGTCGCGCGAACGCGGAATCCGGCTCGCGACAGCGCGTCTTCGGTGGTGCGCCGATCGGATGGGTGGGCCAGGGCGACGACGGCGCGGGGTGCGGCGTCGGGGACCGACGCCAACGGGCGGCGGTCGTTGCGGGATGACATGGTGGTCCTTTCTCGATGTTGTGGGTGGCGCCCGCACGTGCGGGCACGAAGAGAGAGGACGACCGCGAGTGGTTCTCGCACTTTTCTCACCGTGATCGGGAGATTTTCGAATTCCTACCTTCTGGTCGGATTTCGCTTGGTTGACTGAGGGGCGTGTCCGAGCAGTCGAATCGCGGGTCGAACGCCGAAGGCGGAGTCGATCGCCACCCCGAGACCACGGCCGTTCACGGTGGTCGCACGCCCGGGATTCGCGCCATGGCCCCGGTCCTGTGGGCATCCACCACTTTCGAGATCGACACCCTGGCTGACGGCCAGCGCATGGCTCACTCGTCGCGCGCCGCTGAGTTCTACAGCCGCCACGGCAATCCCACCATCAACGCGTTCGAATCAGCGGTGGCCGAGTTGGAAGGTGCCGAGGCCGCGCGCGCGTTCGCGTCGGGCATGGGTGCGATCACCGGTGTGGTGCTCGGACTGTGCAGCAAGGGCGATCACGTGGTGGCTCAGCAGCAGGCGTACGGTGGCACCACACAGTTGCTGGCCGGTGTGTGTCCGCGTTTCGGCATCGACGTGACGTTCGTGGACGGCACGAAGCCCGGCGCGTTCGCTGCCGCGGTGATCCCGGGCCGCACGATGCTCGTGCTCGCCGAGACGCCGGCCAATCCGTTGCTCGACTTGGTCGATCTCGAAGAATTGGGAGCGATCAAGGGACCGATCACCGCGGTCGACTCCACGCTCGCCACACCGCTCGGTGTGAGGCCGTTGGAACACGGTGTGCAGTTGGTGATTCACTCGGCCACCAAGGCCATGGCGGGTCACAACGACGCGACGCTCGGTGTGGTGGCCGGTGAGCGCGATCTCATCGACGCGTTGTGGGGTTTTGCGGTGTTGCAAGGTGCGTGCGCGTCACCGTTCGACGCGATGAACGGTTTGCGCGGACTGCGCACACTCGGACCGCGTCTGCGTCAGCAGGAGCAGACCGCGGTGGCCGTGGGCCGTGCGCTCGAGACGCACGCGGCAGTCAGCTGGGTTCGCCATCCGCGGCTCGAATCGCATCCGCAGTACGCATTGGGGAAGCGGCAGTACGCGCAGTTCGGGGGAGTGCTGGCGTTCGAATTGGCCGGTGGTCGCGAGGCTGGGGCGCGTTTCGTGGAAGCGGTGCGGCTGTGTCGACCGGCCACGTCGATGGGCGGACCGGAGACCTTGGTGACTCACCCGGCGTCCACCACGCACGCTGGGCTCACGCCTGATGAGTTGGCAGCGGCCGGGATCACCCCGGGCACGGTGCGCATGAGCTGCGGCCTCGAGCACACCGACGAC
>CAYNKE010000103.1:0-6591 GCA_964397715.1 uncultured Bifidobacterium sp. | reverse complement strand
GGATTGTCGGTGGGGAACTGCTTGAGGTAACTCTGCAGATCGAAGTAGTCGCGCCACAGCGTGATCTTGCCGTCGACCACTTCCCACACACCGTTCACCGGCAACTCGACCCAACCGTGATCCATCCGGAACTTGTCGGTCCGTTCGTTGAACACGACGTTGCCCGAAGCCGACTGACGGTGGATCGGCCACGAGATCTCGTGGCACCGCGCGAACATGGGGCCGAGGATGCCGCGCATGGCCTCGGGGCCGTGCACCTTCATCATCGGCACGTTGTCGTACTCGCAGTCGGGGGCGACCAGGGCCAGGGCCGCGTCGAGGTCGTTGCGCTCGATGGCGGCGATGAAGGCGTTGACGGTCTCGAGCGGGGTCATGCGGTGGTGTCTCCGTGGTCGTGGGGTGGTTCCTTGCTCCAGAGCACGTCGAAGTCGCGAGCGACGTCGAGCACCTGGAACGCGCGACCCAAACCTACGCAGAAGCCGATGGTGACGGTCAATTCCAGTAACTCGGAATCGGAGTAGTGCTCGCGCAGTCGAGTCCAGAGATCGTCGTCGACTGCCGTGTGGTCGATCGCGAAGCGCTCGGCGTATTCGGCGGCCAAGCGCTCACGCGGCGTGAAGTGGGGATTGTCGTAGTAGTTCTGAACCGAGTTGTACAGCTCGTCGCTGAGTCCTTGCCGCATCGCCGATGCGGCTCTGGTGTTCAGTCAAACGACGCATTGATTGAGCTGGGCCACGCGCATTCGCGCGACCTCCCGCTCGCGGATGCTGAGTGTGGAGTGCACGTAGACGGCCTCGCTCATAGCGTGGACACCCTTGCCCATGTGCGGAGCCAGCTGCCACATGCGGCCGGCTTCGAGGCCTTCTCCGTCGGGAACGTCGATACGAGCCATGTCGTCTCCTGTAGTGGTTACTTGGCGGTTTCGAAGATGCGGATGCGCACCGGGATGGCGCTCTGCACGACCATACCCGTGACGCGGTCGTAGCCCTGATCAACCGACACGAGTCGGTTGGTGGGTGCACCAATGTCGCGGACCTTCTCGTCGGTGAGCGACGAGCCGCCCCACGAGTGGGCCATCGAGATGACGCCGCGTCGTACGTCGGGAGCAGCCTCCACGACGGCGTGCAACGACGCGCGCGGTGACGTGATCTCGATGATGTCGGCCTCGGCGATGCCGTGGTCGGCCATGTCGTCGGGGTTCATGTACGCGGGATTGGTGGTGCCCTTGGCGGCCAGGCCCGGTAGTTCGCTGCCGAGCGAGTTGAGGACGTGCTTGAGGCGGCGACTCACCAGGCGGAACGGATACTCGGCTGACGACGCGCCGAGGGCCTCGGCAGCGTCGGCTTCGGTTCGCACGACCGCGAGTTCGGCGGCGATGTCGTCGGGAGCGAGGGTGAACTTGGCGGTGCAGTCGGGATCGGCGGCCTTCACCTTGAGCGCGAGTTGCGGGTGCACCTTCATCCGGTTGTTCTTGATCTCGTCGAGCGGCATGCGCGAACCCGCATACGCCAACTCGATGATTTCGTCGTCGGTGGGCTGGTGATCGGTGGGAGCCGAGCCACCGGGGAACGGCAGCGGAACACCGAGGCGCTTGGTGAGCTCGTAGAACACTTCCCACTCGTTGAGGACGTCGCCGAGGCGCGGAACGACGGCTTCGGTGTAGTTGGTGTACGGCGCGCGGAACCAGCGGTCCATGAGGTGCGGCACGTCGGCTCGCTCGAGAGACAGCGTGGGCGCGAGAACGTAGTGCGCGAACTCGGCGGTGGCCGACATGCGGTGATCGACGACCACCAGTAGTTCGAGGTCCTTCATCGCGCGCAGCGTGAGTTCTTGATCGGGCCAGGCGACGACCGGGTTGCCGCCGCTGACGATGAGCGCGCGGATCCGACCCTCGCCCGGGGTGAGAATCTCTTCGGCCAGAGTCGTGGTGGGCATTTCACCGCGCTGGCCGTGCAGATTGCGGAAGCGCGCGGCTGGCCCGGGGGTGGGATTGCGCGGGGCGATCACCTGGGCGCGGCGCGGCATGTCGGGATAGAGGAAGAACCCGCTTTCGACGTCGTCACCTTCGCGATTGACGCGACCGCAGATGGTGTTGAGCACGATCACGAAGTGCTCGGCCAGGCTCGAATGGGGCGCCATGTTGGGTCCGGTGCCACAACCCGCGGTGCCGCGCTTGCCGTTGGCGAACATGTGCGCGGCGGCGACGATGTCGTGGGCCGGGACGTCGCAACGACGGGCCACGTAGTCGAGATCGAAGTCGCGCACCGAGGCGGCGAGTCGGTCGAGGTCGCCGACCCATTGTTCGCAGAACGCATGGTCGATGAGGTCTTCGTCGAGGATGATCTTGGTGATACCGGCGAGCAGCGTGGGGTCCTCGCCGGGCCTGACCGCGAGATGGAGGTCGGCCTGCGTGGCCAACTCGGTGCGGCGCGGGTCGATCACGATCAACTTCAGGCCTTGTTTCTTCGCTTCGCGAATGACCACGAAGGGGTTGGTTCCCTGCAAGCCGCCGGTGGGTCCGAAGCTCGAGACCATCGGGTTGTAGCCCACGGCGAGGAGAACGTCGGCGCCGGTGAAGTTGTGGTACCCGGCCTCCCAGATGCCGGTGCGGAACGGAGCGGTTCCCTTGGCTGGCTGGTCGATGGTGACCGACGTGTAGAACGACGACGAGCCGATGCCCTGATGGAAGGCGCGGGCTGCCGGCACGGCGAGAGAGTTCTGGTATCCGCCGGTGCCGGTGTAACTGGCCACGGCGCGCGGGCCGTAGGTGTCGATGATGCGACGCAACTCGGCGGCGATCGAGTCGAGAGCGTCGGTCGACGAGACCGGCTCGAACGTTCCGTCGGGACGGCGACGAAGTGCTGAACGAAGTCGGGAGTCGTGCACCATCTGGTCGGGGAGTTGGCGACCCTTGATGCAGGTGTAACCGGCGAAGATCGGGTCCTCGGGGACTCCGCGCACGGCGGTGACTCGCCCGAACTGGACGTCGACCTCGAGCGGACAGCTGGCGTGGCACACACGGCAGAACGTGTGATGGGTGGACACGGTCTCGGACATCTTGTTCCCCCTGGAGGGACCCCCGTCCGCTCCGCCCTACAAACTAATCGACCGGTAACTTTTCGTCGTGACCGGACAGGAGACGCGATGACCACCACCCAGGACCATGCGACCCAGGGCGACGCCGCCTCGCGCGTCGACGCTCTGATCCACCGCGAACAGTCGGCCATCGCCTGCCCGTATCCGATCTTCGCCGACCTGCGTGCGGGAGGGGGAGTCGCGTGGGTCGAGAGTTTGGGCGCCTGGATGATCACCCGTTACGACGACGTCCGGGCGATCCTGCGCGACACCGAGCGGTTCTCGAGTCTGTCGCCCACCGGACCGCAGTCGGGTGGCGAGGCCCTCATGAACGGAATCATGCAGTTGATGCAGGAGCCCGAGATGCAAGCCGTGCTCGGCTCGACCTCCATCCAGCGCGGCCGCGCCGCGGTCCTCCTCAACGCCGACCCGCCCGAGCACCGTCGCCAGCGCCGTCTCGTCAATCCGGCTTTCCGACCCGATCGCATCCGCGGAATGGAGCCGGCCATCACGGCCACCGCCGAGCGACTCCTCGACGACGTGTGTCGCGAGTTGCGCGAGAACGGGTCCGTCGAGATCGTCTCGCGTTTCGCGGTGGGGCTCCCGATGGCGATCATCGCCCTGGCCCTCGGCGTCCCCGACCACGACTTGGCCACGTTCAAGAAGTGGTCGGACGATCTCGTCATGCCGGTCGGCAACCACGACCCGTCGACCGAACAGGTGCGCGGCTTCCTGCTCTCGACCAAGGCGTTCAACGAGTACTTCCTCGCGCAGGTCGCGGCCCGTCGCCAGACGCCGACCGACGACATCTTGTCCGACATCGCCAACGCCGAGATCGACGGCGAGGAACTCTCGGACGACGAGCAGTTGGGAATGCTCACCCAGTTCCTGGTGGCTGGGAACGAGACCACGACCAAGCTCATCACCAACACCATCCGGTATCTCGCCGAGGATCCCGCTCTGCAGGCTCGCGTTCGCGCCGACCGCTCGCTCGTCGAGACCCTCGTCGAGGAGATGCTGCGTATCGAAGCTCCGGTTGGTGGTCTCTTCCGTCAAGCCAAGGTCGATGTCGAGATCAACGGCACCGCGATCCCGGCCGGCGATCACATGTGGCTCCTCTTCGCCTCGGCCAACCGCGACGAATGCAAGTTCGCCCAGCCCGATCGGGTCGACCTCGACCGCACCAACGTGAAGGAACACCTCGCGTTCGGAAACGGCGAGCACTTCTGCCCCGGCGCCGGTCTGGCACGCACCGAGGCCCGGATCGCGGTCAATCTCGTTCTCGATCGACTCCACGATCTCGCCCTGGCCCCCGGTAACGACTTCCAGTTCGAGGACTCCTTCGTTCTGCGCGGTCTCAAGCGGCTCGTCGTCTCGGCCCGGCCGGCCGCCTGAAACCGGTTTCCGGCCCCCAGGCCGGCATGGCGACCGAAGTGATCGGTCGGTTAGTTTGAGGCGTCCGCGCGGGGCGGACGGCGACCTGGGGGTGCGCAATGGCTGATCGCTGGATGACCGACCGGGACCCGAGTCCGCGATGGCCGCATTACACGCGGGCCAACGCCGGTGAAGTCCTCCCGTCAGCCGCGAGTCCGTTGAGCCAGCAGTTGTGCTGGGAGAACGGAATTCTCCTTGGCTGGCGCGACGGCTACGTGCGCGGGGGCAACTACACGATCGACGAGTTCACCGACGGCCACCCCGAGGTCGCGGGATTTTTCGCCGGGTACTTCTACATCAACTTGTCCAACGTCCGGATGCAAGGCGTCCGCAGCCCGCTGCTCACCGTCGAGCAACTCGATCTGGCGTTCTTCGGCGATCACCCCGAGGTGCCGCCGTACGAGCCGCATCCGCTCGACGAGCGCCCCGACCTGGTGGACGGGATCATGGGCCATCTCGGTTGGGTCATGACGACCACCTCGGTTCCCGAAGTCGATGCCGAGAAAGAGATGACGATCGGGCTGCGTCGCAACCGTCCCGATCTTCTGGCCACGTCCGACACCGAACTCGTGGCCCGGATTCGCATGCTCCAGCCGCTACTGCGCAAGTTGTTCGACAGCCACACACCGCCCAGTTCCGACTCGGCCATTGCTCCTGGCATCCTCGGAGCGGTGTGCGCGGCTCTCGGAGAACCCGAGACGGCGATGAAGTTGCTCGCCGGCATCGGCGACGTCGACTCGGCGGAGCCGAGTTACCGCATGTGGGACATCTCACGTCGGGTGCGGTCGTCGGCCGAACTCACCTCGGCGTTCGACGCCGGCGTGAGTGGTCTGCTCGGACGGCTCGCGTCGTCAGGCTCGGCCGATGCCAAGGCGTTTCTCGCTGACTTCGACCAGTTCCTGTTCGACTTCGGCTCGCGCGGCCCGAACGAGTGGGAGATCAGCGCCGACACGTGGGAGACCCGCCCGGAGATCGCCTTGGCCGCGATCGACCGTGTCCGCCTCCAGTCCGACGCCGAGTCGCCGCGCGCCCGCCAGAAGAAGAAGGCCGAAGAACGTCAGCGCCTCACCGCCGAGATTCGCGCCAAGGTCGCGCCGCTCGGGGCCGAGTTGGCCGGCCAGTTCGAAGGCGCCATCGTGGCGTCCTCGCAGATGGCCATTCGCGAACGGACCAAGACCAACATCATCCGCGCGGTCAACGAGGTGCGGGTCGCGGTTCGCGAGCTGGGTCGCCGCCACGCCGCACTCGGCAATCTGGTCGACGCCCACCACGTGTTCATGCTTCTCGACGCCGAACTCGAGAAGTTCGCCGCCGACCCGAAGTCGTTCCGGGCCGTGCTCGCCGAACGTTACGGACAGTGGCAGCACCTCCAGACGCTCGAACCGCCCTTCTTCATCAAGAACGGCGTCGTGCCGCCGCTTTCGGCGTACGCCAAGAAGGGTGAGAGCGCGGTCGCTCAGGCCCAGGCCGGCGAGATCGTTCAAGGTGTTCCGGGCTGCCCTGGCAAGTACGTGGGCCGGGCGCGTGTGATCCTCGATCCGACCGAGCCCGGAGATCTCGAACCCGGTGACGTGCTCATCGCACCGAACACCGATCCGGCCTGGACGCCGTTGTTCATGCCGTGCGGTGCGGTGGTCGTCAACGTCGGTGCGGCGATCAGCCACGCCATCATCGTGAGTCGCGAGTTGGGTTTGCCGTGCGTGGTGTCGGCGACCGACGCGACCAAGCGCATTCCCAATGGCGCACTCATCGAAGTCGATGGCGACACCGGCGCCGTCAAGATTCTGGAGGTTCCTTCGTGAGCAACAAGTTCCGCTTCGGTGTGCAGGCCTACGCGCCGGCCTCGGCCAATGAATGGCGCGTTCTCGCACGGCGTGCCGAGTCGCTCGGCTTCTCGTCGTTCCATCTGGCCGATCACGTGATCGGACCCGGTCCGGCCCTCAGTGCGACCGGTCATCCGGTCCAGACCGTGGCGGCCATTCCGGCCATGGCGGTGGCGGCCGAAGCCACCAGCACGATCAAGGTCGGATGCCGTGTGCTGTGCGTCGATTACCGCAACCCGGTGATGCTCACCAAGGAACT
>CAYNKE010000102.1:0-6613 GCA_964397715.1 uncultured Bifidobacterium sp. | reverse complement strand
GCAGCCGTGCTTGGCGCCGCGCTTGGCGATTGCCACGACTTCATCGGGGGAGAGGTACGGGCTCTCGAGACGCGCGGGAGGTTGGGCGAACGTGCAGTAGCCGCACGTGTCGCGGCACAGCATCGTGAGTGGGATGAAGACTTTGGGGGAGAAGGTCACCCGCGATCCGTGATGGTCGTCGCGGACACGGCGAGCCGCGGCCATGAGTTCGTCGAGCGGGGTGTCGACGAGGTGATCGTGCTTGGTCGACCGAGGACGATCGGAGGGTGAACGGGAAACGTCGGAGACAGGAATGCGCTGGCGCGACATCGAAGAACCTCGTTGTTCGAGAGACGACCCGGCGTTCGGTCGGATTCGCCTCGTGGACTCGGTTGTTGCCAGGGCACAACGGGGGTCGACGGATGCGAGAAGCCGAAGTCCCCCTACCTGTCGTGCTGATCAGAGACTAGCGAGACGGAAGGTTCTTGAACGCCTCGAGCACATTGGCCGTGGCCACGCCCACGCGGTGGCCGGTTCGGGCGACGAAACCGACCTGCACGCCCGAGGCCGGGTCGCGCACCGTGAAGAACTGCTCGTGGCCATCGGCGTCGACGATCACTTCGGTGAGAAGGGGGGCTCCAGCGCCGCTCAGAGTGCCGCGGGCGTAGTCGGCGTTCAGAACTTCGACGGCGATGTGGTGGATCCCGGTGCCGTGGATCTCGATGTGCTCGGCGACTTCGGGTCCGGCCTGTGGTCCGACCAGAACGATCGTGACACCGCCGGCGCCGAGGACGGCGATTCCGGGTTGAGGTGTCTGCTCGAGATGGAAGCCGAGGCGATCGGTGAAAAGCGTTGTCGCAGCGCCGACGTCGGAGACCGCCACGACGACGTGGTCGATGCGCGATGCGACAGTGTCGATGGCCGACCGGGTGCCTTCCGGAGTGGCGGTCTTGTCGGGCGCCGCGTCGGGTCGTCGACCGGCCACCTCGATGCGATGCGTCTCCGAGAGGAGGACGCGCATCACTTGTTCGGCGAAATCGGGATCGACGCCGGCATCAATGGCCCATTGGCGACGTGAGTTGACGACGTCGCGGACACGGGCCGGCTGGATGACCGGCGTGTCGCTGCGTTCTTTGACTCGGGCGACTTCGTTGCACACCTCGAGCCGCTGGGCGAGGACGTCGAGCAATCGGCGATCGAGTTCGTCGATACGGGCGCGCAAAGCCGCCAGATCGGTTGAAGTGCCGTCGTTCGACATCGCCGAAAGGGTAGTTCGTGGGTCGTGTTCGGCCGCGAAGATTCGGCGACTCAGGCCCTGGCCGGCACGACTTCATCGCGGCTTCGGCGAGGTTTGACGATTCGCAGCACGGTGGCGGCCGCGGCCACCAAGGTCGCGAGACCCGCGACCACCTGGTACACCCGATTGGAGACGTCTGTGCCGGCCAATCCGGCGTGCAGCGAGACGAGCCACCACGCCGCGTACGAGCCGAGGTGAACCCACTTCCAGAATCGGCGACTGATGTGCTTGCGGACGAGCGACGTCCCCTGGACCGCGACCAGGATCCAGAGCGACACCACACCGAGCGCCACGGGCAGCTTGCGCCACGAGCTCGCGCCAGGAACGAGGAGTTCGGACCACGAGAAGTGCACGTAGTTGTCGGCCACGAGCGCGCCGAGATGAAGAACCATGGTCACCATGGCGAGGCCCGAGAGCCAACTGTGCATGTCGAGAAGCCACCACGGTGTGTCAATCTTGCGGAGTGCTCGCGTGAAGAGCAGTACACCCCACACGAGGCTGGCGGTCAGAAGAAGCCAACTGGTGATTCCTGACGCGCGCGAGACGTACCACCAGAACTGCGGAGAGACGGTCATCGCATGACCGCCAACTGGGCCCACGCGTCGTTGCACGCGCGACCGTGAAGGTCGGTGATGCTCGCGCCGATTCCGAGCGCGTCGAGACGCGGAAGGTGTGAGCGACCGGTGATCATGAGCGGCTTCGTGAGCATCTCGGCCCAGGCGCCCGAGCCGGCGATGACCGACGCGCCACGCACACCCGACGTCGCCGATCGCAGTGTCGTCGGATCGATCAGATGGTGGCCACCCGCAAAGACGCGTAGTTCGGTGCTCGACGTCGCGACCGCACCCCGGTCGATGTGGACGCAGTCGACGTGATGGCGCGCCGCGGGGTCGAGAATGTCGATCGCCCAGCCGCAGTCTTCGGGGGCCCGACCAGCGACCACCACGTCGCCGCCGATCGATACGAGGAGGCCATCGCACTCGTGATCGACGAACTCCTCCACGACGATGTCGGCGGCGAGTCCTTTGCCAACTCCGCCGGCGTCGAGGGCGGTGCCGATCGGGAGACGGACGGTCTTCGCGTCGGGATCGACGCCCACGTCGGTGATTCGTCCGCGGTGGTGGAGGTCGAGCGGAAGATCGGTTCGCAGACTCGGGTCGCCGAGCGAAGATCCGTATCCGATCGTCACGAGCGGGACGACGAGGGTCGGATCGAACGCGCCATCGGTGGCGCGATGTCCGTCGATCATGGTCGTCAAGAGCCGCAACGTGTCGACCGAAACGACGGTCTCACGTCCACCCGCGGCGTTCAGAAGGCTGAGTTCGCTGTGGGGCAGGAAGCGACTCCATCGCCGTTCGAGTTCGGTGACGCGTTCTACCACCCGGCCCACGGTGTCGCTCGATCCGCCGACGACGATGATGCGCATCGCGCATCCCATCGCCCGCGTCTCGATGACGTGGGTGAGGCGAGACGACGCGACGGTGGGCACGTCAGTGGGACCCCGACGACGATGCCTGCGACGGGGGAAGGGGCTGCGGAGCGGGGATTGCGATCGGAATCGTGATCGGAATCGTGACGGGGGACGGTGTGGTCGGTGCCGTCACCGGTGCCGACGCGGGAGCCGGTGCCAGGGCCGTGTTCGATGGCGCCGGCGCGGGGCTGGTTGGTGCGGGGGTAATTGACGGAGCGGCTGATGGGAAGTGCGGGGTCGGGGTCGGTTCGGCCACGGCGACGGGAGACACCGTCGACCCGGTGACCTGTTGCGACGACACGACTTGGCCGTTGCGATAGGCCGTGATGACTCCGGTCGCTTGATCGAACACGACTTGGTCGACGGTGTCGCCACTCGCGGACGAGGCCGACCAGCCGAGAGCCGCGGTGATGCCGAAGACTGTGGTGGATGTCAGGCCGGTTGCGAGGATCTTGCCGATCGTCGCTTGGCGCTTGACGCTCATGCGCGGCGGTCGTTGTGCCGAAAGCGCCGCGAGGCGCTGATTGCGATCAGTCGTCATCGTCGTCATGCTCCTCGTGTCCGTCGTCCCGGTGATCGCGGTCGTGATCGTCGTCATCGTGTTCGTCGTCACGGTGTTGGTCGTCTTTCTGAGGCGACCCGCCCGGCGGCGGAACGAGCGACCGACTCTCGACGTCGGTGACCACGCGTCCGTCGACGAACGCGGCGGCGAACGTCACCTCGGTGTCCGCTGAGGCCAGGACGACCGCCGCCGGATACGTGCCGGCCGAGGATGCGGCATCGATCGTCTTCCAGCCGCTGTTCGGCACGACCTCGACGACCTCGACGTTGTCGCTGTTGACCCGCAACTTCACGATGCCCGCGTCACCGATCGCGTACGAGGTGATCGAAGTGTCGGCGATGGTTGGTGACTGTGTGGCCGAGAGATCGCCGGTCGTTGCGTCGGGATTGGCGGCTTGGATCGGGACCGGGATCGAGGTCGTGTTGACGCTCAGAATGTCGGGAGTGCTGTTCGACGCGGCCCGCGAGGTCAGGACGTGTGTATTGGCCAACGCGGCAGCAGTGCCGGCGGCGAGGACTCCGACGATCGAGAGAGCGGTTGCGGTACGGGTCTTCATGGGAGTCCTTTCGACGTCACGAACGGTAGGAACTCGTGGTCAAGGGGACGGTGAGGGAATTTCCAAGATTCGTCAAAATGTGGCGAAGTGCCGGGATCGACTGCTGGAGATCGGTCCGCCCCAAGGGCGGATACGACACAATGACTCCCGGAGGTCGGTCGTGAGAGTGCTGGTCGTGGAAGACGATGACGCCATTGCGAGCGGCCTCGTGGACGGTCTGACCGATCAAGGATTCGTCCCGACGCGAGTGCGAACGGGGCGCGAGGCGCTCGCCATCGGTGATGCCGACGTCGTTCTTCTCGATCTCGGACTGCCCGACATGGATGGGCGTGATGTGTGCCGCGAACTCCGATCCCGGTCGAACGTTCCGATCATCATGCTGACCGCCCGCTCCGACGAGATCGACCGCGTCGTCGGCCTCGAACTGGGCGCCGACGACTATGTGACGAAGCCCTTCTCGTTTCGCGAGCTCGTCGCGCGTATTCGCGCGGTGTCTCGTCGGACGTCGAACGTGAACGACGAAGAAGAGGGCCGGACGGTCGTCCGCGGACCGCTCGTGATCGACCGGCGCGCACACCGCGTGACTCTCCGAGGCGAGGAGATCAAGGTGACGCCGAAGGAGTTCGACCTGCTCGTCTATCTCGCCGAGGCCCGCGATGTCGTTCGTACGCGAACCGAGATTCTCGACAACGTCTGGGACGCCAATTGGTACGGACCGACCAAGACGGTGGATGCGCACGTCGCGACGCTGCGGCAGAAGCTTGGCGATCCGCGCTGGATCGAGGCCGTCCGCGGCGTCGGCTTCCGATTGGTGGAGGTCGGATGAAATCCCGGCTCGTGGCATCGATGGTCGGCCTCACCGTGCTCGTCCTGGCGGTGCACGACGTCCCGCTCGTGTCGCACCTTCGGCGGGTCGAACGCGACCGGGTGACGACCGAGTTGGAGCGTGATGCATTCACGATTGCCGGTCGGTCGGAGATGCTCCTTCAGGATCTCGGAGAAAGTGAGGTCGTCGACGCGACGAGCATCAACGACGTCCTCGCGGTGTACTCCGCCGAGACCGGGGGTCGCGTCGTCGTCACCGACGGTCGTGGGCTCGCGATTGCGTCGTCCGATGAAGAGTCGGTCACCGGTCGCGATTACTCGACCCGCCCCGAGATCGCCTCGGCGCTGTCCGGGCTGCCGGTGACTGGCAAGAGATACAGCACGACACTGGGGTTCGATCTGCTTTACGTGTCGGTGCCGGTGATCCTTGGCGATCAGGTGAACGGCACCGTCCGAATCACGTATCCCGAGAGTGTCATCAGTTCACGGGTGAGCGGACGGCTCTGGGGGATCTTCTTCACCGCGCTGATGTCGATCGCGGTCGCGGTGGTCGTCGCACTACTCCTGACGTACACGATCACCAGGCCACTGTCGCGTCTTCGGCACGCGACCGAACAGGTGGGCCGTGAGAACTTCGCGGTGCGCGCCGACGAGAAGTCGGGCCCGTCGGAGGTGCGGGTGCTCGCGACGTCCTTCAATCGCATGAGTTCACGACTCGGGGCTCTGGTCGAACGACAGCGGGGCTTCGCGAGCGACGCTTCGCACCAGTTGCGCACACCGCTCACCGCTCTGCGCATGCGACTCGAGCAGGCCGACGAGGCTCTGGCCGCCGACCCGGTGTCGGCGCGCCTCAAACTCGACGCCGCCCTGCAGGAAACCGAGCGTCTCCAGCATCTCGTCGACGGCCTTCTGGCCTTGGCGCGGGCCGAGGCTCGCGCCGATCAGTTGATCGACGTCGATGTTCGCGACGTGCTCGTCGACCGAGTCGCTTCGTGGTCGGCCCTCTCCGCCGAATCCGGCGTGACCCTGAGGCTCGCTGAGGGAACGTCGTGTCGGGCCCGGGCGATGGTGGGTGTGCTCGACCAGATCGTCGACAACTTCATCGACAATGCGGTGCAGTATTCGCCCGACGGCTCGATGGTCGAGGTGTCGGCGACCCGCGACGCGAGTGGCGTTCGTGTCGCGGTGGCTGACCGCGGCCCGGGCATGACCGCCGAGCAATGCGATCGCGCTCTCGACCGCTTCTGGCGGGCACCCGACGCTGTTGCAGGTGGAACCGGGCTCGGACTCGCGATCGCTTCACGACTTGCTGAAGCGTCGGGCGGTCGGGTGTCGTTGCGGCCGCGCGAGGGTGGCGGCCTGGTCGCTGAACTACTTCTGGTAGGGGCCGACTAGCCGTTCGATGTGCTTGGCGAGCACGTCCATCTCGAGGTTCACCTTCGAGCCGGACGGTCGAAAGCCGAGCGTGGTCACTTCGGCGGTGTGCGGAATGACCGCGACACGAAACGTGTCGGCGGTGAGATCGAAGGCGGTGAGGCTGATGCCGTCGACCGTGACCGATCCCTTCTCGACGAGCAGGTGCATGAGATTCTTCGGCACCCGCACCACGAGATCGGGGGCGGGGGAGACCACATCGCCCACGGCGTCCACGTGACCGAGCACCATGTGGCCGCCGAGACGATCGCCGAGGGCCATCGGGCGTTCGAGGTTCACTCGATCGCCGGGTTTCAACGAGCCGGTGGTGGTGCGCTTCAGTGTCTCGTCGCTCACGTCGGTGTCCCACCACTCGTGACCGTTCTCCGTGCCGCGGTCGACGAGTGTGAGGCAGCAGCCGTTCACCGCGATGGATGCGCCGAGTCCGGAACCGTCGAGGACCGTCGATGCTTGGATGCGCAGGCGCACGCCCGGGCCCCATTCGGTGGA
>CAYNKE010000101.1:0-6617 GCA_964397715.1 uncultured Bifidobacterium sp. | reverse complement strand
ATTCCCGGGGCGCGACGCACCCCGTTGGTAGCGTTCGGGTGTGGCTGCGAAGAAAAAGAGCGCGGGAGCGCGCAAGGGAACGGGCAAGCCCTCCGTTCGCGCCACGTCGTCCGACGGCACCGCCGGCACACCGCGACCCAAACGCTCGTCGGGTGAGGTGCGCAGCGCCATCTCCGGTCGTGAGAACGAACTCGCGGCCATCGCCGCCTTCGTGATCGGCCTGCTGATCGCCCTTGCCGTGTACTTCAAGCTCGCCGGCCCGGTCGGCCGCGGAACCGATGACGCACTCGGTGCCATCATCGGGTGGGGTCGTTATCTGTTGCCACTCGTCGCGGTGGCGATCGGGGTCGCGTTGTTGCGCGGAGAACAGACGCCGAGTGGCACCAAGTTCGCGCTCGGCTGGGGTGGTGTCGGCATCGCCGCGCTCGGCCTCTTGCACGTGTTCCGCGGGCCCGACGGTTACACGGGGCTCGATTCTCTCAGCCGTGCCGGTGGCTGGTTCGGCGCCCTGTTCGGCCAGACCCTCGACTCGCTGATCGGAACCATCGGTACGACGCTCGTTCTCGTGGCGATCGGACTCGGTGGAGCCCTGCTGATCACCACGCTCTCGATCACCGGCGCGTACGACGCACTGCGCGAGATCCTCGGACGCGTCTTTGGCCGCCTGCGCTCCGGAGTACGAGCCGCTGCCGACGATCTCGGTTCGCTGCGCTCCGAACGCGACGCCGAGCGCCCCGATGCCGTGATCGAACCCGGCTTCGCTCCTCTGATCCCGGCCCCCGTCGATGATGACGAGGATGACGACGAAGATGACGACGACGCAGATGACGACGCAGATGACGACGACGCCGACGACGATCCGACGCCGGCTCCGCGTCCGCGGTCGCGCCGTCCGGCGTTGCCGCCCATCGATCCGTCGATTCCCATGAAACAGCCGGCCCTCGACGTGAAGGTCACGCAACCGCGTGGTGACTGGGAATTACCTCCCGCGTCGTTCCTGGTGCGGACGGGCGCGCAGTCGATCGACGAAGCCGAGATCGATCGACGCGGTCGAATTCTCGAGGAATCTCTCTCGTCGCACGGAGTCGAAGTGAAGTTGGTGGGTCGCACCGTCGGGCCCACCGTCACGCGTTACGAACTCGAACTCGGACCGGGTGTCAAAGTTGCGCGCGTCACGAGCCTCCAGAAAGACATCGCGTATTCGCTCGCCGCGGTCGACGTGCGCATCCTCGCGCCCATTCCCGGTCGCTCGGCCATCGGAATCGAGGTGCCCAATTCGGCGCGCCAGTTGGTGGCCCTCGGTGACCTCATGTCGTCGGCCGAGGCCAAGGCCGCGAGCCATCCGCTCGATGTGGCCATCGGCAAGGACATCTCCGGCCGCTCGGTGTTCTTGAACCTCTCCACCACGCCGCATCTCCTCATCGCCGGCGCCACCGGTGCCGGCAAGTCGAGCGGTATCAACTGCATCATCACGTCGTTGCTCATGCGCACGACGCCCGATCAGGTGAAGCTCATCCTGGTCGACCCGAAGCAGGTCGAAATGGGTCAGTACGCGCGGTTGCCGCACCTGCTCACACAGCCGGTCAACAATCCGCGCAAAGCGGCCAACGCGCTCGCTTGGGCGGTCCGCGAGATGGAGAAGCGCTACGACATCCTCTACGAGATGGGGTACCGCGACATCACCGGCTACAACGCGGCCTTCGATCGTGGCGAGATCACCCCAGCCCTCGGTTCCGATCGCGTGCTCGAGCGCATGAAATACATCGTCGTGGTGGTCGACGAGCTGAACGACCTCATGATGGTGGCGGCGCGTGACGTTGAAGAGAGCATCACACGAATCGCGCAGAAGGCTCGAGCGGTCGGCATCCACCTCATCGTGGCCACACAGAGACCGTCGGTGAACGTGATCACCGGTGTCATCAAGGCCAACATCCCGGCCCGTATGGCCTTCGCGGTGTCGAGCCAGATGGACAGTCGCGTGATCCTCGATCAGATCGGCGCCGAGAAACTCGTGGGCCGCGGCGACATGCTTCTTCTGCCCGGCAACACGTCGGTGGCTCAGCGCATCCAGGGCTGCTGGGTCACCGAGGACGAGGTCCGCAAGGTCGTGGCGCACTGGCGCAAGCAAGCGCCCGAGGTCGAGTACGTGAAAGGTGTGGAGGGTGACGAACCGTCCACCGGAAGCCCGGCCGGTTCGGCCATCACCGACTCGTACGGAGGGGGCGACGACGACGACGAAGCGTTGCTGCGCCAGGCCATCGAATTGGTGGTGCGCTCGCAACTCGGCTCGACCTCGATGCTCCAACGCAAGTTGAAGGTGGGCTTCGCCCGGGCCGGGCGCATCATGGACCTCCTCGAAGAGCGGGGCGTCGTGGGCCCGAGCACCGGGAGCAAGGCACGCGAGGTGCTCATGACGGTCGAGGAACTCGAAGCCCAATCCTGATCGCCCGGCTGGTCCGCCGTGGTTCTCGTCGTGGCATGATTCGGCCATGACCACCGCGCCCACGTTCACCGAAGTCACCTCCGGTCTCAAGTTCCCGGAAGGTCCGATCGCGATGAAGGACGGCAGCGTCGTCCTCGTCGAGATGTTCGGACCACGTATCACTCGTGTGTGGCCCGATGGTCGCAAGGAGACCGTCGCCGAGATCGCCGGTGGCCCGAACGGCGCCGCCATCGGTCCCGATGGTGCGCTGTATCTCTGCAACAACGGCGGGTGCTTCACCGAAGTCGACTTCGGCGGTCTCTGCTTTCCCGGACCGTTCGACCCGAGCAAGTACATCGGCGGCCGCATCCAGCGGGTCGATCTCTCCTCGGGCAAGGTGACCGATCTCTACACATCGTGCGACGGCCGTCCGCTGCGCGCACCCAACGACCTCGTGTTCGACACTCTCGGCGGCTTCTACTTCACCGATCACGGCATCCGCGACAACGAGGCGCGCACGAGCGACCTCACCGCGCTCTACTACGCGAAGGCCGACGGTTCGTCCATCAAGGAGATCGCGTTCCCGGTCGATGGCCCGAACGGCATCGGTTTGTCACCCGACGGCAAGACGCTCTATTACGCCGAGACTCACACCGGCCGCGTGTTCAAGCGCGCGATCGTGGCGCCTGGTGAACTTGCGCCGACGGCTCCCGGCGACACGTCGTCGCTGCTGTGTGGTCTGCCCGGATTGCAGCTTCTCGACTCGCTCGGTGTCGACGGCGCCGGCAACGTGTGCGTGGCGACGCTCGTGAACGGCGGCGTCACCGTCATCGCACCGAACGGCGACGTGCTCCAGCACATCGCAACCGGAGATCTGCTCACGACCAACATCTGCTTCGCCGCCGATGGTTCGTCCACTGCGTGGATCACGCTGTCGGGCACCGGTCGGCTCGTGAAGATGGACTGGCCGTATCCGGGCTTGAAGTTGGCTCATTCGGCCTGACGCGACCCCCGGATAGCATCGGGTGTCGTGGCTCACCAGCGGTTCTACGTCGAGACGCTCGGCTGCCCGAAGAACCAGGTCGACTCCGACAAGTTGATCGGCACGTTGCTGGCCGATGGCATGGTTGCCACCGATTCGGCCGAGCACGCGGATCTGGTGGTCGTCAACACCTGCGCCTTCATCGAGGACGCGCGGCGCGAGTCCATCGACACGATCCTCGCCCTCGACGAACGCCGCAAGACGTCGGCCCGATTGGTCGTCACGGGATGCATGGCCGAGCGCTACGGCGAGGAGTTGGCCACGGCGATTCCCGAAGTCGACTTGGTGGCCGGATTCGGCGTGCCGGTCGCGCCGGTGGCCAAGAAGCTCATTCCGGTCTCGTCGAGTCCGGTGCCCACGCTCGACCTCCTCAACTTGCCGCGACCCAAGTCGTCATCGCCGTGGGCGTACGTCAAGATCGCCGAAGGGTGCGACCGCACCTGCGGATTCTGCGCCATCCCGTCGTTCCGTGGACCACAGCGCAGTCGCGACGTGGCGTCGATCCTCGCCGAAGTCGAACAACTCGAAGCGCGCGAGATCGTGCTGGTGGCCCAGGACCTCGCGAGCTACGGGAAGGATCGCCCGTCCGATCTCGGCGCGGGGAGCATCGTGCCGCTCGTGAAGGCGGTGAGCGATCTCGTCGATCGCACGCGGTTGCTCTACCTCTACCCGAGCGATCTGTCCGATGAGTTGGTGGACGCGATAATCGCGTCGGGCGTTCCGTACTTCGACCTGTCGTTGCAGCACGTGAGTAAGCCACTCCTTCGCCGTATGCGCCGTTGGGGTGACGGCCAGCGATTCCTCGACCGCATCGCCGACATTCGGCGGCGCGAGCCCTCAGCGGCTTTTCGCAGCAACTTCATCGTCGGATATCCCGGCGAAACCGAGGCCGACCACGACCAGTTGCTCGCGTTCGTCGAGGAGGCCCAACTCGATTGGTGTGGCTTCTTCGCCTACTCGCCCGAAGAGGGGACATACGCCTTCGACCTGGACGGATCGGTTCCCGAGTCGCTGATGCGCGAGAGGCTGTCCGAGCTCTCCGAGATGCAAGACGCCATCACGGCCCGCAAGCGCGACGAACTGATCGGGAGCACCATCGACGTTCTCGTCGATGCACCGGGTGTGGGGCGCAGTCATCGCGAGGCGCCCGAGATCGACGGCATCGTCGAAGTCCCCGACGCACTCGCCGTGGGCGAGTTCCACACCGTGGCGATCGTCGACGCTCTCGGACCCGATCTGGTCGCCGAGGTCGTCTGATGCCGGTCGACCCCAACGCCATCGCCACGTGGGCCAATGCCGTCACGGTCGGCCGCATCCTGTCGGCTCCGCTCATGTTCCTCGTGGTGCCCGATGGTCGAGGTGGATCGTGGGTCGCCCTCGCGGTGTGGTTCGTGCTGTGCGTGAGCGACGGATTCGACGGCTATCTGGCCCGTCGCCACGGAACCACGCGAGCCGGTGCGTTCCTCGATCCGCTGGCCGACAAGGTTCTGGTGCTCATCGCGATGTTCACGCTCGTGAGCAACGACATCTACTGGATCGTGCCGGTTCTCATCATCGCCGCCCGCGAGGTGGCCATCAGCATGTACCGCGTGGTCGTGGGGGCTCGGGGTGTGAGCATGCCGGCCAGCCGTCTGGCCAAGTACAAGACGACCATCCAGCAGTTCAGCGTGGCCTTCGCCATCGCACCCGTGACTGCCGCCGATGCCACGTGGCTCTGGAAGTCGCTGCTCTGGATCGCGGTCGTCCTCACCGTCACGAGCGGGCTGCAGTACTTGTGGCGCAACCAGCGGCAGAAGGCCTGACGTGCGCTGCTCGGTGATCGCGGTCGGAACCGAGTTGCTGCTCGGCCAGATCGTGGACACCAACTCGTCCTGGATCGGCGAACGCCTGGCCGCCAACGGCATCGACTCCCACGTCCAGTTCAAGGTCGGCGACAACCATGCCCGGATCGTCGCGTTGCTCACCGCTGCGTTACGCGAGGCCGATGCCGTGATCATGTGCGGGGGCCTCGGGCCCACTCACGACGACCTCACGCGCGAAGCCATCGCCGAAGTGATGGGCGTCGAACTCGAACCGAACGAAGCGGTGGCCGACGTGATTCGCGAGATCTTCTCGTCGCGTGGCCGGCGCATGGCCGAGAACAACTTGCGGCAAGCCATGGTGCCGCGCGGCGCCACGATCATCCCGCAAACTCGCGGCACAGCGCCTGGTCTCATCTGCCCGATCGGGCCGAACGGCGATCAGGTGGTGTACGCGGTACCGGGTGTGCCGCACGAGATGTACGACATGATGGAACGTGCGGTGCTTCCCGACCTGCGCCGCCGGATGGGCGACGTGAGCGTCATCGCGAGCCGGGTCGTGCGCACCTGGGGCGAGAGCGAGAGCGGGCTCAACGAGCGTCTGGCTCCGGTGATCGAGCGTCTCGAGGCCGCAGGGAATCCGACGCTCGCGTTCCTCGCGAGCGGCTGGGAGGGAATCAAGGTTCGCCTCACCGCGAAAGGTTCCGATGACGCCGAGGCGCGAGACATCATCGAACGCTGGTTGCCCGCCGTGCACGAGCAAGTGGGCGAGTTCGTCTTCGGCTACGACACCGACACGATGGAGTCGGTGGTTCTCTCACTCCTCGAATCACGCGGTTGGACGCTCGGCTTGGCCGAGTCGGTGACTGGGGGACTGGTCGCGGGACGCCTCACCGCGATCGCCGGCGCCAGTCGCGTGTTCAAGGGTTCGATCGTGTCGTACGCGAGTGACGTGAAGTTCGACGTGTTGTCGGTACCGCACGGTCCGGTGGTGAGTGCCGACGCCGCGGTTGCGATGGCCGAAGGTGCGCGGCGCGTGCTCGGCGCCGACGTCGGCCTGTCCCTCACGGGTGTGGCCGGACCGGCCGAGCAGGACGATCAGCCGGTCGGCACCTTGTGGGTCGGGCTCGCGTTGCCGAACCAGGAGACCACCGCCACACTGTTACGCATGCCCGGGACTCGCGATCAGATGCGACAGATGTCGGTCATCTCGGCCCTCGATCTGCTGCGAAGACGCGTCGGTTGACCCACCACGCACAGTGTGTTCGTAACCTGTGCGCATTGCCCTCGTAGCTCAGCTGGATAGAGCAACGGCCTTCTAATCCGTAGCGCGCACGTTCGAATCGTGCCGAGG
>CAYNKE010000100.1:0-6619 GCA_964397715.1 uncultured Bifidobacterium sp. | reverse complement strand
GCTAGTTGTCGAGACCGAGACTCGTCAATCCGCCGGACGACGATTCTTCGAGATCTCGAGACGGGTGGCGAAGACCGCGGCCTCGGTTCGGCGCTCCATGTCGAGTTTCGCGAGCATGTTGCTCACGTAGTTCTTCACTGTTTTCTCGGCCAGGTGCAAGTGCTCACCGATTTGACGATTGGTGAATCCCTCGGCGATCAAGTCGAGGATTCGTCTCTCCTGTTCGGAGAGTCGGGCCAAGCGCTCGTCCTCCGCCGACGGGCCGCGTAGGCGCTCCAACACCCGTCCCGTCACAGCCGGATCGAGGAGTGACTCTCCGCGGGCGACTCGCTTGACCGTCTGGATCAACTCATTGCCCCGGATCTGCTTGAGGACGTATCCCGACGCTCCCGCCATGATCGCTTCGAAGAGCGCCTCGTCATCCGAATAGGACGTGAGCATCAGACAAAAGACCTCAGGACACTCGCTTCGAACTTCTCGACAGACCTCTACCCCGTTACCGTCGGGAAGTCTGACGTCGAGGATCGCCACCTTCGGCCGTGTTGCCTTGATACGCGCCAAGGCGTCAGCGGCCAATCCGGCTTCACCGACGACTTCGACATCCCCCGCCGATTCGAGCAGTGCGCGAACGCCCTGCCGAACAACCTCGTGGTCGTCGAGGAGGAACACCGGAACCGCCATGAGGCAAGTGTGCCAACAAATTCCGCTGCCCAGACAGGGACCTTGGTCCCGAGACGCCTGGAGTACCGTCGCCTCGTGATCGACGACGTCGTGCTTCGGCAGGCTCTCGACGACAGCCCGGATGGCGTCGTCATCGTGGACGGCCGCGGCACCATCGTCTACGTCAATCACGCGACCATACGCATCACCGGATTCGACTTCGAAAATCTCGTCGGTCGCTCCGTCGAGGTGCTCGTTCCTGCCCGTATTGCGGCTGAACACGTCGGTCTCCGTGCCGAGTACACCGACGCTCCGCGAACCCGTCCCATGGGACGCGGACTGATGCTCACCGCCAACAGTGTCGAAGGCCGAGAGGTGCCGGTCGAAATCAGCCTCTCTCCTGTCACGATCGGCGATCGGCAATTCACCGTGGCCTCGTTGCGCGACATCTCCGAGCGCCTCGAGGCCGACGAGCGACTGCAGACGACACGAGAGATGCTGGCTCTCTCGGCTGAACGCGAACGAATTGCTCGCGACCTTCATGACACGGTCCTACAGCGGCTCTTCGGCTTGGGTCTCGAGCTACATGCTCTCGGCGCCCGCAGCCCAAGCGCCGTGTCGGACCAGCTCGAGCGGTCGGTCGACGAGATCGACCAGATAATTCGGGAAATCCGCACCAGCGTGTTCACTCTCGGTGCGGCCCGGCGCGACGGTTCGCTCGGCCAAGAGATCGGAGAGATCATCGCGCAAGCGTCTCGAGTCCTCGGCTTCTCTCCACGACTGCAAATCGAAGGTCCGCTCGAGAACATGGTCGGTCCCGCCGTGCGCATCGACGTCGTGGCCGCACTCCGCGAGGGTCTCGCGAACGTTGCTCGACATTCGCGAGCAACCTCAGTATCCGTCGAGTTACTCGTTCGAGACGGCGTGCTGCGAATGCGAGTTGTCGACAATGGGGTTGGCTGCCCGTCCCAACTCCACGAATCGTCGGCGGGAAACGGCCTCCGAAACCTCGCCGCTCGCGCTGCTGCACACGGCGGTTCGTTCGATGTCGTGCCGGGCCCGGTCGGAGGAACGTCGATGGAGTGGTCGATTCGACTTCTCTGATCGGGACCAAAGTCCCGAAACAACACGCCGGTCTGCCCTGATCTTTTCCCCTGCCTCACGACACAGTGCTCGCATGAGCCGTGACGACAACCGATCCGTTCTGATGTGGAGCAGTTTCATCTTCGCCGTCGCGGCGCTTTTCGTCGCGGTCACCAGCCTCACTGGACTGGCCAAAGACGATCCGGCTGGAGGCGCGTCGGCGGCGGTCACGGTCATCGAAGTCCAGCTCTCCGATTTTGCGATCGCTCCGGGTTCCATCGTCGCGTCACCCGGACCGGTTCGACTGCGCGTCACGAATGCCGGATCAATGGCCCACAATCTGTCCGTTCCATCTCTGTCCAAGAAGACGTCTGACCTCCAGCCGGACGAATCCGCAGTTCTCGATCTCGGCTCGCTGTCGGAGGGAGTGTTCGATGTTCTGTGCGAAATTCCAGGACATGCCGGGTCGGGAATGATCGCCACCCTGACCATCACCGCCGACTCGTCTGCGTCGGAGTCGGCTATGGGTGCGATGAACCACAGCACCGGGACATGGCAAGAGATGGATGCTCAGATGGAAGCTCGCGCAAAAGCATTTCCCGCAGCCACCGCGGGCGAGAAGGGTGGCCAAGTCCTTATGCCGGAGATCGCCTCCGATGGCACCAAGATTTTCCGACTCACCACGAAAGAAGTCGACTGGGAGGTCGAGCCCGGCAAAATCGTCAGGGCCAAGACCTACAACGGAACCGTGCCCGGTCCAGAAATTCGCGTCGAGGTCGGCGACAAGGTTCGAGTCATCGTGACCAATGAACTCAACGAATCCACTTCGGTCCACTTTCACGGAATCCGAGTTCCGAACGAGTTCGACGGGGTCGATCCATACACGCAGCAGCCGATTGCTCCCGGCGAGACGTTCACGTACGAGTTCACGGCTCTCGAACCCGCCGTCGGCATCTATCACTCGCACCATGATGCGCAGACTCAGATTCCTGACGGTCTGTTCGGTGCCTTCATGGTTGGCGAGATGCCAATCCCCCAGGCCATGGTCGACCGCGGTTACACCAAAGTCGACAAGGAAATCACCATGGTGCTCAACGACTCAGGAACGATCGGACTCTCGCTCAACGGGAAGTCTTTCCCCGCGACCGAGCCCTACACATTGCGCGTCGGTGAGGTGATGATGGTGCACTATCAGAACGAGGGGCTCATGGGACACCCCATGCACTTGCATCAGCCGGTCGGTTGGGTCATCGCCAAGGATGGACATCCGCTCGACGTGCCGACTCCCTCCGACACGCTGTGGGTTGGCCCCGGCGAGCGCTACACCGTTCTCTACAAGGCAGTCGACGTCGGAACCTGGGCTTGGCACTGCCACATCCTGAGCCATGCTGAGGGTCCCCAGGGAATGTTCGGAATGGTGACTGCTCTCGTCGTCACCCCGTGAGCGACCGAGTCAGCGATCGAGGCCGAGGACCTCGAAGTTGTCGGCCCAGCGGTCGAGGGCCGGGTCGATCTGAACCGCGGTGACGGGCGCCGAGACGAAGTAACCCTGAGCCGCATCGCAACCGAGACTGCGAATGAGGGCGAACTGCTCGGCCGTCTCGACCCCTTCGGCCACGACCTGCATCCCGAGCGAGTGACCGACATCGACACCTGAGCGCACCATGGCGTCGGGCTCGGACGCCGCGGCATCGAGTCGGCTCACCATCGCGCGGTCGATCTTCAACTCGGTGAACGGCGCGACGAGGAGACGCTCGTAATTGCTCGTGCCGGTTCCGAAGTCGTCGACCGCGAGTTTGAAACCGGCGAGGCGCAGGCGCGTGAGCACCGCGACCGTGGGTGTGAGGTCGGGAATGGGTGTCGTCTCGGTGACCTCGAACGTCCACGAATCGGCCGGGGACGTTCCGGTGAGGATTCGTTGGGCGCGACGCGGAAGTTCGTCGTCGTCGAGGTCGAGGACCGAGATGTTCAACGACACGTCGGGCATGGAGGCCAGAGCGCGATAGCGGAATCGATCGTGCGCGGCCATCGTCATGATCGCATCGAGAAGTTCGGAGGTACGACCGATGTCCTCGACGAGAGCCACGTACGCCGCCGGCGACACGTCACCTTTTTCGGGATGGCGCCAGCGCACGAGAGCTTCCACTCCCACCACGTCGCCGGTGGCGACCGACACCTTGGGTTGATACACGAGGTGCATGTACTCGGGGTCGAAGAGATCGTCGTCGGCGATCATCAGGCGTGGCCCGGTCGGATCGATCGCCTTCTCGGCCACGTGAGTCCACTCGAGCATCGCCGAGCGAAGGAGATCGAGCGAGAACGGCTTGGCGAACGTGCTGATCACACGCAAGCGGTGCATCTCGGCGATGCGACCGGCACTCGTGATGAGCGACTCATCGGCGCCGCTCACGAGGATGACGGGCAAGCCACGGTGCGTCGAGCCGAGTCGGCTCATCACTTCGATGCCGTCGAGCTCACCGAGAGACAGGTCGAGAACGACGAGATCGAACCGACCTTGGATCGCTTCGTCGATCTCGCCTGGCGTGCTCGCGGAGCGAACCGAGAAGCCGGCCGACTCGGCCACCGCTTCGATCAGTTCGCAGATGGCCGGCTCGTCGTCGATCACCAGAACGCGGGGCGACTCAGGCATCAGCAGCCTCGGCGAGATACGGCATGAGCGCACCGTACAGGTCGTCGCGCGAGAAGGGCTTGGCCAAGGTTCGCTCGCCGAGTTCTTGCAGAGCGCGCATGCTCGTACTGAACCCGGTCATGAAGATGACGGCCAGGTCGGGCTGGATCGCGGTGGCGAGTTTGGCCAACTCGATGCCGTCGATCTCCTCGCCGAAGTTGGCGTCGGACACCAGCACATCGGGCGCGAACTCCTCCACGAGTTCGAGAGCGCCCTTCGGCGTCGTTGCGAAGCGGGCATCGACGCCGACGTCGATCAGCCACGACGCGACCATCTCGGCGAGCGACTGCTCGTCGTCGGCCACGACCACGCGCCGTCCGGCCCGACGACGCGGTGCACTCGTCGCATCAGTGGCCGTTGGATCGTGCACCGGAAGGATCAACGACACCGTCGTACCCACACCCGGCCGACTCGACAGAACCGCAGTGCCACCGGTTTGACGCGCGAACGCATAGACGGTGGCGAGGCCGAGGCCGGTGCCGCTGCCGGGCTTCTTGGTGGTGAAGAAGGGTTCGAAGGCTCGAGCCGCGATCTCCTCGCTCATTCCCGAGCCGTCGTCGGCAATCGATAGCCGCACGAACGAGCCGTCGAGCCCCCACGACGGATCGAGCGCGTCGACTCGGTGCGCCGAAATCGTGAGAGTTCCGTTGGGACCCATCGCGTCGCGCGCGTTGAAAGCGAGATTGAGGATGCACGACGACAGCCGGCCCGAGTCGAGCGTCAACTGCACCGACGAGTCGGGAATGTCGACATTGACCGTGCGGCCGGCCCCGAGCGATTGGCGAACAAGCGGGAGAATGCCCTTCACGAGGTCGGCGAGCGTCACGGCGCTCTCCTCGAGAGGCTGACTACGGGCGACGGCCAAGAGCGATTTCGTGATTTCGGCACCACGTTCGACCGCGCTCACCGAGCGCGACACGAACTTCGACAGCTTCTCGTCATTGAGAACGATGTCGTTGGTCGCCATCAATTGCAGATTGCCGAGGGTGACGAAGAGAAGATTGTTGAAGTCGTGGGCCAGCCCGCCGGCCAAGGCACCGAGGGCCTCCATTCGCTCGGCTTGCGCGGATCGCATGGATCTCTCACGTCGCTCGGTGGCGTCGTTCACGTGCAGGAATCCCTGGCCCCCTTCGAGCGGTCGACCCTCGACTTCGAGGATGCGCATCGAGCCGTCGTCCTCTTCGTCGGGCAACTCGGCCGATGAAGACTGCCCGGACAGAACAGTCGTCATCACATCGTCGAGAACCTTGGTGGCCACCGCGTCATCGGCGACGCCGAGCGCTTCGACGACCGACCGTCCGACGGCGGGACCGCCGGAGTGACGACGTATCTCGTCGTTCGCCACCACGATCCGCCGGCTCGCATCGAACACGAGAGCGACACCCGTGGAGGCTTCGAGCAGGGCTCGCACCAGCGCCTCGCGCTTCTTCTTCTCCTGCAGCGCGCGCTGTCGCACCAGCCGAGCGATCACGACCAACGACATCGCCCAGGCGATGAGCGTCACGATCGTCGCTGTCACGCTCTCGATCGTACGGTAGGTGCCGGTAGCATCTCGGGAACCGGGGAGTGGCGCAGTGGTAGCGTTCCTGCTTTGGGTGCAGGAGGTCGGGGGTTCAAATCCCCCCTCCCCGACTCTCGATCACGAAGCGCGATGTGGCAGGGTTCGGCCATGAGCATTCTCGATCTTCCGATTCATCGTCTCGACGGTTCACCCTCGACTCTCGGCTCGTTCGGCGCCAAGGCGTACCTCGTGGTCAACGTGGCCAGCAAGTGCGGCCTCACTCCGCAATACACCGGACTCGAGGATCTCCAGAAGCGCTACGGCGCCAAGGGCCTCACCGTCGTCGGCGTTCCGTGTAACCAGTTCGCCGGCCAGGAACCCGGCTCGCCCGAAGAAATCGCCACCTTCTGCTCGGTCACGTACGGCGTGTCATTCCCGCTCACGGAGAAGATCGACGTCAACGGCGACGGACGTCATCCGATCTACAACGAACTCACCCAAGTTGCCGACGCCGAGGGCGCCTCGGGCGACATCCGGTGGAACTTCGAGAAGTTCCTCGTGGCCGGCGACGGCCGCATCGTCGCCCGCTTCAGCCCGATGGTCGCACCCGACGATCCGTCGATCATCGGCGCGATCGAGCAGCTGCTCGGCTGACCATCAGGCGGTCTCGGTGATCGCTCCGCTGA
>CAYNKE010000099.1:0-6658 GCA_964397715.1 uncultured Bifidobacterium sp. | reverse complement strand
GAGACCCAGACTCGAGTCTTACCGTGCCGGCATCAACGTGTACGCCGGGTTCATGAACCGGGGTCCGCGCGGAGTGGAAGAGGCAACCCCGTGGACCAGGATGCGTCGCCCGAGTCCGACACCTCCGATGGAGCGTCGGCCGCTCCAGTGAACGATCGCGGTACCGGACGGATCTTCGATCGTGATCTCGAGGCTCACGGGCCCGTCCCCCGGTTGAGTTCTCATACGGACGACGCGTCCGAGCACGGTCGTGGGCTCGCGGAACGGAGCGTCGGCGATGCGAACGAATTCGGGAGACACCGATTCGTTCGACGAGCCATCCGAACTGGCACCCGACGACGCAGCCGATCGACGACGCAGACCCACGGTTAGGCCTTTCGCTCGGCGCACAGAGCACGCTTGACGTCGGCTTCGGCGTCGGAGCCGATGAGGATGACGACTTCGTCGTTGCGGTGCAGCACGAGCTCGGGCGAAGGCGTGACCACGTGTCCGTCGCGAACGACCGCGACGACGGTGGTCTCGCGTGGAAGATCGAGCGCGGCGATCTCCCGGCCGATGGCGGGCGAATCGTCGGCGAGCGTTACCTCGGCCAATTGGGTCCGGCCGTGCTCGAACGAGAGGATGCTCACGAACGACCCGACGTTGACCGCTTCCTCGACGAGGGCGGTGAGCAAGTGGGGGGTCGACACCGACACGTCGACTCCCCACATGTCGTTGAACATCCACTCGTTGTTCGGGTTGTTGACGCGACCGACGACGCGCGGAACTCCGAACTCCTGCTTGGCGAGCAGCGAGATGACGAGGTTGTCCTCGTCGTCTCCGGTCACGGCGGCCACGACGTCGGCCCGAGCCGCTTCGGCACGGGCCAAGGTGTCGACCTCGCACGCGTCTCCGAACATCACCGCAACGGTGCTGTCCTGCTTCGCGCGATCGATGGCCTTGGAGTCGTTGTCGACGAGCAGAACGTCGTGGCCGCTCTCGGCCAGACGGCGAGCCATGTAGCGTCCGACGCTTCCGGCTCCGGCGATGACGATCTTCACGAGTGACTCCTCTCGAATCGTCCGGTGTCGTACTCGTGGATACTCGAGGGTGCTCCGAGGAGATGAAGCGTGTCGCCTTCTTGGATCAGAGTCGATCCCGCGGGCATGTCGCAAGCGCCATGTCGAGTGAGGAGCACCACGCGAATTCCGATGTCGGCGAACTCGGACACCGACCGTCCGGCGGCTTGCGGCGGGACGCGCCGTTCGACGAGGACGAATTTGCTCGTCGGATCGGTCCACTCGGACTGGCCGCGGTCGGGTGCCACGAACGACAGGATCTGACTGCTCGTCCAGGCGACGGTGGCGACCGTCGCGATTCCGAGACGTTGATAGATGGCGGCGCGCCGGGGGTCGTAGATGCGGGCGACCACGTTCTCGACTCCGAACATCTCGCGGGCGACCCGAGCCACGAGCACGTTCGAGTTGTCTCCGCTGGTGACGGCGACCACCGCGTCGGCATGTTCGATTCCGGAAGCATGAAGAACCTCGCGGTCGAAGCCGATCCCGACGACGGTGCGTCCGGTGAAGGAGTCACCCAGTCGGCGAAACGCGGCGGCGTTCCGGTCGACGACGACGACATCGTGACCGGACGCGCTGAGTTCGCGCGCAACGGTCGAGCCGACCCGGCCGCAGCCGACGACGATCATGTGCATCAGAGTTCCTCCTCGTCGATGTCGCGGTCCATGTGAATGGGGACCGAGACGACGGCGGTGTGTGGTCGGTGGAGAAGGCGGGCCTTCAGGGCGAAAGCGCTTCCGTTGTGGAGCCACTGCGAACGCCACGACGTGACGAACTCGGGAATCACGACGGTGATGATGTCATCCTGGTGCTCGGCGTCCAGTTCGTCGAGGAACTGCATGATCGGCCGGGTGAGTTCGCGATATGGGGAGTAGACGGTGTGGAGGGTGATGGGCACCTTGAAGTCGGCCCACTGCTTCTCGATGCGAAGGCGGTCGTCGTCACCCGTGGCCACCGTCACCGCCACGAGACGGTCGGGATTGAGCGACTTGGCGTACTGGAGTCCGTGGAGCACGCCTTTGTTGATGCCGCCGACCAGCACGACCATGGTGTGGGTTTCACGACGAGGCCAATATCCCGGGGCCGCGGCCACGCTCTTTCGCCCTCGCTCGTAGTGGCCTCCGATGGTCCGGAAGGCGAGGACCATGAACGGGATGAGGAGAGCCGGGACGTACGCGCCTTCGGTGAACTTCGACACCACGACGATGACCGCGATTCCACCGGTGGTGACAGCGCCGATGGCGTTGATCGCCATTCCGATTCGCCACTTCGCCTGTCGATGACGGAGATGGTGGCGAACCATTCCGGCTTGGCTCAGCGTGAAGCCCGTGAAGACACCGAAGGCGTACAGGGGAATCAGCTTGGAGATGTCGCCTTTGAAGACGACGATCAGGATGCTCGAGATCGTCGCGAGGAAGATCACCCCGTTCGAGAAGACGAGGCGGGCTCCGCGGTTGAAGAACTGACGGGGCAGGAAGCCGTCGCGGGCGATGATCGAGGCGAGACGCGGGAAGTCGGCGTACGCGGTGTTGGCGGCGAGGATGAGGATGAGGAAAGTGGCGATCATCGTCATCCAGAACAAGACACCCTTGCCGCCGTACAGATACTGAGCCATGAGGCCGAGCCCGTTGCCGTCGCCTTCTCCGCGGAAGGGTCGCAGGTGCGACGCCAGAACCGAGACTCCGAGGAAGCACGAGCCGAGAATCGCACCCATCCACATGAGAGTGGTCGCGGCATTGCGGCTCTCTGGTTTGCGAAATGCGGGCACTCCGTTCGAGACGGCTTCGACTCCCGAGAGAGCGACCGCTCCGGAAGAGAATGCGCGCAGCAACATCATGAGTCCGAGGGATTTGGTGCCTTCGCGAATCTCGCGAGCAGCCGGGCTCAACATGTCGACGGGGATCGGTCCGAGGTGCTGAACGTAGATGCGGTAGACGCCGGTGCCGATGAGAAGCACGAGCATCAGGATGTAGAAGTAGGTCGGACCCGCAAAGGCCGCTCCCGATTCCTTGACGCCGCGAAGATTCATGACCGTCATGACAAGGACGCAAGCCAGACAGATCGGAACGGTCCACCGCGTGTCGAAACCCGTGGCGGTGCGGATCGCCAGCACGCCGCCGGCGACGCTCACGGAAACCGTGAGGATGTAGTCGACAAGAAGCGATGCGCCGGCCACGAGCGACGGAAGGGTTCCGAGGTTCTCCCGGCTCACGATGTAGGACCCGCCGCCAGAGGGGTACGCGAAGATCGTCTGGCGGTACGAGGTGACGACGATGGCCATAAGAGCCGCGACGACGACGGCGATCGGGACCAGCTTGCCGAAGGCGATGCCGCCGATCCCGGCCTGGAGAAGCAGAACGACGAGGATCTCGTCGGTCGCGTAAGCGGTCGACGAAATGGCATCCGAGGCGAACACCGGCAGCGCGATGAACTTGCTCAGTCGCTGATGTTCCTCGTCGGCACTGGAGATCGGATCACCGAGCAGGATCTTCTTGAGTGTCGACATGAGGGCTGGTGAGGGGCTCTGGTGGGAAGGAGGGGGGAGTTCGCTCGGGATCGGGTCGGGGACCGACCGACTGACACCTTGCTCCACGAATGACCGCGGCTCGGTTGTCGTTAGCGCAGATTTAGCACTCGTGTGACGGGGTGAATCGGTAGCCCATACCGATCTCGGTTCGGAAGTACCGGGGTTGAGCCGGAGTCGGCTCCAGTTTGCGCCGGATGTGGGTCATGTGGACTCGCAAGTAGTTGGTCTCGGTTCCGTACTGCGGACCCCACACGGCCTGCAGGATCTCGCGACTCGTGACGAGGCGGTCGGGATGTCGCACGAGGTATTCGACGAGGCTCCATTCGGTGGGAGTGAGTTTGACCTCTCCGTCGGCGTTGCTGACTCGACAGGCCCCCAGATCGACGACGAAATCGGCGGTCGTGATGACCAGTTGGTCGGCAGTGGGGGCGTGACGCCGCAGCGCGGCTCTCATACGAGCGAGGAGTTCTCCCATTCCGAACGGTTTCGTCACGTAATCGTCGGCACCGGCGTCGAGAGCGGCCACTTTGTCGAGTTCGGTGTCGCGGGCCGACAGGACGATGATCGGCGTGGACATCCAATGTCGCAGCGCCCGAATCACGTCGATTCCCGACATGTCGGGCAGCCCCAGGTCGAGGACGACGAGGTCTGGGCGGTTACTCGATGCCGAGGTGAGAGCGCTCTGGCCGTCGTCGACCAGATCGACGTCGAAGCCGCGAGCCTTCAGGTTCGTGCCGAGTGTGCGGCGTAGCGAGGGTTCGTCCTCGACGCAGAGAATCCGTGTCATGGAGCGATCTCGTCGGTCAGTGTGCCGATCGGCAGGACAGCAACCGTCGTGAGTCCGCCGCCGGGTGTGTCGCGCATCTCGAGTCGCCCCCCGACGGCGGCGAGCAGTCGATCGGCGATCGCGAGGCCGAGCCCGAGACCACCCGCTTGCTTGTTGTCGTCGAGGCGATGGAACGGACGGGTGACGGTGCTCTTGGATGCGTCGGGAATTCCCGGACCATGATCGACCACGCTCACTTCGACCACGTCCGAGACATGACGTGCCCCAATCGTGACTCGACGTCCTGACGGCGAGTACTTGACCGCATTGCCGACGAGATTCGAGATGGCGCGCTCGACGAGAGCCGTGTCGATCAGGACGTCGGGAAGATCGGGAGGGATCTCGATGTCGACACGTCCGGCGTCGGGTTGATCGGAGACCGCGGCCTCGACCACGAAGTCGATCGATGTCGAACGGGGGATCGGCGTGAGTACTCCGGCTTCCAGGCGACCGAGATCGAGCAAGTTGCCGATCAGGCGGGTGAGTCGGTCGGTCTCGGTCTCGATGGACGAGAGGAACTCGGCTTCGATCTCGGCGGTCCAGGTGACGTCGTCCTGACGAAGGCTCGAGACGGCGGCTTTGATGCTGGCGAGAGGTGTGCGCAGATCGTGCGAGACCGATCGAAGAATCGCCGTTCGCAGCTCATCGGCCCGGTTGAGGGTCTCGGCCTCGAGAGCGAGTGCGCGGACGCGCCGTTGCTCGACGGCCTTGTCGAGTTGGTTGATGAACGAACGGAAAAGTCGCTCGTTCTCCGTGTCGCTCGCGGAATCCCGGACGATGCTGAGCGATCCTCCGGTGAACTGGTACGTGCCCGTTGCAGTCGTCGACGGTTCGTCCGAATCGCGACTCGCAGAACGTGAGACGACGTAGTCGTCGTCTCCGTCGTCGAGGTGGAGCCTTGCCGATCGAAAATCGAACGTCTCCCGAACCAGTTCGACGATCTGCTCGACCGGGTCGAATTGACTGATTTCGGCGAGGCGAGCCAGAGCCCGAGCCTCTCGCTCGGCGCGCGCTGCATCGGCGGCCCGTCGGGCGGCGATCGAGACGAAACTCGAGACGATGGCGGCCACCGACACGAACACGACGAGTTCGAGGATGTTCTCACCGCGATTGATCCGGAACGTGTGATAGGGCGGGATCAAGAACCAATTCGCGACCACGGGTGCGAGGAGAGCGAACAGAAGTCCGGGATTTCGTCCGACCACGCCGGTCGTGGCCACGACGCCGAGGAGGTAGAGCGACAGCAGAGTTGCGACCGACAGGTCGTTGCGGAGTGGAACGAACGCCGCGGTGAGGGCCACCATCACGCCGAGCGCGAAGGGATATCCCGATCCGAGGGCCAAGAGCCTTCTGATCCGCTCCGAGTTCACTCGGTCAGTCTGCCCCCTCGTGTCGGGTTCCGTAGCCGCGGCGGCGGAGCGCGACCTCGATGGCATCGGCCAGCACGAAGATCGAGGCGCGATCCATGACGAGCATCCCGTCGCGGGGTGTGAGGACGAGGCGGTACGGGATCCGCGGATCACCGAACTCGACGAGCCCACCGACCTCGGGGAGGACGACCGAGGCGTTGCGCTCGTCGGGTTCGAACGTCGATCGAATCGGCCGGCTGATCACTGGCACGTCGGCTCCGGTCGCGTCGGACGGCACGAGTTGAACGTTGGTGAGCTGGAGAGATTGATCGCCGGCGTCGAGAGCCAGGTGGCCGGCCCGAGATCCGAGGGACCGATCCCGCAACGCGACGAGGAGTTCGTCGGCCGAACCGCGTTCGGAAACTCGACCGATGTCGATCATCCGGCGGCGTGTTCGGATGGCCGTCGTCGCGCTGACGGAGATACCGATCGCCATGAGGAGAATCACCATGAGGATGTCGGAGGACGAGCCGATCCGCAAGGAGTGGACCGGTTCGGTGTGGAAGTAGTTGAGCGAGAGGGCCGAAACGATCGACACGACGACTCCCGACGTCCACGACAAGAGTCCCGCGAGGGCGGTGATCACCGCGAGGCCGAGCGCGACGTTCGCGACACCCAGATCGGCGCGAACCGACGACGTCGCCCAGGCGAGGCCGAGGGAAGCAAATGACAGTCCGATGGCCTGGGCACTCGACGAAATACGCATCGAGGCGATTGTGACGCACCGACCGCCGACGCGAGGACGCGCTAACGAATTCTTAGCGTCGATTCGTTCGAGTGCGTCGAGCCACCGACGTGGCCGAAGGACTAGACGCGCTCGATGAGGGTGCCCGTACCG
>CAYNKE010000098.1:0-6828 GCA_964397715.1 uncultured Bifidobacterium sp. | reverse complement strand
TCGGCCCGATCGCGCAGGCCACCACCAACTGATGCGACGAACGAACGTCGGTCGGAAGCAATGACCACGCACGAATCAGGCCCTCGGTGTTCTTGCGTTCATCCCCGCCGGTCACGGCGACAACGAGCGAGCGTCGATGGCTGACTCCGAGTGAAGTCAACCTCGACAACTCCGGCCAGGGATTCGAACTCGACGGAGTGAAGACGTCGCCGACACCGGCCCCGATCGACACGATCTTCGACTCGTCGAGATCCATCACGTCTCGAGCCGTCTTGGCCGCGAACTCGCTGATGGCCAGGAGACCGTCGAGAGTTCGGGCCAACATCGTGCGAACCGCCGACAGATGACGGGCCGGTGGGCGACTCAGATACCGGTCCGGGTAGCGCTCCGGAATCACGTCGTACATCACCGCGGCGACCGGCAACCTCGCGGCAGTCACGGCATCGGGAACTGGGTCGAGGGTGATCGGGTGAAGCATCAACTGCGTCGCCACGAACCACGACTCGGTGTCGGCGGCCCGGCGGACGAGTTCGGGGCGCCACACCGCGACGTCGATGCCCGGCAGCGCATCTCTCACGACGTCCCGCTCGTCTTCCGTCGCGCTTGCCGCGACCACGTCGGCGCCGGCCGACGACAGACCCTGGATCAGCCCGGCCGTGTACCGACCGATCCCCCGCTGACGGGCCGTCGGGTGATTGAGGGGACGCGCGTCGATCAGGATGCGACGCGGGGCCGTGGTGGCCATCAGCCGTCAGCTCCGCGCGATGGAGTCGAGTCGATCCTCGAGTTCGAGGAGCCGGCGCTCGATCACCTGGGCGACGCCCACGGCGGTCTCGGCATCGAGGCGGAGCCGCTCGGTGTAACCCAGGAAGAGGGGCAAAGATTCGCCCGCGCCGTGGCGCACATCATGATTGAGAGCGAGAACTATCCGGTCGATCCTGTCGACGCGGTGCTGGATTTCGACCACCATCGACTTGATGGCAGCGACGTCCCGATACAGGTGGCGACGCCGGCCACCCAGGATCCGACGGGCGAGCGACCGGAGACGGGACACACCGCGAGACTAGTCGCGTTGGCGATCACGGATCAGGCACGCATCCGGCGCGACACCCGGAGGCGCACGCACAGAGCGATCATCTGCAGGCCGAGAGCGATGGCTTTGGCTCGGCTCCCCGTGACCGAACTCGAGCCGACGCGGGCTTTGTACCGCACCGGGATCTGAACGAGGGGCATGCGCAGTCGCGCCGCGACGAGCATCATCTCGAAACCGAAGGCCGAACCGGTCTCACGGAAATAGGGCGACATCCGTTCGATCGCCGAGCGGTTGATCACCCGGAACGTGCATCCGACGTCCGACAGGTACACGGTGTTGTAGAGAACCTCGGCGAACTTGGCCACTGCCCAATTGCCGTACCGCAGGAAGCGACCCATGTTCGCCCCCGAGAAGATGAACGTCTGCACCGTACGCGAGCCGAACACCACGTCGACGTCGACGGTGTAAGGAAGCAACTTGAGCAAGTCGGCCGGTTCGAACGTTCCGTCCGGTTCGCACAGACACACGAGGTCGAAATCGCGAGTCTCGTCCAGACCACGACGGATCGCCGCACCGTAACCCTGTTCGGGTTCGTGGACTTCGATTGCGCTCGTCAGTGCGACTTCGGCCGAGGTGTCGGGATGGGCGTTGTTGTTGACGACGACGACTCGATCGACGACTCCGAGCGACTTGAACGAATCGACGCACTCCCGGATGGACAAGTGCTCGTTGTAGGTGGGCAGCACGACCGCCAGAGACTTACCGTTCCACACGAGCGATCACCCCGAACCTTCCGCTCGCGGAAGATACACAACGGCATCACCGATCTCCATTCGCTCGTACGAGCCAACGGGAAGTGGCAACACCGAGGTCTGCTCGTCGCCCGCCGAGAACACGTACGGCACCGCGTTGTTCGGCTTGGCCTCGATCAAGCGTTGGCTGTCGACCACGCGCACGGTGAAGGGGTCACCGGCCACGGCACCGCGAATCTCGCGACTGCTCAAGTACTCGATGGGGAGAACCCACCAGAAACTTCCGGCGACCGAGTCGAAGCCTCGGTCGTGGAGGACGCCGATCACCCCGCGCGCATCGGCGTTCGGATCGCCTCGCCGCGGACCCTGGTTCCCGCTCAGCCACGGTACGACGAGAAGGGCGGACCACACGACCATTACGACGCCGATCACGAACGGCTTCATCTCACCGCTATTGAACGACGTCGCCCCCACCACCAGTGCGACGAGAAGAAACGGGAAGACGACGATTCCGTATCGAGCATCGTCGACGAACACCGTGCTGCGGAACACGGCCAGAAGCGGAAGCGACAGCGTCGCCGTCACGGCGACGACCCGACTGGCCGAGTCGCGTCGCGCGAGGACGGCGATCCCCCGAGCGACGAGAACACCAATGAGGACGAGGACGACGAGAGCGGTCGGGGCACCAAGGGTCCAGTGGCCGTCGAGGTCGCGCAGCCCGAACACCCTTGGTGTGACATCGCTGAGCAGTGACCTGAGTCGCCCGAAGTAGGTGGACGACTCGGATGAGGGTTGGTCGAGAGTCGACCAACCGTTGCGAACGTTCCAGACGATCAGCGGGACGTTCGCCAACACCAGCGACGCGATCATGGGCAACCACCACCGCCGGGTGTCTCGTCGGTGCTTGATCGACGGCAGGACGAGGATCGGTGCGACCACCGCGAGATACATCGGATGGGCGTACAGGGCCAGGCCAACCATCGCTCCGACAACGATCGACGTTCGAGTCTCAGGATGGCTTCCCGAAACTGATCGTTGAGCAGCCGAACACGCCGCGAGAACGAAGATCAGGCCGAGTCCGTAACCCTCGTAGGCCCGGGTCGAGAGCAGCATGAGCGCGCCGGGCGCGACCCAGAAGAGTGCGCCGACCACCAAGGCCGTCGGTCGAGACACAGTCTTGATCGCGATGCGAGCGATCAGAACCGACGCCAAGGCCCACCACACGAGCGGCAACGCCTTCAACGCCCACACACTCGCTCCCACCAGTCCGAGGATGGGTGCGAGGAGATAGCTGTCGAACACAGCGGTGTACGCCTGGCCTTCAATCACCAGAGGCAGATCGCCGTCCAGGATGCGCAGTGCTTGGAGTCCGGTGTACGCCTCATCGGCACTCACCGCTCCTTGTGATGCTCCGAAGATCCACCAGCGGAATGCGAGTCCGATCAGGGCGACCGCAGCCAACCCGATCCACGTCGCCGTTGAAACGCGCGGCACCGCTTTTTTCACGACTCGGTCGTCACGATCTCGAGGCCGCGGTGGCACCAGGCGCGACGCCACTCCTCCACCACCGGTCGGTGATCGACCCAGACCGTTGCTCGACTCGTCGGGTGACCGACGGCCCACTCGCCTGCTTCGTCGACGAGACGCCGGGCTTCATCGTCCGGGGTGCGCCGTCCGATCTCGACTCGATGATGTTCCGGACAACGGTGATCACGGACCCGCTCGCACGACTCTCGGCCGATGAAGCGCACCGGCTGATCCTCGAGCTCGGCTGCCCACTTCGCCCGGAAGATCTCGCGCGATCGCACGGCGAGTGCCACACGATCAGCACTGGCCGCCGAGTGATTGTGAACCACCGGTCGGCTCGACACGAGTCGACATCGCCCACCCGCCTTCCAGACTCGGAAAGCGAGATCGACGTCCTCGAAATACGCCGGCGAATACTCCGGGGCGAAACCACCGAGTTCGGTGAAGTCGGAACGGCGCATCAGCCAGCAGGCCGCTGACGCGTAGTCGACGTCGCGCGAGAACATCATCCGTTCGTACGGGGCGACGAAACCCGACAGTCCGAATGGTTTGCTACCCCCGTCCGCGTACATGATCTGGCCGGCTTCGTCCACGTCTCCGAGCGGAGTGAGAAGCGGCGGCGACACGATCGTGACCGACGAGTCGAGCAGAGCGTGCTCGAGGGGTTCGAGCCAACCTTCGGGCAGCACGAGGTCGGGGTTGAGCAGCGCCACTCGTTCGGCCGACGAGAGATCGACCGCCAGGTTGTTGGCCGCGCCGAAGCCGATGTTCTCTTCGAGATCGATGAGCCGGACCGACGGATACCTTCGCGCGATCTCTGCTGCCATCGATCCGTGCTCGTCCGGCTGGGCGACCACGATCACTTCCGTGTCAGCGCGCGACGTGGTCCGGAACAACGACTCGAGCATCGCCCAGAGGGTTGGGGTCACGCCGTAGGTGACGGTGATGCACGAAACGCGCGGAGCGTTCATCGACCCTTGTCGGCGCCCGCGCTGGTGATGATCCACTCAGTGGGGATGTCGACCAGTGCAATGTCGTTGGATTTGTGCTGACGCACTTCGAATCTGATCCGCTTCTCCCAGTGCTCGTACGGGTGCATCTCGGTCCAATCGGTCACCGCGAGAGTCAAGTCGTAGGTGCCCTCGAGAAGTGGCATCGACGGCATGACGAGCTCGGCGGTCGCCTGGCCATTGACCAACGGAATCTGACGATTGGCGCGTCGGGTGGACGTGCCCCAAACGGGCTCGCCCGACTTGGTGTCGACTCGCATGTTCACCACCACGTCGCGGAGAGGGACATGAGACGTGAAGTCGATCGCGATGCGAAGCGGTTCGAGAGTTCTCAGCACGTTCGTCGGACCACCGTCGAGACCGAACAACTTCACGGAATCGATGGTGACCTCGCCGCTTCCCCAACGCGACCCGAGTTCTCCCTCCACCTTGATGGCGTCGCGACTCTCGCCGGCGTACTCGGCGATCACCTCGCGCGATGGACCCGTCATCCGCACGTTGCCCTTGTCGATCCACATGACCGTGTCGCACAGTTGCTCGACCTGCGACAGGCCATGACTCACGAAGACGATCGTGCGTCCGTCGCGGCGAAACTTCTCGATCTTCTCGGCGCACTTGCGCTGGAAACCTTCGTCTCCCACCGACAACACCTCGTCGATGAGCAAGACCTCGGGCTCCACGTGGGCGGCAACGGCGAAGCCGAGCCGCACGAACATGCCCGACGAGTAGTTCTTGACCGGGGTGTCGATGAACGACTCGAGTCCGGAGAAATCGACGATGTCGTCGAAGCGATCTTCGATCTCCTTCTTCGACAGACCGAGAATCGCCCCGTTCAGATAGACGTTCTCGCGTCCCGACAATTCGGGGTGGAAGCCCGCACCGAGTTCGAGAAGGGCCGAGACCCGCCCCTCGATCTGAACCGACCCTTTTTCGGGGTAGAGGATTCCGGTGAGGCACTTGAGGAGCGTGCTCTTGCCCGATCCGTTCGAGCCGATCACGCCGAATGTCGAGCCTCGCGGCACTTCGAACGACACGCCTTTGAGGGCCCAGAACTCCTCGTAACGCGCCCGCCGACCGCGGAGTGCCGCAGCCTTCAAGAACTGATTCTTCTCGTGGTAGAGGCGAAAACTCTTCCAGAGATCGCGGACGACGACGGCCTCACTCATGTCCCCGACAGTCTTGCCGATGGCCACTAGGTTTGACCGCCATGAACCCGGTGTCCAGCGTGATCGCGTCCCGCGAATTGCTCTGGAACCTGACCCTTCGCGAGTTGCGCACGAAGTACCGCCGGTCGGTGTTGGGCTGGGCCTGGTCGATGCTCAATCCGCTGGCCAACGTCGCGATCTACTTCTTCGTGTTCGGGGTCCTCTTCGACGCTCAAGCCCCCACGGGCGTGAACAGCGGCCTCCACGGCTTCGCCTGGTTCCTCCTCTGCGCGCTGCTCCCCTGGAACTACTGGTCCCTGATCAACAACATGGGTCTCGGCGCCATCTCCTCGAACGCCGGGCTCGTCCGGCGAGTCGCGTTCCCGCGCGAGGTGCTCGTGTTCGCCGCTGTTCTGCACGCCACCGTTCAGTTCGGCATCGAACTCGCTCTGCTCTCGATCATCTTCCTGGTTCTCGGAAGTCCGTTCCTTCCGTGGCTTCCGGTCGTGCTGCTCACGGTCGTGCTGCTCGGAATCTTCGCCGCCGGCTTCGCTCTCGCCCTCAGCGCGCTGTCGGTCTACTTCAAGGACCTGTCGTACCTCTGGAGCATCGCGCTCCAGGTGTGGTTCTTCGCCACGCCGATCGTCTACAACCCCGACCTGATCGACAAGCAGGCACCCGAGTGGATGAGGCCGATTCTGGAGGGCAACCCGATGAAACTCGCCGTCACGATCTTCCGCGATTGCCTCTACCACGCGCAGTCGCCGCAGTGGACGTCGATCGGCGCCTTCGCCCTCTGGGCTGTGGCGAGCCTCACCGTCGGCTGGTGGATTTTCCGCCGACTCGACCGCCGCCTGGCCGAAGAGGTCTGATCAGCGACCGTCGGCGACGGCGAGCAATCGTCGACCGGCCAACAGCGAGCCGAGAGCCACCAACGCGATGAGCACGATCGCGACGGTGTTCGACATCATCGGCGGGTGCCACGCCGAGTCGGAGGCGAATCGCCACGTGCCTCGGAATCCGACGGCGTAACGCCGCAGGTTCTGGATGATCGACCACACGTGGACGGCCCACCAGAGGACGAGAAGGAGAGCCGTGAGACGCGACGATATTCGCGGACCGATGTCGGACGATGCGACGGCCATCGACGAGACGACAGCAACGATCACCCAGATCGGAAGCATGTAGCGACCCTGGAAGTACGGGTACAAGAACATGCCGAACGCGACCGGTGTCGCGAACAGGGCCGCGAGTGAGATTCCCTCGGCGATCACGAGTTCGCGATGTCCTCCGGCGAGGCCAACGAGGACGAGAAGCAGACACACGCCGGCGGCGATCGCGAAGGCCTCTTGACCGATGTA
>CAYNKE010000097.1:5110-6876 GCA_964397715.1 uncultured Bifidobacterium sp. | reverse complement strand
ACCGAGGTAGCTGCTCGCCAGGAACTCGGGCCGTGCGGCCAGATCGGCGGCGCTTCCGTCGAACGTGATGCGGCCGTGATTGAGCACGTACGCACGACTAGACGCCTTCAGTGCGAGGTGAACGTGTTGTTCGACCAACAGAACGCCGATCTGCTTCTCGCTCGAGATCTGACTCAACACGGGCAGCATTCGCTTGAAGATGATCGGTGCCAAACCGAGGCTCATTTCGTCGATGAGGAGCAAGCGCGGCCCGGCGATGATGCGGCAACCCAAGGCGAGCATCTGTTGCTCGCCGCCCGATAGAAGACCGGCTTTGCGAGACATGAGATCATCGAGGGCCGGGAAATATCCCACGATCTCGTCGACGCTCACGTTCGCGTCGCTACGTTGGTGAAGGCGAAGGTTTTCGGCCACCGTCAACTGGAAGAAGATCCCGCGGTCCTGGGGCAAAAGGGACAAGCCGAGTCGCGAAATCTTGTGCGATGCGAGACCGCTGATGGTCGTGCCCTCGAGCGAAATCTCGCCCGACATGGTGGGGAGGAGTCCGGCGACGGTGTGAAGAATGGTCGTCTTGCCCGCGCCGTTCGCGCCGAGGAGCGCGACCATCTCGCCGGCCTCCACGCGCAATGACACGTCGTGGACGGCCGGAACGTCTCCGTGTCCGCTCGTGAGTTGGTTGACCTCGAGGAGGCTCACGCGTCCTCCTGTCCGAGGTAGGCCTCGAGCACGGCCGGGTCGTTGCTGATCTGTTCGGGCGTGCCGGTGGCGATGATCCGACCGAAGTCGAGAACGTAGATGAAGTCGCACGTTGCGAATACGAGGTCCATGTCGTGATCGACCAGGAGGATTGATGTGCCCCCGTTGGCGATGTCGACGATCGTGTGTCCGAGAGACTCGGTCTCCGATGTCGACAGCCCGGCAGCCGGCTCGTCGAGGAGCAGCAACGACGGTTCGGCGACCAAGGCGCGCGCCACGCCGAGCAATTTCTGTTGACCGAGTGACAGTTCGCTGGGAGCTCGGTCGCCGACCCCCGCCAGTCCGACTCGTTCGAGAACATCGTCGATTCTCGTGCGATCATCGCGGCGCGCGGGGAGAAGGAGATCGCGAGCGACGGTGGACACACCCGATCGTTCCATCGAGACGCGCAGGTTGTCGGCCACCGACACGTCGCCGAATAGTTCGACCGATTGCCAGGTGCGCCGCAGACCGAGTCGTGCAACGCCGTGAGGGCTCTGACCTGTGACGTCGCGATCAGCGAACTCCACACGACCCGTGAATGCGGTGAATCCGGTGATCGCATCGATGAAGGTGGTCTTACCGGCGCCATTGGGGCCGATGAGCCCGACGATCTGACCAGTCTTGACCGCGATGTCGATGCTGTCGTTGGCGACGACACCGCCGTACCGCACCGACAACGAGTGCGTACGCAGAATGTCGGTGGTGGCCGTGAGGGCACGGCGCTCGACTCGCGTGGCCGGGGCAACTGTCGCGGCGATGTCAGCCGCGGAATCTTCGGACCTCGCATCCTTCTTCCAGCGAGTTCGGAGTCGCGCAACGTTGTCGCGCACCGCACCGGTGATTCCCGTCGGATTGAACACCGCCTGGTTGATGAGGCCGATACCCGCGAGCAGTGAATAACTGTTGCCCAGGCTGAGGTTGCGGTCGACGATCACGAACGTGAGACCGAGGGGAGCGATGATTCCACCGAAGATCGCGCCCGAAATCGTGGTCAGGCCGCCGAGATACGCATAGACGAGAATCGAGAC
>CAYNKE010000097.1:0-5010 GCA_964397715.1 uncultured Bifidobacterium sp. | reverse complement strand
AGTTTGGAAAGAATGAATCCGGACGAGCCAGCCAGGGCGGCCTGCGTGAGCGAGATCTGTCCGACGAGTCCGGTGAGCACCAGAACCGACAACGTGATCATGGCCATCGTGAGACTCGTGATGAGGCCGAAGCGGTAGCCACCTCCGAGGAGCGCCATCGCGACGATTCCGATTGCGCCCCACAGCACGATGCGCCAATTGCTTCCGGTTGGAATGCGAACTTTGGGCAAGGGGTCGACCTTCATCGAACCACGGTTGGGCAGCGACCGACCGACGAAGAACAGAACGATCACGATCACGATGAAAGGCACGGCGTCAGTGATGCCCGATCTGGCCCACGAGGGCCACCATGACTTGGAACTCGTGAATTGGATCACCGACTGGAACGATCCGAGTGCGAGTCCGGCCGCCACGGCGACTCCGATCGACTGCAATCGTGCGACCAGCGCGGCGGCCAGCGCCGGAACGACGGCGAGTGTGTAGTTGGCTGGGTTGAGTGGTGTGGTGGGGGATGCGAGGATCAGTACGAGACCGATCGTCAGTCCGGAGATGAGCCAGGTGAGACCGGCGAGGAACTGGGGCGAAAATCCGGCGAGCGAAACGTTCTGCTCGTTCTCGGCGCCAGCACGAGTTGCCAAACCAATCTTGGAGAATTTGAAGTAGGCCCACAGCACGATTCCGAGCACCGAGACGATTCCGGCGAGCCATAGTCGATCGCGCGGGAACGACAGGCTTCCGAGGGTGACCGTTTCGCTGGGAAGGATCGGGTTGACAACACGCCCGTCGCCCCCGAGTTGCAGGACGACGAGTGACTGAAGAGTGATGAGGACACCAACCGTCGCGACAACTTTGGCGAGGATCGGTGCGGTTCGAAGCGGCCTGAATACGAGAAAGTGGCAGAGCATGGAGATGAGGGCTGCTGACGCCAACGCGACGATGAGGGCCAGAGTGAACGGTGGATCGTCCATGAGATGGATGCGGTGGGGAACGATCGCAACCGGGAGGATGAGATCGCCGTTGTCGGTCATCTCGGCGTAGGCGTATGCACTCCACATACCCATGGCGCCGGATGCGAAGTTGATGATTCCGGTCCCGCGATAGACGACGACGACTCCCGCGGCGAGCGCTGCGTAAATCGTTCCAGCGCCAAGGCCGATCAGTACGAACAAGAAATATTGCTGCACGGTCCCCCTCGTGAATGAAAGTAGCCCGGTCGGCGGCTTCGGCCGACCGGGCTACTCCTGAATTGATCAGCCGAGCATCGCGGCGGCGTCCTTGAAGTCGCCGACCAGCTTGCGACCGAAGGTGCCGTCGTCCTTCTTGACGACCTCGTACACAGCATTCGTTGCGTGGCAGGCCTGGCTCGCGTCCGGCCAGATCTTGGCTCCGCAATGAAGGTCGGGTCCGAACCATCCGGGGACCGTCGCGCCGTTGTTGATGGTGGCCAGAATCGATTCGGGGGTGACCTCTTGGTCGCCTGGGATCGATTCGAGGATGGTCTTGAGTTCCATCCACGCGCCGTACACGGCCTGGGCAAAGCCACCGATCTCGTCCGCGTGTCCGGCGTCGGTCATCACCTTGGCGTATTCGTCGAGGCGTGCCTGAATTTCGGCCGGTGCATCCTGGTAGGCGTCGTAGACGTACAAGTCACCTTGGGTCAGCGTTCCGACCGCCTGGTCCTTGAGCAAGTTGATGTAGAACGAGCACGATCCGGCGAAGATCGGCCCGGTGAAGCCGATCTGACGAGCGGCCGTCACGAATCCGATGCAGTTGGGCTCGGTGAGGATGCCCCACAACGCCTCGGCACCCTGCGACTGCAGAGTGGCGATTGCCGTCGTGTAATCGGGAGTGTTGGCGTCCACGATCGCCGTGAGCGTCTCCATGCCCAACTTCTTCGAGTACTCCTGGATGATGGGCTGGTACGCGTTACCGGCGGGATTGTCGGCGAAGAACGTCCCGGTCTTCAAGATGCCCTGATCCTTGAAGTAGGAGAGTGGGTTGAGGAAGTACGAACCCGATGCGGCGTGAAGGATCGTCGCGATCGGATCGTTCTCCTGCACGGGACCCCAACCATTCGAGGTGACGTACGGAATGCCAGCGCTCGAGTAGATCGGGATAGCGGCATCGGATCCGACGTCGAGCCCGGTGTAGGCCATCGCGACACCCTCTTCGATCAACTTGTTGGCGCAGTTGATGGAACCTTCGGGCGAACCGTCGGCGTTGCACTCGACGACTTCGATGGTCGCGCCGTGAATTCCGCCGTTGGCGTTGATGAAGTCGATGGCCGTCTGGCCACCGATACGGAACGCGGTGGAGAGCGCGTCGTTGTTGACGTAGCCCACCTTGATGGTCTGCCCCGTGCGATCGATGTCGGTAGCCGGCGCTTCGCTGGCCGCGGGTGCCTCGCTCGCTGCCGGCGCTTCGCTGGCCGCGGGTGCTTCGCTGGCCGGAGCCGAGCCGGAGTCGTCGTCGCCACCGCAGGCCACGGCGATGAGAGCCGAAGCACTCAGAACCGCGGCGAGTCGCCACGTACTCGTGAGTCGTTTCATGTGTTTCCCCTCCTGCGTCACGGAGTCGAATCCGGGCGCGTCGTGTCGTGAGTGGTGGCGATGGACGCTTCGAGAAGGACGAGCAATTCGGCCCAGCCCACGAAGGGACTCACCGTGCCGTCCTCGATCGTGAGCGATCCCTGGACGGGCGTCGGAGCATGGTCTCCCCGTACGTCGCCCACGAGATCGAGAACGATCCGCGTCATGTCATCCACCCCTCCGATGGCGGTGATCGCCATCGCTAACAGTCTTGGCGGTCGGCCCGGCCGGGGGTAGTAGGGATTCCCCTATTGGTAGGGGGTCCCGCCGATCTAGGGTTGCCGCGGGGAGGGGAAGTGACCGGGCGAGTCGACGACATCGCCTCGCGCACGCCGTTGATCGGGCGCGAGGCCGAATTGGCCAGGATCATCGGTCTGTTCAAACAGGCCGAAGCGGGTCGTGGCGCCGCCGCTCTCGTACTGGGTACCGGGGGGCTCGGGAAGTCGCGTCTGGTGGCTGAGGTCGGGGCCCGGACCGCTGCGATGGGCGCGATGGTGGTGGCCACACAGTCGAGCACCTTCGACTCCGGCGTTCCGTATGCGCTCTTGAGCGGGCTCGTCGACGATCTGCCGGGTGACCGGCCCGATGCCGTCTCCGATCTGGTCGGCGAGATCAGGGCTGAAATCGGCCGATCGACCGGTGGCGAATCGGGACGGCGCAACAGTGTGGTCACCCTCGCCGATCGACTGGTTCGAGAGCTCACCGCGCAGTCGCCGCTGGTGATCGTGGCCGACGATCTGCACCTCGCAGATGACGATTCGTTGGCGTTGCTCACTCGGCTCTCGCGCACGTTCAGCCGCACCCGGACCTTGCTCCTCGGCACGGCTCGCATACATGGCGCGTATGTTTCGACGCGTGTTCCGGACGTGATCGGATTTCTCGAGCGGGCCGATCAGGGTGTGGTGATCGATCTCACGGCGCTCGACATGTCAGAGACACGGTCGGTCGTTCTCGAACTTCTGGGCACCATGCCCGACGACGATTTGACATCGTTCGTGTACGAGAGTTCGCGGGGTAATCCATTCTTCACCTCGGAAGTCGTGCGGAGCCTGATCCAGAGCGATCGGATTCGTCGTTCGTCGTCACGGGCTCACCTCGTGAACAGCGAGCGGCTTCCTCATTCGCACACTTCGCTGATCCACCGCTTCTTCGAAGTGGGAAGCGTCGATACTCAGGTCGCTCGCGTGTTGTCGGCGTTCGGTCGAATCGAAGTCGCACGACTCGCCACGATCGCTGCAGTGAGTGGAATTCCGGAGACTCATGTCCGCGAGTGCTTCGATCGCCTGGTGTCGGCGGGCCTGTTGCGCCACGATGGTCGAAGTGGTTTCACGTTCACGCACTCGCTGTTGCGTGATGCGTTGTATGACGACATCGGTCCGGCCGAGCAGCGCCGGCTCCATCGATCGATCGCTGAATTCTTCATGGCCGAACGAGAGCGCGGAGCGCATGTCGACAGTTCGGACCTCGCCGCTCACGTCGCAGCCAGCGCCGAGCGTGGCGATCAACGGGCGATCTCGATACTCGTGGACGCTGGACATCGCGTCGCATCGGTTGCACCGTTGGTGGCGGCGTCGTGGTTCGAGCGAGCCGCGAATCTGGTGACCGACGGTTCACCACAGGCCGCTACGTTGGCCGCCGAACGCGCCCATGCGCTGTTCCGAGCGTCGCGTCCGATCGAGACGGTGAAGGCAGCCGAGGTGGCGCTGGCGGGGCTCGAACCCGGTCGTCTGCGCGACCGCACGATCTGCGACGTGGTGAACAGCCTGTACATCTCCGGCGATCTCGATGGCGCTATTTCGTTCATCGAAAGTCAAGGCGAAGTCGTCGAATTGCCCTTGAGTGTGCAGGCACAGTACGAGCACTTCCGCGCCCAGTTGGGGACGCAGGAGCCGGGTCGTTGCGATCACTTCCTCGACTTCGAGCCGGCGATCGGCACGCAGGAGACTGTCACGTTCGCTCATGACTTGTTCCATGCGTCGACGATCGATCGCTTCGATGTGGTCGAGAGGGGGATCAGAATCCTCGATGATCTTCGTCCCCTGGCGAGTGAGCCGGTGCGGTTCGCCACGGATTCGTTCCTTGCGATGGTTCATCTCACGCGTGAGGACATGGAGGCGGTGCAGGCGGCGATCGATCGCGTCGACTCCACTGATACGGCGCGGTCGAATCTGAGTTTGAGTGCTCTGCTCGAGACGTCGGTCTGCACGCTGCAGGTCGTTCACGGCCAGTGGGACGACGCCCTCAGTTACTCGGACGATCTTCTGTGGCAGATGGAGTCGCAGGGCATTCGCATCGTCGAAGCGTTTCTTCGTGCCAACCCCTGTTTGATCCACGTCGAACGTGGAGACGTGCGGGCCGCTCGTGAACTGGCGCGCACCATGTTCACCCCGGCGCACGGCATGAAGCCCACGGTCGACTCGGT
>CAYNKE010000096.1:0-7143 GCA_964397715.1 uncultured Bifidobacterium sp. | reverse complement strand
CCTTGGCCATGCGCGTCCACTTGGTGGGGTCCTGCTTCAGGCCGCGCTGCAACAATCCGAGCACGATTGCCAGTTCGGCGTTCGAGGCCGTGGTTGGGTCGGGAACTTCGCCCGACTTCTCGTACTCCACACCCTTGTGAAGAAGCAGAGTGGCATCGCCACCGTCGTCGAGAATCATGTTCGGACCGTCACCATCCGGCCACGTCATCATCTGCTCGGTGCACCACCAGTACTCCTCGAGCGTCTCGCCCTTCCACGCGAACACCGGGACACCCTGCGGGTCGTCGACGGTGCCGTTCGGGCCCACCACCACTGCGGCGGCCGCGTGATCTTGGGTGGAGAAAATGTTGCACGACGCCCAGCGCACCTCGGCGCCGAGTTCGACGAGCGTTTCGATGAGTACAGCCGTCTGGATCGTCATGTGCAGCGAACCGGAGATTCGAGCGCCCTTGAGCGGTTTCGAAGTGCCGAACTCTTTACGCAGAGCGCGCAGACCGGGCATCTCGTGTTCGGCGAGATGTATTTCCTTGCGACCGAACGGCGCCATGGAGACGTCGGCGACGCGGAAGTCTTTGCGGGTGGAGAGTGACACGGGTGAACCTCTTTCGGGGGAATGGATCGATGGAGTCGTTCGGGGACGCGGACGGGCCACGTCACCTCGGGCCGGGGCCTGCTGGCACCGCTCTCATCAGCCCTTCAGGACGTCAGAAGTGTAATCACCGCCGGTGGCGGCGTGTCTGATCGTCGTGAGATGGTCAGGCGGCGGCGTGACCCGTGGGACGACCCTCGCCCCGGGCGATGCGTCCGGCCAAGCGGTCGTGCTCGGCGTCGGACACCACTTCGGACTCGTCGACGAGCATCACGGCGATTCCCTCGCGGATGGCGAACCGGCGCTTCAAGCGCGGGTTGTAGATGCAGTTCTCGTCGTCGAACACGAACAACTGGCCGTGATCGATCGGACACGCGAGAACGCTCACGAGATCGGGGTCGAGTGACATGGGAACTCCCTTCGAGTGATGACCATCAGATCAGACGGCCGTGATGAGGGCCAGCACTTCGGCGACGTGTTCGTCGCACTCGGCGCGGGTAGGGGCTTCGAGGTTGAGCCGCAACAGGGGCTCGGTGTTGGACGGTCGCAGATTGAACCACCACGGGCCGCAGTCGACCGTCAGGCCGTCGAGGCGATCCTGAGACTGGTTTCCGTAGTGAGCAGCCACCGCCTCGATCACGGTCGAGGTGTCGTCGACCTGGGTGTTGATCTCGCCGCTCGACGAGTAGCGCTCGAAGGGCTTGCGGAGATCGGACAGGACGTCGTTCGACGCCGAGAGCGCTTCGAGCACGAGCATGGTCGCGATGAGGCCGCTGTCGGCGCGGTAGTTGTCGGCGAAGTAGTAGTGGGCCGAGTGCTCGCCTCCGAACACCGCACCAGTTTCGGCCATGGTCTGCTTGATGAACGAGTGTCCGACTTTCGTGCGAACGGGAACTCCGCCGTTCTCCCGGATCACTTCGGGAACGGCGCGACTGCAGATGAGATTGTGCAGGATCGTCGAACCGGGATTCTTGGCGAGCATCCGGCTGGCGAGAATCGCGGTGGTGGTCGATCCGGACAGTCCGCGGCCCAGTTCGTCGACCACGAACACGCGATCGGCATCGCCGTCGAACGCGAGGCCGACGTCGAAGCCACCGGCCACGACGCGCGCCTGCAGATCGCGCTGGTTGGCCGATTGCAGCGGATCGGCGGGATGGTTGGGGAAGGTTCCGTCGAGTTCGGGGTACATCACTTCGAGTTCGAGACGGGGCAGCCGCTCGAAGACCGCCGGCACCACGAGCCCGCCCATGCCGTTGGCGGTGTCGGCCACGACGCGCATCGGTCGCAGCGAGGACGGATCGACGAACGACACGACGTGGTCGGCGAAAGCCGAAAGGAGATCACGCTCGGTCGTGCGCCCGACTCGGCCCGAAGGTGCCGGACCCCGACCAGCGAGCACCGCACGAGCGATCTCCTTGATCTCGAGAAGGCCGGTGTCGACTCCGACGGGACGAGCGCCCGACAGGCACAACTTGATGCCGTTGTACTGAGCCGGGTTGTGGGATGCGGTGAACATGGCGCCTGGAGCGTCGAGCTTTCCGGCGGCGAAGTAGAGCAGGTCGGTGGAGGCGAGACCGATGTCGATCACGTCGACCCCGTGCTCCATCAGCCCCCGCGCGAAGGCATCGGCCAGTTCGGGGCCGGAGGGACGCATGTCTCGTGCCACGATCGCGACCGACGAACGCGTGAAGGTCGCGAAACCGACACCGAGCGCGTGGGCGACGTCGGCGTCCAGCTGGTCGGGCACCGTGCCACGAATGTCGTACGCCTTGACGATCGGATCGAGTGCGTCAGCGGACGACATAGCGAACTGTCACGCTAGCGGTGGGGTCGTCAGGACGTCGGGAGGGTTTCTGTACCCGGTGACGACAAACGTCCCTGAGCAGGAGCAACCTCGACGATTGACTCGGATTCGATTGCCGAATCGATCGACGAATCGAGGCGACGACGTCGATTCCGACGAGCAATGACGAAGACGAGGACCACACCTACCAGTGTGAGGAAGTAGGCGAATCGATCGACCCAACTCGCGCGGAACTGGAGATGCACCGAGGTATCGGTCGGAATGACGACCATCATGTTCGGTGCGACTCTGTACGGACCTCCGGCACCGCTCGCTTTCCAATTGGGGAAGTAACTCACTCGCACCAGGACCGGCACACCGACCCGATCGACGTCGAAGTCGACCGAGTCCTCGCCGATGCGGACGTTCGAAACGGTGACATCGGGAAGGTCGACCACGTCGATTGAGTCGGTCGGCACGACGATGTCGACTTTGCGCGAATCGGAGCCGGGTTCACCGTCTCGACGAGACATGTCGATCCGTACGTCGGTTCGCTGCCACGAATCCGGGCCGTCGGCCGCGGGCAGAGCCGGCCACTCCGACCGATTCTGCAACCAACTCGTTCCGATCTCGAGCCACCGCTCTCGCTGGTCGCCGCCCCGGCCGTTGACGACGAACGGCTGCACCGTCAGAGGCGTCACGACATCCGATTCGGACACCTGGAAAACTTTCCAGGGACCCGACGCCGCGATCTCGGTCAGGCCGCCGTCGTTCGCGACGAGATCAGCCGCCTCGCGTTGCGCCTCGGGGGTGACCGCGAGGTAGTAGCGGATTCCGAGAGCGCGCAGATAGTCGATCCCGACGGTGGCCTCGTTGTTCACGTAGCGGAGTTCGCGCACCGGATTCGAGCTCTGTTTCGACATGGCCGCCGCGGCGAGGAAGTGGTACGGCGTCGTTCCGGCGGCCTCGAAGAACAAACCCTCGCTCGATCCGATGCATCCGTCGGTCCAGAACGGAAGGAGCATCAGCGCCATCGTCGTGCCGTACTTGTCGTTGTCGCCGTAGTTCTCCCAGAGCGCGCGACCACACCCGCGTTCCTCGCCGATGGTCTTCATCGTCTGCACCACGCCGTAGTACTCGCCGTAGGCGGCGCGACCTTCGTAACCCGCGAAGTTCCAGCGCGCCCAGCCGTCGACGAAACCCTTGTCGCTCGCTTCGGTGCGAAATGGACCCCACGCGTACTCGGCTCCCCCACCGCTGTCGACGATGCTGCCGCCCGGCAGGACCTGGAAGCGGAAACCGAGGACGACGAGCGTCGCGATCGCGCAGCCGACCGCCGCGAGCGAGCGAGCCCGGAAGAGCGAACGTCGCGCCCTTTCGTCTTCGTCGATGCGAACGTGAGACAGCCGGCGGCTCAGCCGTTCGTGGTGCGACAGCAGAACGCAGGCGTGAACCAACTCGACGATGCCCACCGCCGCCAGCAAGTAGCGGCACATGTTCAACATGGGGAGGAGGCGCGGGTTCCAGAGGAGCCCGATCACGGGAAGGCTGTCGTTGAAAAGGTAGACGAACGCGGTGAAAACGAGTCCCGTGATTCCGATCCAGACTCCGGCCGTGTGGCGGCGAACGATCATCGCGACGAAGCCGATGATGGCGAACGTCAAGAAGAAGACGTTCCAGAACGGCGGCAGTGCGAAGAACATCCCCCAGTAGGACGTGAACGAGCCGTTGCCGGGTTCGCCCTTGTACTTCATGTCGGTCATGTAGGCGTGGTTGAGGAGGAACGGCACGATCCAGAACGCCGACAAGAGCGCGCCGAGTCCGGCCGTCGTCACGAACCAGCGGATCCGCTGCCGGTCGAGCCACAGCAGCGCCATGATCACGAGACCCACCGCGACGTAGATCGCGACGATGCCGTGGCACAGCACCGCCAGAGCCATGAAGATCGCCGCTTTCAGACGGTGACGGCCCGTCTGCAGACCGTTGGCGAAGAAGCCGAAGGCGAGCATGGCGAACGACAACGAGATCGAGAACGAGAACTCTCCGGCCATCGTCGACGCCACGTTGCCGCCGTAGATCGTGTAACTCTCGTCGAGCAGGAAGACGAGCCCGACCACCGCGAAGACTTCCGGGATCGGATACGCGAATCGCGCGAGCCGACCGAACACCCAGCAGCAGACCGGGAGCGTGACGACGCCCAGGACCGCGATGATCTTGAACGCGACCCCGTAGGGCAGCACCACGTCGAGCAGCACGATCATCAGCGCCGGAACGACCATGTAGAAGCGGTAGATCGGGAAGCCCGAGTACCAGTCCATCGACCAACCGTTCAGCTTGAACGGCAGCAGATGATCGCGTAGGTACGCCGGGCCCCACACGTGGGCTCCCATGTCGCCGCCGGTCGGCGTGGAATCGCGAAAGATCAGCGAGGGCTGGACCACCTTGATGGCGACGATCGTCGAGGTCCCCACGAGAGCGACACGAACCCAGAACACGACGAGGCGCTCACGACTCCAACCTCGGAACGGATTCCAGCGGGTCCGCAGGACGTCGACAGCGTCGGGGCGCGGTGAGCCGTCGACGGATGCGTCCGTCACGGCGTCCGTCACGGCATCCATCACGGGATCCGTCACACCGTCCGTCACGCGATCCAACTTCTCATTCCCGAATCTTGTCATTCCTCGAGGGTCAGCGGCTGGCGAGGAAGAGGCCAGCGGCGTTGAAGGCCACGTGGGCCAGGATGGGCATCGCGATCCGGCCCGATCGCTGCCAACACACACCGAACACGAGACCCACGACGAACAGGCCCGGCAATTCGACCGGCTGAAGGTGGATCGCGGCGAACCACGCCGCGGACACGACCAGCGCGACGACGTCGTTGAAGCGCCCCTCGAGTGATTGCAGGATCAGGCCGCGATAGACGAACTCCTCGACGAGTGGCGCCCCGACCGCGACGATCAGGACGAGTACCAGGATCCAGATGCCGGAGGCCCGATCCCAGAGTTCGGTCGCCCGCCGCTCGACGTCGTCGGAATCGAAGGCACCGGGGAACCACGTCGAGAGAGGCCAGTACAGAAGAGGCAGCACGACGAATTGGGCGGCGAGGCCGAGGGGCACCCCGAGCACATCGACCGGCCGAAAACCGACCCGATAGTCGCGGACGAACGACGCACCTCCGAAACGACGGCTGACGATCACCAGGCCGACGACGAACGGGATCCACAGACACAGGATCGACACCGCGGTGACCGACGTGGGCCAGGTGTCGGGATCGTCGCCACCGCGACCGAACCCGGCGATGACGAGTGCTTGCAGCGGGAGCGCGGCAACGTACGCGGCAACCCACGCACCCAGGGCGACGCCCACGGAGAAGCGGGCGTCGTTCGTGACCGGGCGCACGACGACGGTCAGCCGGCCAGGCGATGCACGAAGGGCAACACGAGAGTGCGGCGACGGTCCTCGAGCGTCCAGCCGGTGGGCGGGGCGAATCGATTCCAGTGGACGTCGCAGAACTCGTACACCTGAGGGCGACGTTCGTCACTCAGATGGTCGACCCAGATCACCGAATTCGCATACTGAAAACTCAAGGCAACGCGAGCCTCTTCGCAGCAACCGTTTCTCGTGCACAAACGCTTGTCCGAACGCATGGCGAACACGGTACGGGAGACACCGCGGGACTGGGTGGATAGTGCGACCCGGAGCCCGCACCCGAACGGCGTATCGACCCGGCGTATCGACCCGGCGTATCGGCCCGGCATATCGGCAAAGACGGTCGTAGCATGAGGCCATGAGCGAGCCGACTCCTCCTCCCCCGCCTCCTCCGTCCGGAGATCGCCGGCCGCGTCCGTTCAAGTCGTCCAACAAGTCCGATGGACGTCCCGACAACAAGTCCGATGGCCGATCGGGTCGTCCGGCGATGCCCAAGTGGTCGCCGTGGGTCCTCCTCGTCATCGTGTTGCTCCTCATCTTCGGACCACAGTTCCTCCCCGGCCCGAACCGCGAGAAGATCGGCTTCGAAGAGTTCGTGACCCAGGTCGAGGCCGGTCGCGTCGACGAGGTCAAACTCAACAACACGACCCTGGGCATCACCGGAACGTTCGTCGACGGTGGAGAGTTCTCCACGACCGCTCCGCCGGGATTCCCGAACGAAGTCGATCGCGAACTCCTGCGCACCAAGGGCGTCGACTTCAAGCCCAACACGCCGCAGTCCAACTGGCTCGTCAGCCTCATCCCGCTGCTCCTGCCCTTCGTGCTGATCATCGGCTTCCTCGTCTGGATGAACCGGCGCGCGTCGGGACAGATGGGCAACGTCATGTCGATCGGCCGGAGTCGGGCCAAGGCCTACACGACCGATCGCCCGTCCACGACTTTCGCCGACGTCGCCGGATACGAAGGCGTCAAGACCGAGATCAAGGAAGTCGTCGACTTCCTGCGCATGCCGGAGCGCTTCAAGGAGATCGGTGCGCGCGTTCCGAAGGGCATCCTTCTCGTCGGGCCTCCTGGCACCGGCAAGACCCTCTTCGCGCGCGCGGTGGCCGGTGAGGCCGGAGTCGGGTTTCTTTCGGTCACCGGATCCGACTTCATGGAGATGTTCGTGGGCGTCGGCGCCAGTCGTGTTCGCGATCTCTTCCAGCAGGCACGCAAGATGGGTCGCGCGATCATCTTCATCGACGAAATCGACTCGATCGGACGCAAGCGCGGCGCCGGCCTCGGCGGCGGCCACGACGAGCGCGAGCAGACCCTCCACCAGATGCTCGGCGAAATGGACGGC
>CAYNKE010000095.1:0-7157 GCA_964397715.1 uncultured Bifidobacterium sp. | reverse complement strand
CGATCGAGCAGCTGCTCGGCTGACCATCAGGCGGTCTCGGTGATCGCTCCGCTGAACTGCGACTGGTAAAGCCGGTAGTACGCCCCGCGGGCGCGAAGCAGGTCGTCGTGCGATCCAGTCTCGACGATGGACCCGTTCTCCATCACCAGAATCACGGTGGCATCGCGAATGGTCGACAATCGGTGCGCGATCACGAAACTCGTGCGCTCGCGCCGCAGCGCGGACATCGCCTTCTGAATGAGCACCTCGGTGCGTGTGTCGACCGAACTCGTCGCTTCGTCGAGGACGAGGATCGCCGGGTCGGCGAGGAAGGCCCGGGCGATGGTGAGCAACTGCTTCTCTCCGGCGCTCACGGCGGCCCCTTCACCGTCGAGAACGGTGTCGTAGCCGTCAGGTAGCGAGTGGACGAATCGGTCGACGTACGTGGCCTTGGCGGCGGCCAGGATTTCCGCTTCGGTCGCCTGCGGATTACCGAACGCGATGTTCTCTCGAATGGTTCCGTTGAAGAGCCAGGTGTCCTGAAGCACCATGCCGATCTGCGAGCGCAAGGCCGCCCGCGGGATCGACGCGATGTCGCGCCCGTCGAGCACGATTCGACCGGCGTCCAGTTCGTAGAAGCGCATCAGCAGGTTGACGAGCGTCGTCTTGCCCGCACCAGTGGGTCCGACGATTGCGACGGTCTCGCCGGGACGGGCCTCGAACGACAGGTCCGTGATGAGCGGGCGATCCGCTGAGTACGAGAACGAGACGTTCTCGAAGCGCACGTTGCCGCGCGTGGGTTGGGTCGGTGTCTCGCCGACGTCGGGTGTCTGTTCTGTGGCGTCGAGCAGTTCGAAGACTCGCTCGGCCGACGCCACACCGGACTGGAGCACGTTGAACATCGAAGCCGTGGTCGTGAGCGGGACGGTGAACTGACGCGAGTACTGAGCGAAGGCCTGAATGTCGCCGAGAGTCAGTGCTCCCGAGGTGACGCGGATACCGCCGATCACGGCGATCGCGACGTAGTTCAAGTTGCCGAGGAACATCATCACCGGCTGGATGGAGCCCGACATGAATTGCGCTCCGTCGGCCGCCTCGAACAGTTCGTCGTTCATCGCCGCGAACCGCTCCTCGACCTCCGACTGCCGGCCGAAGGCCTTGACGATCGAGTGGCCAGTGAACGTCTCCTCGACCAGACCGTTCACTTGGCCGGTCTTCGACCACTGGGCGATGAATCGCGCTCGCGACCGCTTGGCGATGCCCTTGGTGATGAGCAGTGAGATCGGGATCACGGCCAAGGCGATCAGCGCGAGAAGCACCGAGACGTCGAACATCATCGCCAGCACCCCGATGATGGTGAGCAGCGACGTGAGCAACTGGCTCAGGGACTGCTGAAGGCTCTGCGAGATGTTGTCGATGTCGTTGGTGACCCGACTCAAGAGATCGCCGCGCGACTTCTGGTCGACGTACGACAGGGGAAGGGCATGAATCTTGGCTTCGACGTCGCGGCGAAGACGGAACATCGTGCGCTGGACCACGCCGGCGAGAAGGAACGCTTGGAGGTAGCCCAACAGGTACGACCCGACGTACACCCCGACCGCGAGACCGAGAGTTCGGTGCAGTCGTCCGAAGTCGATTCCGCCGCTGAAAAGACCCTTGAAAACGATGTCGGTGGCGTGACCGAGGACCCGCGGGCCGGTCACGACGAGCGCCACGCTGGCCACCGCGAGGACCATGATCAGAACGACGACGGCGCCGTCGCGACCGAGCCGACCCGCCAGACGGCGGGCCGTCGCGCCGAAGTCCTTCGACTTCTCGGTCGGAATACCGACGCTGTGAAAACGCCCGGTCCGCATCTCGGAGACCGTCGCACCGCGCTGCTGATTCATGACACTTCCTCCAGCGCGTGCTGGGACTGCACGATCTCCTGGTACGTCGCGCACGACGCGACCAGTTGCTCGTGTGTGCCGAGACCCATCACGTCGCCGTCTTCGAGCACCAGAATCTGGTCGGCGTGGCGAATCGTCGACACGCGCTGGGCGACCAGAATCACCGCGGCGTCGCGGGTGACGGGGGCGAGAGCCGCGCGCAAGCGCGCGTCGGTCGCGAGGTCGAGTGCCGAGAAAGCGTCGTCGAAAACGTAGAACTCCGGACGACGGATCAAGGCGCGGGCGATCGACAGTCGCTGACGCTGACCACCCGAGACGTTCGCCCCGCCTTGGGAGATCGGCGCGTCGAGACCTCCGGGCATCTGAGCCACGAAGTCAGCCGCCTGAGCGATCTCGAGGGCCTGCCACATCTCAGTTTCCGTGGCATCGGCCTTGCCGTAACGCAGATTTGACGCGATCGTGCCCGAGAAGAGGAAGGCCTTCTGGGGAACGAGGCCCACTCGCGACCACACGACTTCGGGGTCGAGATCGCGCACGTCGACCCCGTCGATGATCACCGAGCCGACCGTGGCATCGACGAGGCGTGGAACGAGGTTGACCAGAGTGGTCTTGCCCGAGCCGGTGCTCCCGATGACAGCCAGGGTCTGACCCGGCCCGATCCGGAACGACACGTCGCGCAGAACCGGCTCGGCGGCACCGGGATAGCTGAAACCGACGTGGCGGAACTCGAGGGTCGCCGTCTCACTGACCGAGCGTCGAGCCGTGGGCGACACGACGACCGACGTGTCGGTGTCGAGAACTTCGACGATGCGCTCGGCGCTCACCGATGCACGCGGCCACATCGCGGCCATGAAGGTCGCCATCATGACCGCCATCAGAATCTGAATGAGATAGGTGAGGAACGCGAGAAGTGAGCCGATGCGCGTCGATCCGTCGTCGATTCGGTACGCGCCGAACCACACCACGGCCACGCACGACGCGTTGACGACCAGCGTGACCGTCGGGAACATGAGACCCTGGAGGCGACCACCCTTGAGCGCGGTCTGCGTGAGCGACGAGTTCGCTTCGCGAAAGCGCTCGGTCTCCTCCGGCTCGCGGACAAACGCCCGCACGACGCGGATTCCGGTCAACTGCTCGCGGAGAATTTCGTTGATGCGGTCGATCCGCTCCTGCATCGAACGAAATGTTGGAACCATACGCATGACGATGTTGGCCAACAAGAAAGTCACGATCGGAATGGCCACCACGATGATCCAGGCGAGTCCGGCGTCCTGGTGGATGGCGAGGGCGACGCCCGCCACCGCGGTGAACGGGGCCGCGAGGAGCATCGTGCAGGTCATGAGAACGAGCATCTGGACCTGCTGGACGTCGTTCGTGATGCGCGTGATCAGGGACGGCGATCCGAAGCGATTCAGTTCGCGGGCCGAGAACGAGTTGACCTGGTGGAACAGCGCCGCGCGCAGATCGCGGCCGAACGCCATCGCGGTACGAGCCCCGGCTCGCACCGCGAGAACCGAGAACACGACCTGAACGAACGCGATCCCCAGCATGATCGCGCCCATCCGGCCGATGTACCCGGTGTCGCCGACCGCGACGCCCTTGTTGATGATGTCGGCGTTGAGTGTCGGCAAGAGAAGGCCGGCCACCGCCTGTACCGCCTGGAACCCGACGACGAGGGCGAGGACCTTGCGATACGGCCGGAGTTTCTCGATCAACAGTCGCTTCAACACGCCTGATCGACGATAGCCCCCGACCTAGGGTTGACCCGTGAGCGGGATCCCGATGATCGATCTCTCCACGTCGTCGGCCGCGACTGACATCGCTCGGGCCTGTGAGGACATCGGGTTCTTCTCCGTGATCGGTCACGGCGTGAGCGCGGATGTGCTCGAACAATCGTGGCGTGCAGCACGGGACTTCTTCGACCTTCCCCTCGAGGTCCGCCTGAGCGTGGCGATGCCGTACCCGGGGTATCCGTACGGTTACTCGCCGCTGTCGGGCGAGACCCTGGCTCGCTCGCTCGGCGATGCCGCTCCCCCGGATCGCAAGCACTCGTTCGCGATCGGACCAGTCACGGCTCCGAGACACGCTCTGACCGATCCCGACGAGGAGTTCGCGTGGTCGCCCAATCTGTGGCCGAGCGAACTACCGGCTCTCCGAACGTCGTGGACCGCGCGATACCTCGAACTGAGTTCGCTCGCTTCGCGGTTGCTGTCGTTGATGGCCGTGGCCCTCGACCTTCCACCTGATTGGTTCGACGCATCGATCGACCGGCACACGAGTGCGATGCGGGCCCTCGACTATCCAGGTGTCGACGACACCTCGGTTGCGATCGGCGCGGGCCAGTGGGGCGCGAGCGCCCACACCGACTACGGAACTCTCACGATCCTCGAGACCGATCCCGACCAACCCGGACTCCAAGTGCGCCGAGCCGACGACGAATGGGTCGACGTCGACCCTCCGCGCGGCGCGCTCGTCGTGAATCTCGGCGATGCGATGGAACGCTGGACCAACGACCGGTGGCGCTCGACTCTCCACCGTGTGACCGTCCCCGCGGGCCGTCGCCAGTCGATCGCCTTCTTCCACAACGCCAACTGGGACGCAGTGATCGAGTGCCTCCCCACGTGCCGCGAAGCCGACGAGCCTCCCCGTCACACTCCCATCGCCGCCGGACCGCACCTCATGAGCAAGTTCCGAGCCACGGTCAACCGCTACTGACGACCGCTAACATGAGCCTCCTTCGCGGGTGTAGCTCAATGGCTAGAGTTCCAGCCTTCCAAGCTGGCTATGCGGGTTCGATTCCCGTCACCCGCTCCAGCGCGAAGCGCTCGTGCGGTCCTTCGAATCGGGAGGAGCGCAGCGACGGATCCCGTCACCCGCTCCAGCGCGAAGCGCTCGTGCGGTCCTTCGAATCGGGAGGAGCGCAGCGACGGATCCCGTCACCCGCTCCAGCGCGAAGCGCTCGTGACCTCAGACCGCGTCCATGTCCTCGTCGGGCAGAGGATTGAGCGTCGGCGCGTCGGGAGCCCACGCCAAATCGACGACCACGGCAGTCATCGGAAACGGGACCGGGATCAGACGTGGCGCGGCAACCGGAACGACGAACAACGTGGGCGCCTGCTTCACCATCCCCGGGACCGAGATGATGTTCATCAGCACCGCCCGACCATCGGGCGACCACACGGCCGCACCGGCCATCCATTCCGGGTCGTCGAATGGATCTTCGGCGAGAACTGGTCTGAAGTTGGAGCCATCGGGGTCGATCAAGTACGGACGTGAATCTGGCCCGAGCCCTTCGTAGTCCATCACCAGGATGGTCGAGCCATCCGGTGACCAACGAGCCGAGTCGAATTCGGCGCAGAATCCTGAGCCTTCATTCGGCGATCCGGGGCCAGTCAGTGGAGTCTGCAACCTCGTCGCGACTTCGACTTTCCAGAGGGACGAGCATGTGTCGAGTCCCTTGTAGAAGAGGAGGAACTTCCCGTCGGGCGACCAGCGGAAAGTACTACAGCAGTAGTCGTCGTCGATGACTGCGCGCCGGCCCGGACCTTCTCTCTCTTCGCCGACGGGGGTCACGTAGACGGGCATCTCGTGAACGGATTGGTTCACGTATTGCGTGTCATCGGGCGACATGCGCCACAAGAGACGGGTGGGGTCGTCCCATGGCCGAATATTCGATCCCGAAGCATCAGTAACGAACCAGGTGAAGTCCGAACGAAACATCAACGTCGAACCGTCGTATGACCAACCGGGTGACTCGGCTTCAGTGCTCGCGTCCGAGACCACCGTCAAGTTCGACCCGTCGGGATCCATCACGCAGATCTGCATGACCACGTTCAGGTCGGTGAAGCCACCGATGACTGACATGATTTGGTCCAGGTCCTCAGTCCCGTCGAGTTGCGCTTCGATTCCTGCCATGTCGACTTCTTCGGCGCATTTCAGACCCTGAATGGCGATCCTTCCACCGAACGTGGACAAGTCGAATGGATCGCTGGGTTCAGCAGATGCGACCGCCGACGTCGAGGCCACCGATGTTTCGGTCGTTGCCGCCGAACTGGTTTCGGCGACCGGCTCCGGCATCGTGTCGACTCCCCCTTCGGAACCTCCACCGCACGATGTCACCGCGACGAGAACGACGGCCAGCAGCCACGACCGACGGGGTCTCTGCTCGGCAATGGTTTCCTTCTTCCCCGACATCGACCCCATTCGAACCCCCTGGTCGAACGTTACTCTGAGGCCATGCGGGCCTTCACGGAGATCCCTCAGGTCAGCGCTTCGTCATGGCGCGAAGGCGACGCCGATCGCGCCGCCCGCGACTTGGTCCGAATCTGTCACGAAGTCGGCTTCTTCACTCTCGTCGATCACGGCATCGACCGACAGTTCCTCGATCGATACTTCGAACTCCTCCGCGCCTTCTTCGCTCTGCCTCACGAGACCAAGGAGCGAATCGCCAAGCATCGCTCCCCGTTCTTCCGCGGGTGGGAGGACATCGGATCCGAACTGACCGACAATCGCGTCGACCACCGCGAGCAACTCGATCTCTCCACCGAGAATTCCCCGTACGAGCCGGGAGCACTTCCCGCCTTCCTGCGGATCGACGGCCCCAACCAATGGCTCCCCGACGACGAACTCCCGGGATTTCGCGACACCGTCCTCGAATTCTTCGGTCGCATGGGCGCTCTGGCCGACGAACTGATGGCCGTTCTCGCACGCGGACTCGGACTCCCACCGACGACTTTTCGTGACCGATTCGGCGAGCGTCCGTACTCGCTGGTGAAGTTGATCTCGTATCCACCCACGCCACCCGGCGAGGCTGGTGTGAACGGACATCACGACGCAGGTTTCATCACGCTCCTCCTCCAGCACGGCGTGGGCGGACTGCAGGCACTCAATCCCGACGGCCACTGGGTCGACGTCCCACCGCGCGACGACGCGATCGTGGTCAACCTGGGCGAGATGCTCCAGTCCATGACCGGGAACTACCTCGTAGCCACGACCCATCGGGTGATCGCGAGCGAGCCGAGGTTCTCCTCGGCCTACTTTCACGGGCCCGATCTGCGCGCGAGTCTCGCGCCCCTCGATCTCCACCAGCAGTTCGCCGATGCAGTGGCGGCCAGCCCTCGTCACCGCGACGCCGGCTTCATGGCCAAACGCGAGGAACTCCTGACCGGGGCGTCGGGTACGACGAGTTCGTCAGCCGGCCTGTTCGGCGAGCAACTCTGGAACTATTACAAGCGTTCGTATCCCACTCTGGTCGCAGCGCATCACGCCGACGTGTCGGCCTGAGTCAGC
>CAYNKE010000094.1:0-7227 GCA_964397715.1 uncultured Bifidobacterium sp. | reverse complement strand
AGGTTTCGCGGCGTTGATCCCGTCGGCTCCGAGCTCGAGCAACTGCCGATACAACTCGTAGCTCTCGCCACCGTTCGGCCACACCCATGTCACGAGTCCAGCGGCCTTCGCCGCCGCGACATACGCGGGCGTGAACACCTCCAGCCCCTCGTACACCGGCGGAACCTGCATGATGTGCGCCCAGTCCGGCGGAACAACTCCACCTAGCACGAACTCCGTCGACATGTTCAGCCCCGGAGTCATGGCCACCGACGGCGCGATCTGGTGGAAGTAATCGACGACCGCATCGTCGAACGAAGTCACCACCGCGCGGTCGAGCGCTTCGTACTCCGCGAGCAAACGCGCGAGTTCGTCCGCCGCCGCGAAGGCGTCGGGGGCCTTGCCCTTGATCTCGATGTTGAGGACCCAGCCGGGGAACGTGTGGAGCACGTTCTCGAATGACTGGATCGCGAAGTCTTCAGGGGTGAAGCCGTCCGGCGGCGGGACAGCCCCGCTGCGAACTCCGCGCCAGACATACGCGGCGTCAGGCTGACCCGTGCAGGTGCAGGACGCGGTGAACCAGTACGCGTTGTCGAGCGCGTGCAATTGCTCGAACGTTGAATCGGACACCACCAGATCTTGATCAGCGGTGCGTCCAGTCGTTGCGTCGTGCTGAACGACGAGCACGCCGTCACTGCTGAGCCAAACGTCGAAGTCGAGGACGTCGACTCCGAGCCGTGCCGACGTGATGTATCCGTACATCGAACTGTGCGGATGAGATTCCTCCCCGCTCGCATGCGCAAGAACGACCGGTCGCCCGAGTGCGAGCACCTCGGCCACCGTCGATACCTCCGGGCTCGGAACATCGCGCCCCGCATCATTCGTATCGGAGATCGTCGTGGACGTCACGATCGATGTCGTTGTCGCGGCCAACGTCGACGACGAAACCACCGTCGTGGACTCGATGGCATCGGATGACGACGAATCAGACGAACAACTCGTTCCGATCAGGACGGCGATGGCGATCGCCCACGTTTTGAACTTCATGATGAGACTTATTCTCGCTGAGCGCGAACTCGAACTTCGACACATGAATGGCCACTCCACGTGGGGTCAGACTGTTACTCTCAGCCCATGCCAGGCAAAGGACCTTGGACTTTTCTCAGCAATTACGCTCACGTGCTGGTGTGTCTGGCCCTCGACCCGAACGCGCGGCTGCGCGAAGTGGCCGACCGAGTCGGCATCACCGAACGGCGCGTCAACGGAATCCTCTCCGATCTCGAAGAGGCTGGGATCATCTCGGTCACCAAAGTCGGCCGGCGCAACTCGTACACGATCAACCGCTCAGCTCGCCTGCGCCATCCTCTCGAGTCGCAGAAGACGGTCGGAGACCTGCTCAAAGGGACGACGTAGTAATTCTACGCACTTTGTTTCCGGCAACAATTGTCAGATAAAGTATCGTCGATGTCCGTCGCCGACCTGGTCACCAACAACCTCACGTCCCCTGCGGTTCTGGCGTTCGCCCTCGGCGTCCTGGCCGTCGCGGTACGAGGCAACCTGCGCCTGCCCGAACCCGTCACGACCCTGCTCTCCACCTATCTCCTGCTGGCCATCGGCGTGAAGGGTGGGTTGCGTCTCCAGGAGGCCGAATTCGGCGACATGGCCGGCCCGATCCTGGCCACCCTCGTGATCGGCTGCGTCACGCCGGCCGTGACTTTCGTGGCCGCCCGTCGCTTCGCGCGTCTGCAGGTGGTGGACGCCGCATCGCTCGCGGCCCACTTCGGATCGGTCTCCGCCGTCACGTTCACCGCCGCCGAGGGCTTCGCGAAATCGGCCGGAACACTCGGAGAGGGCTTCCTTCCGGCACTCGTCGCCATCCTCGAGATCCCCGGAATCGTCATTGCCCTCGTGATTGCGAATCGCCGCCAGAACTCGTCCGGCTTCAAAGAGGCCGTTCACGAGGTCCTCACTGGCAAGAGCATTCTGCTCTTGATCGGCGGACTCGTCATCGGCGCCATCGCCTCCGACTCGGGCCGCGACGCGGTCGAACCGTTCTTCGTGACTCTCTTCCCCGGTGTGCTCTGCCTCTTCCTCCTCGACCTGGGTTCGCTCGCCGCCCAGAGATTCGAGTTCGTTCGCAAGGCGGGTGTCCGCCTGATCGCACTCGCGATCTTTCTGCCGATCGTCTTTGGAACCGTGGGCGTCATCGCTGGCTCGATCGCTGGTCTGTCGGAAGGTGGCGCGATGGTGCTCGGCGCCATGGCCGCCAGCGCGTCCTACATCGCCGCACCGGCTGCGGTCAGAGTCGCACTTCCCGAGGCCGACCTCGGTGTGAGCCTGGGAGCCGCGATCGGAGTGACCTTCCCGTTCAATCTCGTGATGGGCATACCTTTGTACTCGGAGATCTCATCTCTGTTCGCTTGAGCTGAGGCTGCGGTCGAGACTCGACCAAGTATCAGTACGTTCCGGTCGTGGCAGGCGAGCCGGCAGTCTCCGTCGAACGATTGACCAAGCACTACGGCTCGCATCGCGGAGTCGAGGACATCTCGTTCACGGTCGATCGGGGCGAGATTCTCGGATTCCTCGGGCCGAACGGTTCGGGCAAGACCACCGTCATCCGAACACTGATGGGTCTCATTCGGCCGTCGAGCGGCGACGCCAGGATTCTTGGCCGACCCGTGAACAGAAGTCCAGCGGTTCGCGAGCAGGTGGGCTACGTGCCCGGGCGACTCGAACTCCTCACGAGGATGACGGTTCGCGAGTATCTGCTCCACGTGGCGGCCCTGCGACGACTCGACCTGACCTCGAGCATCGTCGAACTCGCCGATCGCTTCGACCTCGACCTCAACGCATCGATCGCGAGCCTGTCCAAAGGCAACAAGCAGAAGGTGGGCGTCGTCCAGGCCGTGATGCATCGACCGACCGTGCTCATCCTCGACGAGCCGACATCGGGGCTCGACCCGATCGTGCAGAAGCAGTTCGAAGCGCTGATCACCGACATGCGGAATCGAGGAACGGCGCTCTTGCTCTCGTCACACGTGATGGCCGAAGTGGAAGTGGTCGCTGATCGAGTCGCCATCCTCGACTCGGGCCGCCTGCGACTCCTCGAATCGATGTCGGATCTCCGGTCCCGAATCGAACGTTCTCTCGAGTTCGAATTCTCCACTCCGATCGATGTCTCCGCTCTCTCGGCGGTCGAAGGCGTCACGTCGATTCGCGCCGCCGACCGTCGTGTTTCCTGCACGATCGTCGGCTCGGAGAGGCCACTTCTCGCCGCGGTGGTTCAACTCGACGTCGTGGCGGTCACGTCGCACGAACCGAGCCTCGAGGACGTGTTCATGGCGGTGACTCGAGGTGGATCAAGTGCTTGAGGCTCTCGTCCGACGAACTCTCCACGATCGCCTGCGCGGCACGATCGGCTGGATCAGTGGACTCATTGCCATCGTGGCCGTTCAGATGTCGGTGTATCCAACGGTCCGCGACTCGACGGCCGACTGGCAGCAAGCCACCGAGTCGTTCCCTGAGGCGTTCAAGGAGATCTTCCGGATGGAGGATTACACGACTCCCGCCGGCTATCTGTCGACGGAACTGATGACCTTCATCATTCCGCTCGTCTTCGTCGGGCTCGGTGCCGGATGGGGTTCACGGCTCACGACCGAGGACGAGGAGAACCACACCGCCGACGTGATCCTCGGTCTGCCCATCAGCCGTGTCGACTACTTCGTTGCGCGATTGGCCGCGGTTCTCCTCGTGCTCGTCGGGGCAACGCTGATCTTCTGGCTGTCGCTCACGATCGGCTCGACGTCGCTCGACATGAAGATCGGGCTCGCAAATCTGGCATCGGCGGCCTCGGCGGTTCTCCTCCTCGGAGTTCTCGGAGCCAGCCTCGCCGCGATGATCGGAGCAATCTCCGGTCGTAGAGCGGTCGCCCTCGGAATCACACTGTCGCTCGTGATCGGTCTCTTCATCGTCTACAGCCTCGCCCCACTCGTTTCGATCTTCGATCGATCCTCCTGGGCCAATCCGTGGCAGTGGACTCTCGGGAGTCAGCCGATCACCGACGGGATCAGCCTGACGGGCACCGTGGCCACCACGGTGCTGGCCGGGTCGATGTTCGCCCTCGCTGCGCGAGCCTTTGCACGACGAGACATCACCAACTGAACTCAGACTCGGACGAGTGCATCCAGTACCTTCGTCTCCGTGACTTCTCCCCGTCAGTTGCGGATCCGCCTCGTCGCACTCTGTTTCTTGATGCTCTTCGTCGAGTTGGCACTCATTCGTTGGCTCGGCGGAAACGTCCTCTATCTCGCGTACTTCTCGAACATTGTTCTGTTGGGCAGTTTCCTCGGCATCGGTCTCGGATTCCTGTGGGCCGATCGGAGCCGCATCGAACTTCTGCGCTTCACACCGCTCGCTCTCGGCGCTCTGATCGTGTTCGTGCACAACGTTCCCGTCACCGTGAAGTCGGCGGGCGGCGACCTCATCTTCTTCGGTGCCGAACTCAAGCCGTCGGGTCCGCCGCGCGAGTTGGCACTTCCGGCGGTTTTTCTCGCCGTCGCCGTGGTGCTCGCCTGTATCGGTAACGGCATCGCTCACACCTTCCGGCAACTCCAGGCCCTCGACGCCTACAAGTTCGACCTCATCGGATCGCTCGTCGGAATCGTCGGCTTCACCACCTTGTCGTTCCTCGGTACTCCACCCATCGTGTGGTCCCTCATTGCCGCCGTCGTCCTGCTCGGGACCATTCGACCCCGAAGTCTGCGCGACTCGGCCCTGGTCGGTATCCCGCTCCTGATCCTTCTCGCGACCCTCGGCATCGAGTCCCGCGAAGACAACGTGTTGTGGACGCCTTACTACAAGGCCAGTTACGGCATCAACGACGACGGAGCCCAGGTACTGGTGAACGGCGTACCGCATTGGTTCCAGACCAAGGCCACCGACTGGCCCGTCTACAAGACGGTCTACGACCGGCTCGCGTCCGACGCGCCACTCGACGACTTGCTCGTGATCGGTGCCGGTAGCGGCAACGACATCGCCGTCGCCCTCGAGAACGGTGCGAAACACGTGGACGCGGTCGAAATCGATCATCGTCTTCTCGATCTCGCCAAGAAGAATCACCCGAACCGCCCGTACGACGACCCTCGCGTCGACACCCACGTGGACGACGGCCGCGCTTATCTCGAACGAGCCGACAAGGATTGGAATCTCATCCTTCTGGCTCTGCCCGATTCGCTGACGCTCGTGCAAGGGGCCTCCTCGATTCGACTCGAGAGCTACCTCTTCACCAAAGAAGCCGCCGAGGCGTACCACGACCATCTGACCGGCGACGGCGTCTTCGCGATGTACAACCTGTACCGCCAGCAGTGGCTGGTCGATCGCTACGCGGCCACGCTCGAGCAAGCGTTCGGACACCCGCCTTGCGTCACCAACCTCGACGGCACGGCGCTCGCCGTGCTCACCATCGGTCGTGATCCCGCCAGCGTCGACTGCCCGGCGAGCGACCAGTGGGCACGTACGTCGTCGACGCCCGATCCGGTGGGCGACGACCGACCGTTCCCCTACCTGAAGACCCCGTCGATCCCGACCTTCTATCTCGTCGCACTCGGACTGATCCTTCTCGTGTCGCTACTTCTCGTCCGTGCGGTCGGCGGGCCGCTGCGTGGAATGCGGAATTACCTCGACTTGTTCTTCATGGGGGTGGCGTTCTTGTTGCTCGAGACCAAGAACGTCGTGCAGTTCGCTCTGCTTTTCGGCACCACTTGGTTCGTCAACGCACTCGTCTTCGCCGGAGTGTTGGTGTCGGTCATCCTCGCCGTGATCGTTTCGCAGCGATTCACGGTGAAGAATTTGGTGATTCCGTACGCCCTACTCGGTGTGGCGATTCTTGTGGGCTGGCTCATTCCACAGTCGAGTCTGCTGGGACTACCTCTGGTTCCTCGCCTGCTCGCAGCCTGTGCGATCGCTTTCGCTCCGATCTTCGTCGCCAATGTGATCTTCGCGCAACGCTTCCGCGCGACCAGTAGTTCGACGACCGCGTTCGCCGCGAACCTCATCGGTGCGATGGTCGGCGGTGTCCTCGAGTACTCGGCTCTGGTCCTCGGCTATCGCAATCTGCTCCTCGTCGCCCTGCTGCTGTACACCGCGGCACTCGTGTCGGGGCGACGTTTCCTGCGCGCCACAGCCTGACGTCGCCATCCGCCGTGAAATCGGTGGCTGAGAAAATGTGCGCATGCGCACACATACACGTACACACGAGAAGAAGCCCGATCGTCGTTACTGGATCGAAGTCGTCGAACTGATCGACGGCAATCCCAGCATCGCGTTCGGCCGTCGTCATCGCGGGATCCCCCGCCTCCATGTCGGTGTCACAGTCGTCGAACCCGGACCGAACCTCGAGCGACGCTGGAACAAGAAGCGGGCGCAACGCCCCGGCGAGTTCGGCGAGATCCGCTACGACCTGATGAGCACTCGCTCCACCGTCGACAAGAAGCGGGCCGACCGTCGTTGTCGCGACGTGATCGAGAGATTGATGGCGCGGGGGTTCACCGTCAACGGCGACACCACCACCTGGAAGATCTACGTGATCGAACTCGACCGCAGCCATCTGCCCGGGTGCCCCGGCTACTTCTACGTTGGCCAGACCACCAAGTCGCCCGTGGAACGGGTCGAACAACATCGAACGGGCACGCGCAAGGGGTCGGGGATTCTCTATTCACGGGAGGCCCACCGGTACTTCGGGGCCTGGCGGCCCGACCTCGGACCGAAGGGGCCGTTCTTCACGGAAGAGGCTGCCTTGCAGGCCGAATCGCTCACCCGGGTGATGCTCGAACAGCGCGGCTACACCGTCACTGGGGGGACCGAACGGTACGAGTGGGCCGAAGGTCAGCGCCGTCACGCCCGTCCGCGGCCACCGCGAAATCCCAGTTGAGACGGTCTTTTCGGATAATTCGTTTGCGGACCGGCGCACGACCTGGTTTCCTAGGAAACGCTCATGACGACCTTGACCCACTCCCTTTCGACGCTCACCGGCTCGGCCGGTTCTTCGTCGTTCTCGTGGCATTCGTTCGTCATGCCGGCCATGAACGCGAATCACGCCGCCATGGTCGCCGTGGGTTGTGCCGACAAGTACTTCACCACGAAGCGTCCGCCCCAGCGGCTCGGGGAGTCACTCACGTAGATCGAAAGATCAGACTGAGAAGGCACCGAGGCCGCTGGGATCCGAATCCCAGCGGCCCTTTTGTTTTTCCG
>CAYNKE010000093.1:0-7236 GCA_964397715.1 uncultured Bifidobacterium sp. | reverse complement strand
GTGCAAGGCATCACCGTCAGCGAAGTGCGCGGCTTCGGTCGCCAGGGCGGACACAGCGAGACCTACCGCGGTGCCGAGTACAAGATCGACTTCGTGCCCAAGGTGCGACTCGAACTCGTGGTCGACGATGCGGCGGTCGGTACGGCCGTCGACGCCATCAAGGCGGCGGCATCAACCGGCAAGATCGGCGACGGCAAGATCTGGATCACCAGCGTCGATCGCATCGTCCGCATTCGTACGGGAGAAGAAGGCGTCGACGCCATCTAGTCGTCGCCAACCGGGTTTTCGACCGGGCCGTTGGGGGCCACCGGGCCGAAATGAGAACGACCGCCTACGGGCGGTCGTTTTCGCATCTCGGCACACTCTGGAAACAGGCCCGAAACATTGATCGACGAAATTCCCTTCGCCCCTCACACGAAAGGAAACCAGTGGAACCCGCATCCCTCACCTGGGTCCTGGTGTCGGCAGCCCTCGTGCTGTTCATGACCCCGGGACTCGCGTTCTTCTACGGCGGCATGGACCGGAGTCGGAACGTGCTCAACATGCTGATGATGAACTTCTATTGCGTCTTGATCATCCCGGTCGTCTGGATGGTGCTCGGCTACTCGCTGTCGCAGGGCGGAAGTGGCAACTGGATCGGCAACTTCGACTGGTTCTTCTTGAAGGACATCGGCGTGCTCGAGGACAACGGCGGCCAACTGGCCACCATCGCGTTCCTCGGAATGTTCGCCGCCATCACCCCCGCACTCATCTCGGGTGCCGTGGCCGACCGCATGAAGTTCTCCGCCTGGGCGATCTTCGTGCCGGTGTGGTCACTCCTCGTCTACGTGCCGGTCTTCAAGTGGGTGTACGGAGGCTGGCTCGGTGACCGTGGCTCGCTCGACTTCGCCGGTGGCACCGCCATCCACGTGAACGCGGGTATCGCTGCTCTGGCAGCCGTACTGGTTCTCGGCAAGCGGAAGGGTTGGCCGCAGGAAGGTCATCCACCGCACTCGATGCCACTCGTCATGATCGGTACCGGAATCTTGTGGTTCGGCTGGTTCGGCTTCAACGCCGGTTCGTCGCTCGCTGCCACGGGTCAGGCCGCGCAGGCGTTCATGAACACGTTCCTCGCCGCTGCCGCCGCGGGCCTCGTGTGGGTCGTCACCGAATGGCTGCGCGACGGCAAGCCCACCAACCTCGGCGCCGCATCGGGAATCGTGGCCGGGCTCGTGGCCATCACCCCGGCCGCTGGTTACGTGTCGGGTGGTGCCCCGCTCGCCATCGGTGGAATCGCCGGACTCGTGTGCTGCTACGCAGTGAAGTTGAAGGGCAAGGCCGGTTACGACGACGCGCTCGACGTGGTCGGCGTCCACTTCGTCGGCGGACTCGTGGGCTCACTTCTCATTGGATTCTTCGCCAATCCTGAATTCTTCGACGGCTCGTTCGAAGAAGGAATCTTCTACGGCGGGGGTGCCGGACTGCTCGGAGAACAGGCACTCGCCAACCTGGCCGCCATCGTGTGGTCGTTCATCATCACCTTTGGCATCATGTTGGTGCTGAAGAAGACCATCGGAGTTCGCGTCAGCCAGCAAGACGAGGCCGACGGACTCGACTACAGCCAGCACGCCGAGTCGGCCTACCACTGATAGGGAGAACCAACGATGAAACTCATCACAGCCATCATCAAGCCCTTCAAACTCGACGAGGTGAAGGAAGCGCTCAAGGCCGCTGGTGTCACCGGCATGACCGTCAGCGAGGTGCGCGGGTTCGGCCGTCAGGGTGGACACAGCGAGACCTACCGTGGTGCCGAGTACAAGATCGACTTCGTGCCCAAGGTCCGCTTCGAGATCGTGGTCGAGGACAGCGTCGTCGACTCGGTGATCGCGTCCATCAAGGCCGCGGCCTCCACCGGCAAGATCGGCGACGGCAAGATCTGGGTCACCAGTGTCGACCGTCTGGTTCGCATCCGCACCGGCGAAGAGGGCTCCGACGCCGTCTAGGACGTCGTCGAGATCAGTTCGTCACGAGGTCTTTGATTCGGTCGATCGTCTCGCACATCTCGCGGGGCGATCGACCGAACTCGTGTGTGGCCAAGAGTTCGGACATCGAACCAAGTCCTGCCTCATCGAGTAGTCGCTTCTCGTTCAGCACCCACCGGCGATCGGCGCACATTCGCCGGTGCGCCTCTTCGGTCACCGCCCTCGCCACGTTGCCGATCGCGCCGACTGCGTTTCCTCGATTGGCATGCGAGTGCGCGTACTCGAACGAGAAGTCTCGCTGGAAGCCCCATCTGAACATGGTGGTATCCCGGAGCGCATCGGTGAACGTGCTGTCGATCGAGAGCGTTCCCCGCACGACGTTCGACAGCGCGACCTCAGCGGTGAGCGTGTAGGTGGGAAAGCCGGCCACGTGCCCGAGTAGCTGATCGACCTCGTAGCGACCCGCGGCTGCCTCAGCCGACCAATGTGTAACGGTGTCGACGTCGCGCAAGATCACGTCCACCGCTGCACCGTCAATGGTCAGCCAGGCTCCCCCGTTCATGAGACGACCCCACGAACCGGGTGCGTGCACTTCACCGCGTGCCGCCACCGCCGACAGATCGATGTCGCCGCGGTAGAACACTCCGAGATCCCAGTCGCTCGATTCGTCGGCCGTTCCGGTCGCCCGCGAACCTCCGATGGTCACGGCGATCACACCGCGCGACGACGCGAGTTCGTCGATGAATCGATCGAGCGAGGCCGGTAGGTTCACGATCTCACGCTCGTGCAGCCGTGATGGCTTCCCAGACACGCCGCGGCGACAACGGCAAATCGATGTGGCGGATGCCGAGATGCGAGAGCGCATCGATCACCGCACTCTGAACCGCTGGAGTGGCGCCGATGGTTCCGCTCTCCCCGATGCCCTTGGCCCCGAGATCGTTGAGTGGCGACGGCGACTCGAGATGCACCGTGACGAACGACGGGAACTCGGCGGCCGACGGAAAGCCGTAGTCGGCGAAGTTGCCGGTGAGCGGATTGCCGTCGTCGTCGTACACGACTTCTTCGAACAGCGCCTGCGCGACACCTTGCACCAGCCCACCGTGTACCTGACCTTCGGCGAGGAGTGGATTCAGGATGCGACCGGCGTCGTCGACGGCGACGAGCGACCGCAGAACGACCTTGCCGGTCTCCGTGTCGACTTCGACCACCGCAAGATGGGCGCCGCTCGGGAACGTACCGTCGGCCTGAGCGAAGTCACCGATCGCGCTCAAATGCTCGGGTTCGGCGCTCTCGATGACTTGTGACCACGTGACCGACACCGCAGGGGTACCGGCAACGTGGAACACACCGTCGGACACGACCACATCGGCCGTATCGGCTTCGAGCAAGCGAGCCGCGATGTCACGCGCGCGATCGGCAACCGTGCCGGCGGCACGCCACACGTTGGTCCCGCCCAACTGCAAAGACCGCGAACCACCCGTCACTTCACTGTGCGGGACGATGTCGGTGTCGCCGTGCAGAACCGTGATCGCGTCGAGAGGAAGTCCGAGACGGTCGGCGGCGAGCATCGCCCACGCGGTGCGGTGGCCCTGCCCGTACGGCGACGTCCCAGTGACGACCGTCGCGCACACCGAACCATCCGAGTCGTGGTGCACGGTGACAGCTCCGTACTCGCCTCCCGCCGACGCCGCGGTGATCTCGACGTACGAGCAGACCCCGATGCCCAGGGCGATCGAGTCGCCAGCGGCCCGACGGCGAGCCTGTTCGGCGCGAAGCGCCGGGTAGTCGGCGGCATCGAGAACGAGATCGAGTGCCGCTTCGTACTGGCCGCTGTCGTACGTGGTGCCAAGGGGGTTCTTGAAGGGAAAGCGATCGGGGGCGATCAGGTTGCGACGACGCACCTCGGCCGGATCCATTCCGATTTCGGCCGCGAAGAGATCGACAACGCGTTCGATGGCGGCGGCCGCTTCGGGCCGACCGGCACCGCGATACGCGATGGTCGGCACGGTGTTCGTGAGCACCGATGTGGCCGTGAACGCGACACTCGGAATGTCGTACGTGCCGGTGGCCATGCGACGCGTCATGACGGGCAGGAACGCTCCGAAGCGCGGCCACGCACCGGAGTCCTGGACGACGTCGAGCGAGTACGCGAGCAGTCGGCCATCGTGTGTGCCGCCCAACTTCGCGTACTGAACCTGAGCGCGGCCGTGCCCGAGGCCGTTCATGCTCTCGGTACGTGTCTCGGTGTAGCGAACCGGTCGGTCGTGCACACGAGCCAACCACGGCAACAAGATGTCTTCGGGATAGTTGAACGCCTTGGCACCGAAGCCGCCGCCGACGTCGGGAACGAGCACTCGGACCTGCTCGGGTGGTAGTCCGTACATCTCGCAGATCGGTGCGCGCACCGTGTGCGCACCTTGACAGGCCTGCCAGTGCGTGAGTCGACGAACTCCGTTTTCATCGGGCGCCTCCCATCGACTCGCAGCGACGCGCGATTCGAGGGGGCTCGGCGCGAGTCGTTGATTCACGATGCGGGCTTCCACGACGACATCGCACGCGGAGAAATCGGCCGTGCGGCTCGTGGGGATGTTCACGACCGTGTTGGTGCCGAAGTCGGGGAACAACACGACAGCATCGGTCTTGGCGTCTTCCATGCTGACGACAACGGGTAGTGGGTCGTAGTCGACGACCACTCGCTCGACCGCGTCAACCGCCTGTGTGCGGGTCTCGGCGACCACTGCGACGATCGGCTCGCCCACATAACGCACCACATCGGACGCCAACACCGGGCGACGAATCTGCGTGGGCAACAGGGGATGGTCGATCGGAACCAGTCCGTACCCATCGGCGTCGACGTCGGCGAAAGTGTGCACACCGAGAACTCCGGGCATGGCCCGCGCCTCCTCGACGTCGATCGACACGATGCGGGCGTGGGCCACCGTGGACCGTGCGTACACCACGTGGACCGCGCCGGGCAGAACGAGGTTGTCGACGTAGGTGCCCTTGCCGGTCAACAGGTCGGGGTCCTCGGTTCGCAGCACTCTCTCGCCGATGATCCCCACGCCTGATCCCCTCTCCGGGCCCCGGCTGGGCCGGTGGGCCGGACCCAAGCGTAGATTGATCCTCATGACGATGACCGAGTCCACTCCCAAGGCCGAACGCTGGACCGCGCAGTGGAAAGAGCTCTACGAAGAGGTCATCACCACCGGACTGTGCACCGGCTGCGCCGGTTGCGTGGTCACCTGCCCGCACGACGTGATCGGCTACGAGCACGAAGAGGGCAAGTACAAGCCGTTCCATCTCGAAGAAGAACTCGGCGAGTCCAACTGTCTCCACGGCGAGAAGGGATGCACCACGTGCACCCGCGCCTGCCCGCGATTCCGCGCGTGGGAGCCGGCCGCCGACATGCACTTGTTCGGCCGCGTTCGCGAACCCGACGAGATGGCCGGCATCTGGCGACAGTTGCTCCTCACCCGCGCCTCCGACAAGACGGCCCACGAGAAGGGTCAGGACGGTGGCTTCGTGTCGGCGATGCTCATCTGGCTCCTCGAGAACAACTACATCGAGGCCGCGCTCGTGAGTGGCGTCGAACCCGATGACGCGTGGAAAGCCAAGCCGGTTCTCGCCAAGACGAAGCAGGACGTTCTCGACACCGCTGGTTCGCGCTACACCTACTGCGCCAACCCCCTCGCGTTGCGCGATGCCAAGGAACAGGGCCTGAGCAAGCTCGCTCTGGTGGGCATGGGCTGCCAGACCTCGTCGCCGCCGGTCATGTGGGACCGCAAGGCCGGCAAGGTCTCCAAGCCCTTCTTGTTCAACATCGGTCTTCTCTGCTCGAAGACGTTCGACGACGCGATCTTCCCCGAGTTGTTCGAGGCCAAGTACGGCTTGAAGAAGCAGGACATGGTCAAGATGAACATCAAGGGCGTCTTCCAGATCTGGATGAAGGACGGCTCGTACCACGAGATCGACTTGAAGGAATGCCACCAATGGACCCGCTCGGGTTGCAAGAGCTGCCCCGACTTCGCGGCCGAGCACTCCGACATCGCCACCGGTGGAATCGGCAAGGACAACGACTGGACACTCACGATCGTGCGCACCGAACTCGGTGAAGAAGTGATCAACCGCATGATCAAGGACGGCGTCATCGAAGCCCGTCCGGCCCAAGAGGACGAGGTGGCCATGAAGTTGCTGCGCACGCTCAGCATCGTGAGTCGCCGCCGCTGGCCCGAGTGGGCCGACAAGGCGCCTTCGGTCGGTGTTCCGCCGCCGAAGAAGAAGGCCGACGGGTCGGCGCCGGCCGCTCACTGACATGCCGCTGCATCCGCAGTCCGCGGCTCTTCTCGCCGCCATGGAGGCGCTCGGTGCGCCACCGCTCGAGACGCAAGAAGCGGCCAAGGCGCGCGCCGGCTTCAACGCCATGACGGTTCCCTCCAAGGAGCCCATCCACGAGATGAGAGATCTCGACGCCGATGGTGTACCGGTTCGGCTCTACCGCCCGAACGATCGTCGCGATCTCGGCCTCCTCGTCTACTACCACGGTGGCGGTTGGGTGTTCGGAAACATCGACAGCCACGACGACGTGTGTCGCAAGTTGGCCAACCAGATGGGTCACGCGGTGTTGAGCGTCGACTACCGACTCGCTCCGGAGCATCCGTTCCCGGCTCCTCTCATGGACTGTGTCAACGCTCTGCGCTGGGCGCACACCAACGCGGCATCACTCGGCATCGATGCGTCACGTCTCGCGGTGGGCGGTGACTCGGCCGGAGGGAATCTGGCGGCCGTCGTGGCACAACTGCAGCCGGTTCCGCTCAAGTTCCAGATGCTGATCTATCCAGTCACCGATGCTCGTCGTGGCTCGCAGAGTTACATCGACAATGGCGAGGGCTACCGACTCACCGCGGCTGGAATGAAGTGGTTCTGCGATCACTACTTGAGCGGCGGACAGGGATCGCCCGACGATCCACGCGTGTCGCCACTGTGCGCGTCCGACTCGTCGCTCGCATCGTCACCGCCCGCCATCGTGATCACTGCCGAATACGACCCGTTGCGTGACGAAGGCGAGGAGTACGCGCTGCGGCTGGTGGACAACGGTGTGCACTGCTCGCTCACCCGTTATTACGGTCAGATTCACGGCTTTTTCTCCATGAGTGCCTTCTGCGACGACGGCGGGCACGCGATCGCTCAGGCCGCCTTCGCCGTCAAGCAAGCACTCGAGCGCTGATCCGTCAGCCCGCGAGCGCGATCGCCCGCGCGAACACGGCATCGAACATCG
>CAYNKE010000092.1:0-7348 GCA_964397715.1 uncultured Bifidobacterium sp. | reverse complement strand
AGGAACGGGTCGTGGCTGGTCTCGGCCGTCCATGCGCCCGAGTAGCCCGCTGCTTCCACGTCCTTCGCACTGGCGATGGTCTCTTGCAGATTGGCGCTGATGCCTCCGTCGACCTTCATGACTCTCTCCTCGGCTCGATTCGAACCCGACCGTAGTGAGATCGGCTCGTCGGAGCCGAATCGATCAGATCTCGGGGTTCGTGTTGCGCAGGAAGGCTTCGAGTTCGGCGGCCAATTCCTCGGGCGAGGGAATGTCGGACTCGCTGATGGCCGCGGGCTGCGGTTCGAGGGGGAGAGTCGGTTGCAACGTCGCGTCGTAGGCGGACTCGAGTTTGGCCACCATCTCGCGGTGCTCGTCGTTGCGGGACACCAGGCGGTCGAGGCGATCGCGCTGGATGATGGCCTCGTGCTCGAGTGCGCGGCGGTCGAACTGGAGTCCGGCGACATGGGTGATGCCGTCGAGCAAGGCCACCGCGGCACCCGGATAACTCATCGCCGGGATGTACTGCGGCACCTGCGACCACAACGTGATCGACGGGATTCCGGCGTGGTGAAGGACGTGTTCGAGAACCGCGGTCATCCCGGCTGGTACGTCGACCGACGTGCGCAAGAACGCGGTCCGCTGGAGCAGTTCGGGCGATGGCGTGGTGCACGACAGGCGACTGGGACGCGTGTGCGGAGTCGGGAACGGGTAGGCGCCCAGACCCACCATCATCTTCACGTTCAGGCGTACGCACAGTTCGCGGACCGCGGCCGAGAAACGATTCCAGGCCGAGTCGGGTTCGTGGCCGGTGAGGATGAGGACGTCGCGCCCGTTGGCATCGCGACCGGTGTAGAGGTCGATCGACGGCCAGTCGATGTTGGTGTTGCGGCCATCGCGAATCTCCATCGTTGGTCGACGCGCGCGGTAGTCGATGAACACGTCGGTGTCGAACGAGGCGACCGGCAGCGGATCGATCTGGCCCTCGATGGCCGACATCGCTTCGTCGGCGGCCTCGGCGGCGTCGATCCAGCCCTTCAGCGAGACGATGAGAATCGGGTCGACGAGCGTCGGCAGTTCGCCGTGCAACTGGACGTCGGCGAAGGGCGTGGTCATCGCAGCTCGTCCAGAAGTTGTTCGGCTCGGGCCGCCGCTCCGATCACCTGTTGATTGAACGGTTCGAGTTCGGCTGGATCGCGCTGGCCGAGAGCGCCACCCAAGTAGCGCGCGTACACGCCCTCGAGAATGCAGGCGAGTTTCCAGAACGCGAAGGCGACGTAGAAGTCGAGCTGACTCGTGTCGCGACCGCTCACCTTCGCGTAACGCTCGGCGAGGTCGGCTCGGTTGAGGAACCCGGGCGCGGTGCACGCGCCGTTCGTCCACGACGACAGGTCGTCATCGGGGCCGGTCCAGTAGACCATGAGCAGTCCGAGGTCGGCCATGGGGTCACCGAGTGTGCAGATCTCCCAGTCGAGGACCGCGATCACGTTGCCGGCCGGGTCGACCATGCAGTTGTCGAGCCGGTAGTCGCCGTGAACGAGCGTCGCCGGGCCCTGTTCGGGCACACGAGCGAGTAGTTCGTCGTGCACGCGGTCGACGGCGGCCAGATCGCGGGTCTTCTGAGCGTTCCACTGGCCGTACCACCGCTTCAGTTGACGCGCGATGTAACCGTCGTGTCGGCCGAGTTCGCCGAGACCGACCGACACCGGATCGACGGCGTGAATCGCGGCCATCGTGTCGACGATCGATTCGCTCGCGCGGCGTCGAGCATCGGGAGTGAGTAGGGACTCCGCGGCGTCGCGATCGCGGATCACCAATCCGTCGACGAACTTCATCACGTAGAACGGGACACCGTTCACGGCCGGGTCGTCGCAGAAGCCGACAGCCGGAGCGACCGGGACGGGTGTGTCACGCAGTGCCGCGATGATGCGATGCTCGCGACTCATGTCGTGCGCACTCGCCAAAACGTGACCGAGCGGCGGCCGGCGGAGCACGAAACGCTCGCCGTTCGATGCGGAGACGCGGTACGTGAGGTTGGAGTGTCCACCGGCGATGAGATCGAACGTGAACGGTCCGCGCGCACCAGCGACGTTCGTCTCGAGCCAGTTGGTGACCTTGGGAAGATCGACTCCGGCGACGTCGGCGCTCACGGGCGGTACGGTATCGGTGGTCGGGCACACTTCCGATGGGGCCCGCGACCGGCGGTATCGTCTTTTCCATGGCGATCGACGTCACCGACGCGACCTTCGAATCCGACGTCATGGAGCGGTCGATGACCACGCCCGTGGTGGTCGATTTGTGGGCGCCGTGGTGCGGACCGTGCAAGACCCTGGGACCGATCCTCGAGAAGGTGGTCGATGCGACGGGCGGCAAGGTCGTGCTCGCGAAGGTGAACGTCGACGAGAACCCGGCCATCTCGCAGGCGTTCCGTGTGCAGTCGATTCCGGCCGTGTACGCAATCGACAAAGGCGCGGTGGTCAACGGCTTTCAGGGCGCGTACCCCGAGCAGGCGGTGCAGCAATTCGTCGACACACTTCTTCCGACCGCCGTCGACGAGGAGATCGCCGCTCTCGTTCGCGCCGGCGACGAAGCGAGCTTGCGTCGCGCGCTCGAGTTGTCGCCCGGTGACGAGAGCGCCGTGGTCGCGCTGGCCAACGTGCTCACCGCATCGGGTCGTGGCGAAGAGGCATTGCAGATCCTGGCTCGGGTTCCCGAGACCGACGACGTTCGCAAGGCCGCGGCGGCGGCTCGTGTGTCTCAGCGCCCCGCGGACGACTACGACAGCCAGTTGAGCACGCTCATCGACAAGGTGAAGGGCGACGACGACGCCCGACAGCAGTTCGTCGACATCCTCGAACTCATGGGTCCGGACGATCCGCGCACCGCGCAGTGGCGCAAGAAGCTCACCGCGCGGCTCTTCTGACCTCGATGTCCCCTCGTCTCGATCGACCGGTCGACCGTCTCGGAGAGCAGTTCGACGTCCTCGTGATCGGTGGCGGCATCACCGGCGTGAGTGTCGCGCGCGAGGCCGCCTCGCGTGGGTTGCGCACCGCGCTCCTCGAACGTGACGACTTCGGATCGGGCACGAGTTCGGCCACGACCAAGTACATCCACGGCGGCATCCGGTACCTCGAGCAGTACGACGTGGCGGTGGTTCGCGAGAGTCTGCGCGAGCGTCGCATTCTCGCGCTCGGCGCGCCGCACCTCGTGGAGCAGACGCAGTTCATCATGCCGGCGTGGCGGTGGAGCAAGCCGCCCACTCCGCTCATCGGCGCCGGCGTTCTGCTGTACGACGCGCTCGCGTTCGACCGCAACGTGGCCGCCCCCGACAGCCTGCGCATTCCGCATCCGAAGTGGCTGTCGAAGTCGGCGTTGCTCAAGCGCGTTCCGTGGCTCGATCCCCAGGGACTACAGGGTGGTTTCGCGTATCACGACACGCTCAATCTGCACCCCGAGCGCCTGCTGCTCGCATACGCGCAGTCGGCGGCGGCCGCCGGGGCCGTGCTCGTGAACCACGTGTCGGTCGAATCGTTCGTGGGTCGCGACGTGGCCGGTGAATTTCTCGTCGAGGGTGTGCGTGCGACCGATCGCCTGTCGGGTCGCGCTCTCGAGGTGTCGGCCCGCGTGGTCGTCAACGCCGCGGGCCCCTGGATCGACAGGGTTCTGGCCGCCCTCGGCCGGCCGATGGGCGTGGGAGTCGATCGCTCGAAGGGTGTGCACGTCCTCACGAGGCCGCTTGGTGGTGGAAGAGTTCGCGACGCCGTGTTCGCCCGAGCGCAATCGGGCCGCCACGTGATCGTCTCGCCCTGGATGGGCAAGTCGTTCATCGGCCCGACCGACACGCCGGTCGTCGACTCGAATCCGACGGTCCAACCCGAGGACGTCGAGTTGATCCTCGACACCGTGAACTCGACGATGTCAGGAGTCGAGACGCCGCTCACGGTGGACGACGTCGAACTCACGACCATCGGAGTTCGTCCGCTCATCAAACACACCGAAGCCACGGTCGACCCGACTACGTCGACTGACGATCCTGATGATGGCGACACCTACTCGGCCAGTCGCCGCCACGAGCTCTATCACCACGTCGACCGTGGTGTGCGCAATCTGTGGTCGATCGGCGGCGGAAAATGGACGACCGCGCGCGCGACTGCCGAAGAGATGGTCGACGAGTTGGCGGCGCACGAACTCGCCGATGTCCCGATGCGCGAGTTCGACACGCGCAGCGCAGCCGCCCACGGGACGTTCGCCTGGGCCGACGATGCCGAACCGTTCTTGTCGGCGGCCACCGACGCACTCGTGACCGCGGGTCTCTCGAGGCAATCGAGTGAACTGGTGGCTCGGCTCTACGGCACCGATCACCGCAAGATCGTCGATCTGGTGGCCGATCGCCCGAATCTGGCGCAACCCGTGGGATCGTCGGGTGACATCGCGGCCCAGGTGGTGGTCGCCGTCCTCGACGAAGCAGCGCGCACACTCGCCGACATCATCGACCGTCGCCTGGTTCTCGGCACGACCGCGCGAGTGCCCGATGCGGCGGTCCGACGAATCGCCGAGATCGCGGCACCACTGCTCGGTTGGGACGACCCACGTCGCGACCTCGAAGTGGCGGCCGAGATCGATCGTCGAGCCCAGCTCGACTCTCATTGGCGCGCCGTTCCGGCGCGCACCTGACCGTCACCGGCCGTTCGGCCGCCGTCGTGTGCGAGGTCTCGTGGATTCTTGGCGTCCTTCTCCGCCGACCCAACGTTCGGGTCTCGACGTGGCCGGTTGGCTGCGCTGGATCGGTCCACGCCGAGCGATCTCCTCGATCGCGATCGTCGTCGTGGTGGCCGTCGCGGGATGGTGGCTGCTCAAGCCCTCGCCTCCCGACCCCACCGCGACCCTCGATCGCGTGGACGCGAGTACCTCAATCGCCCCGCAGCCGACCACGACCGCAGGTGGCACCGTGGTCGTTCATGTGGCGGGCTCGGTTGCTGCACCAGGTGTCTACTCGCTCGCGTCCGGGTCGCGGGTGGTGGACGCCGTGGCCGCCGCCGGTGGGGCGTTGCCCCGAGCGCGCGTCGACGCGCTCAATCTCGCCGAGATCGTGCGCGACGGCGTGCAGATCTACGTGCCGGCGATCGGAGAAGTCGTCGCGAGCGCGGCCCCCGGGGCAGCCGCGCAGTCGTTCCCGTTGAACATCAACTCGGCCACGGTCGAGCAACTCGACGAACTGCCCGGAGTCGGTCCGGCCACCGCCAACGCGATCGTGACTCGGCGAACCGAAGTCGGGCGCTTCGTGACCGTCGACGATCTGCTCGATGTCCCGGGTCTCGGTCCGGCCAAAGTCGACGCGATCCGGGGTCTCGTGACGGTCTGACCGTCAGAGGCTCACCGACAAGAGGCCTGCTGCGATGCCGATGCCGAGCAATGCGCCGACCCACACGCCGACGGCCAACTTGCCCCACTCGCGACGCCACTCGGGCCAACTCGTCGCCACGCGGCGCGTGGAGCGTCGAGCGGCCACGAATCCGATGACCGACCAGACCACCGCACTCGAGGCGATCGCCAGCAGCCAGCGAACCGCACCGCCCATGACCGGGATTCCGACGAGCGGAAGCGTCGGCAGCGCCATGATGGCGAGCACGAAGCCCATGACACCGCGCCACGTCGATTCCGAACCGACGAGGAGTACGAGGGCCAGCAAACCGCACCCGAACGGGATCGCCAGTCCGAGCAGTGGTCCGTTACGTCGAACCATGAAGCGGTGGTAGCGAAGTCCGTCGGGGACGATCGGCACGCGCGCGGACTCACTCACGAACCTCAACCGTACGAGGTCGCACGAGCCGAACGCCGACATCTCCATCGACTCGTCGTGAGCGCGGCGACTGTCACCTTCGGTGTGTGGCTGTCCGATTGGGTCGTGACACGAAGCGGGGCGGTCGCGCCGCGACGCCTGCTCGTGGTCGTGGTGCTCACGTCGGCGGCATGGGCCGTCGTGCGACGCCCGGCTCTGCTCCTGATCGCGCTGGGGACCGTGTCGTTCGCTCGCGGAGTCGTGGAATGGCGGGTCGATCCGGCCGAACCGCGCACGATCGCGACGAGCGCCGTCTTGGCCGAGGATCCCGACCCCGGGGAGCGCGGAACACACGTCGTGTTCGAGATCGACGGTCGGAGGGTGGATGCCTGGCTGTTCGGACGTCTGGCCCGGCGCGTGGAGAGAGCCTCGGCGGGCGAGCGGGTGTTTGTCGCCGGCCGAATCGTGACGTCCCGCCAACCGCGAAGCGACCTCCTGCATCACGTGGTGGGTCGGGTCCACGTGGACGATCTCCGCGTGAACGGCGGGCCGTCGAACAACGTTCAGCGATCGGTCAATCGACTGCGCGAGTTGCTCGCACGGGGAGTCGACTCTCTCCCGCGCGAGCGACGCGATCTCGTGTCGGGTCTGCTCTACGGCGACGACCGTCGCGTGAGTTCCGAAGTCGTCGCCGAGTTCCGCGCCTCGGGGCTCGCACACTTGACAGCGGTGTCGGGGCAGAACGTCGCGTACGTGATGGCGGTGGCGGCACCCCTGCTCGCACGTTGTCGTCCGCGCACCCGCCTCGGCGCGTCACTCGTGCTTCTCGGTTTCTTCGTGCTCGTCACCCGAGCCGAACCCTCGGTGATCCGGGCGGCGCTCATGGCCGGGGCCGCTCTCGTCCTGCCGCGAACGACTTCACGCTCGGCGCGGGCCCTGGCGGTCGCAGTCGTCATCGGCGTGATCGTCGATCCGTTTCTCGTGTGGTCGGTCGGGTGGTGGCTCTCGATCGGCGGTTGCGCCGGGTTGGTGTTCTTCGGTCCGCTCGTGGAGCGCGCGCTGGGTGGTGGGCGACTCGCGCGATTCGCGGCTCCGACACTGGGCGCGCAACTCGGAGTTCTGCCGGTCTCGACGCTGGTCTTCGGATTGCCGCGCGCGACCGGGCTTCTCACGAACCTGATAGCCGGGCCGGTGGCCGGATTCGTGATGCTCGTCGGACTGCCCGCGGTTCTGGTGGCCGCGGTCGCGCCGCCGTTCGTGGATCACGTGGTCCTTCTTCCGGTCGATATCGGAACCCGCTTCGTCGCGCTGGTGGCCGACCGTGGAGCGGCGCTCTCCACACCTCGCTGGCTCGACGTCGCGATGCCACTGGTGGTGATCGGCCTGGTGATCGCCCACGCATCTCGGAGTCGAGTCACCCGTGTGGCAACCTGGACTCGTGGGAGTTTTCCTCGTTCACGGCGCTGACGAGATCTTGGTCAGCGAGCACGTCTCCGAACTCGTTCGGCAATTCGTGGGGGAGGACGACCGCGCGCTGATGCTCGAAGAGTTCGGTGGCGACTACGTGATGGCGGGAGCCACCGAAGCCGC
>CAYNKE010000091.1:0-7568 GCA_964397715.1 uncultured Bifidobacterium sp. | reverse complement strand
CTCCTCTCGTCGTCGGATCCATATCCGGACGGCCAAAGGAAAAGAACGAATTCAGAGGAATCTGCTGTGATCGGGTCACACTCCGAAGCGGGCGATTCGTTTCTCGGTCATGCGCTCAACATCGAAGTTTCACAACAACAGCTCCCGACGCCCGGTCGTTCTTCTCGACGTCGACGGAGTCATCAACGACCTCAAGTGTCTGTGGGGGGCTCCTGCCGATGACCACGTCGTAGTCCGCTCCAAGGGATACAAGGTGTACGGCCCGCGATATATGCCGGCTCTCGTTCAGTGGCTCTGCAGTGTCGCCGACGTCCATTGGTGCACCACCTGGCGTGATCGAGCCAATCTTGAGATTGCCCGCCATCTCGGAATCGATCCACTTCCTGTCGTCGACGACGGAACCAACGATCGTCACGTCGACTGGAAGGCAGCCGCCGCCTACTCGCTCGCCGAGTCGGCGCTCGCGGCGGGCCGTCGAGTGGTGTGGATCGAGGACTTCGGCGATCGTCTTCCCGTGCACGAGATGCCGCGAGGAGTCGAATACGTCGACACCGCGTCCGGGAGCGATCCTCTCCAGGTTCTGACCGCGGAGATGATCCCCGACTGGATGTTCGGGCTGTCATCGGGAGAGGCGGCCTGACATGAGCGATGCCGAGGGTCGGGCGTACGTACCCGAGAACCTTCCGAGCGACGTTCTGTGGGGCTTCACTCGGGAGGGGCTTCTGGCTCTTCGTCACTATTGCCACCCGATCCCGCACTCTCGAGGGTTGGTCGGTCCGTTCATGGCCAAGTACTGGCCCGGATTGACGTTCCACGTCGCGATGTCGATGGCCCAGAAGGCGGGAGTATTCGTCAAACGTGGGAACCACTTCACCGGTCTCGATGTTCGCGACCGCGTGAAGGAGATCCATTTCCTCGCCGGCGGAGGGTCCCGAGTCATCGAGTTCGACCGAGACGAGCTGGTGCCTCCGTCGCCGAGCAGCGACGATCAAGGTGGGTTCCTCGTGCAGCTTCCACCCGACGCACTGACGCCGGAATCGAACATGCGCGATGTCGCGCGCTTCCTGCTCGAGAGGTTGCGGCCTCGTTGAGTTCCAGTCACACCGTTTGCGCGATCGCGCACACGTCGAGCACCGCCATCCGTTTCCCGAACTGAACAAGAAGGAGTTCACATCATGAAGACGCAAGTGAAGTACGGCAAGACCATGATCGCGCGCAACACCGAGGACGCCATCGACGTCCTGGTGGAAGTGACGGCACCCGATGTCCAGGGTGTTGAGCGTCCGGCTATCGACGTGGTCGCCGTGATTGACCGCTCGGGCTCGATGAGCGGGGGTCCGCTCGAAGCCGTGAAGGACGCCGTGAAGCAGTTGCTCCGCTTCGCCGGGCCCAGCGATCGGATCGCGGTCGTCGTCTTCGACGACGAGGTCGAGACGATTCTCGATCTGAAGCGCCACGACGACGTCGAAGCCGCGGCTCGAGCGGTGGCGCGCGTGCAGACGGGCGGTATGACCAATCTGTCGGGCGGCTGGCTCAAGGCCCTCCAGATCCTCACTCAGTCGGGGCGGCCCGACGCGTTGCGACGCATCATCGTCCTGACCGACGGTCACGCCAACGTGGGTCTCGACTCGATCGACGCCTTCGCGCCGCACGTGTCGGTGGCCCGTGCGAGTGGGATCACCACGTCGTGTATCGGATTCGCCGATGGATACGACGAGAAGTTCCTCGCCGCGGTGGCCGATGCCGGCTCCGGCAACGACTACTGGTGCGCTGGAGCCGACCAAGCCGTCCGAGTGTTCACAGAGGAGTTCGCCGGCTTGGCGTCGGTGGCCTCACAGAATCTCGAGGTGTCGATCGTCGGGTCGGCTTCCGTTCGCAAGGTGAAAGTGCGCCACGATTTCCCGACCGATCGGGTGGACGATCGCACCACGCGCGTCACGATGGGCGACGTCTACGGCGGCGAGACCCGTCGACTTCTGGTCACGCTCAAGACTCACCCCACTGATGTTCTCGGCCCTCTCGACCTCGGACGAATCTCGTTGTCGTGGGTGTCGGTGGTCGGCGAGTCCGTGATGCACTCGGTCGATTTGCCACTGGCCGTCACGGTGCTCCCGACGCTCGACGGTGTCGACGACGAAGGAGCTTCGAAAGAGGCCGTCGAGATGGCTGAGCGGATGACTGCCGAGCGGCGTCGCCGCGAGGGCCGCGAGTTGGCCGATGCCGGACACTTCTCGGAGGCGGCGGTGGCCTTCAGCATCGCCGCGAATCACTTCGCTCATCTCGGGCTGCGCGAGGAAGTCGCCCTCTTGTCGGCGGACGTCGAGACTCTGCGCAACCAGCACTGGTCGCCCGCGCAGTCGAAGAAACAGTTCAGCCGCTCGCGCGGCACGGCCAAGGGCCGTCGCTTCGACTACGACGACAACGACTGATACGCCGGGAAGGCCGCTGCCGAGTTGGGCTCGACTCCGCACAACTCGGCCACGGCATCCTTGCCAATCAGCGTGAGCGACCACATCGCACGACTCGCTCCGACGTAGATCAGCTGACGTTTCGGGTCGTCGGAGTTGTCGATGATCACGACGGCCGCTCTCTCGAGACCTTTCCCACGATGGATGGTCTCGCAGAGGGCGGCTTCTTCGTCGCGCTCCTCCCACCGAACGAGCGGAAGCAATCGTCCCGACTCGGCGCCACCGAGCAATTCGTCGCGAAGTTTCGTGTTTGCTGTGAGGACGGCGATCTCGCGCAGGGGAACGCCATGATCGTTGGTCAGCAGTTCGAGAGTCGTGATCAGCCGCTTGCGAATCTCTTTGATTCCACCGGCGCGCCAGTGCAGGACCGGGAAGGTCCCCAGTGCTCCTGGCATCGGTTTGGGGCCTCCCAGGTGATGTACGACTTCGGCGACTGGACGCGAACAGCGCAAGTTGTACTCGAGAGGAAGAACGACGTCCGCCTGAGGTGGACGCCAGTCGCGGACGTAGATGTCCTGGGCGGGATCGGCCACCATGAGCAGTCGACGCGGCCCCGACGGATCGAGGAGCATGTCGATCGACGGAATCCAGTTGTGTCGTACGTCCTGGAACTCGTCGACGACGATCGTGTCGAAAGGCGAGCCGATTCGGTCGGCGAATTCGAGGTGTTTCTCCGTCGGTACTTTGCCCCAGAACTCTTCGCCTGCGTTCGGCGGCACTTCGAGTTCGTGGAAGGGTTCCAGAAGTCGACGCACGACGTCGTGATACGTGCCGACGAAGACCGAGGTGTTCTGGAGGAGCCGACTGAGGTGATCGGCCATCGGCTTGTTGAAGCAGATCACGCAGACCCGTTCGTTGCGTGCTGCGGCGCGCGCGGCCCATTGTTCGATGAGCCACGTCTTGCCGGTTCCGGCCCCGCCCGTCACGAGAACCCGCTGATTGATGTCGAGGTTGAGGAGCACCGCGATCTGAGCCCGGGTGGCATCGTCGATTCGCTTGCACGCGATCGGTGCGAGGCCGGCCTTGGTGGTGTCGAGAGTGATCCGAGGGTTGAGCGCGTGCAGCAGTTTGGCCATCTGTGCGATCGCGATGGGAGGTGATTCGTCCGGCTCACGCGTGCGCGCCGCGAGCAGAGCACGTTCCGGCTCCTCGAGCTCGGCACTTCCGAAGATTGCCTCGCGAGGGAGTCCGACTCCGATGCCGTCCGCGGGAATGTCCGACACGTGTGGGAACGCGACGAGATGGTCGATGTACGGGGGAGCGATCTTGATCGTCTTGAGTCTCTTCACGAGGAGGTGCTTGGCTCGCTTGACCTGCTGCACCGGCGACTTGATCGACTCACCGTTCTGGTACCAGGTGTCGCCGTCGACCTTGATGACGCCGCCTTTGACCTCGACGACGAACGCTCCGCCCTCGGCCGAGACGAGAACGAGGTCGATTTCGCCGTCCTCACCGTTCTGACTGACCGGGACGTTGGGAATCACGTACCACGAATCGCTCAGACCTCGAACGAAGGCATCGATCACCGCCTGCTCCGATTTCGGGAGGTGAGACCGATCGACATCGGCCGGAAGGAGGATCGCCACGGCCCCATTCTCCCAGGTCAGGAAACCGTGTCACACCCCTTCGTCATAGTGGGCAGCGTCGAATGCGTTCTGTCGACGGGCTCCGATGGTCGTGGCCGATGAGGCCAGGCAATCGGAGTACGAAAACAGTATGAGTCGACCGGCGCAGTCCAGTCACACAACGACCGGCTGCGACCGTTCCATAGTTCCCTGTCCCGTTGGGACCCCGTCCGAAGGAGATCGTCGCCAAGACCCCCGCCCGTCAGTCGTTCAGCTCCACGCCGTGGAGCATCAGTTCCTACTCGAGCGCCGTGTTGAGCGAATCAACCCGTGTCGCCGAGGCCCAGAAGTGGGGTCACATGGCCAGCGATGTTGCCAGTGAAGTCGTCGTGAAGTTCTTCAACGATCCGGAGGGGATCATGGCGAATTATCCCGACCCGATCGTGTTCGCGCGGGCGGTCACCAAGACCACCGGTATCGACTACCGCCGCAAGTTGGCCGCACAGCGCGGAGAAGGTGCCCGTCACGGTCGCAAGGTCGTGTCGGGTGACTCGAGCGACGACGAGCGCTCCCCGTATTCCGAGTCGGTCGAGTATGCGGTCGCCGATTTCGCCGATGACGTGGCGAGTCGCCTCGACATCGCGTATCGCCTCGAGCAGATCGAGCTCGGCATTCCTGCCGACGAGTTCGAGGCGCTCTACCTCACCGAGGTCCTCGGTCTGACCGACGCCGAAGCCGGCCAGATGGTGGGTGTGCGCCGCGAGTGCATCAACCGGCGCAAGAACCGCGCCAAGTCCCGCCTCGAGGGAGGAGACGCATGAACCGCGCGATGGCTCAGGTTCGTCTCCAGTACCGTCCGGCGGCCGATGTCTTGTCGTTGCGCTCCGATTTCGAACACCCCGATTTGGTCGACGCGGTCGATGGCGAAACCGAGTCGATCGATTCCGACACGATGGTGTGTTGGACGGCGCCTCGACGGGGGCAGTTCGAGAATCAGCTGCTCTTGCGCTCCTTCTCGATCATCGGCGCTCGCAAGCGGTTCTCCCCGTCGCGACGACCCGACTTCGTTCCCGAGGGGTTGTGGTCGACGGCGGTCTCGTTGTTCGGCACCACGGTCCCACCGGGGACCCCGGACCGAGCCGCTGCACTCGCCAAGGCGGAGGCGCGTCGTTCGATCGACGCGGCCGAACTGGTCCGATCGTCCGCCGTGGAGGCATCCGACCTCGCCGAGGTGAGTGTGGCGAGATCGCTGGCTTCGGCGAGTCGGCGACTCAGTCGCGCGCTGGATGGGGCACTGGCTTCGGAACCGACCGAGGGTCCGAGCTCCAACAGTCCGCCGCGTGCATTCGTCCGAGATCTCGATCAATTGGCTTCGGTCGTCGCCGCACACCGCCGACCGGTTCCGTCGGTGGTCGACGATTTGTTGTCCAACCTCCGTGGCGGTCTGCCGCTCACGGCGACCGAGCGAACCCGGGTCCGCCGGGCCCTCAAGAACTCTCTCGATGTGAGCAACTGGCGAGGAGTCGCCACCGATCTCATGACCCTCGCCGAAGCGATCTCCACCGAATCCGACACCGCAGAAGACGAATGAACGAAACCAAACTCATCCAGAAGATCTCCGACATGCTCCACGAACGGGCCGACCGTGTCGCGGGGGGAACGCTCGCCGAGGACAACCCGCTCGAATTCGTCCTGCGCGGCGAGGCGGTGAGCGCTCGGATCTATTGCAGGTACAACGCGAGCCTGGTTCTCGCCCTCGACGTGTTCGTCGACGATGTCGACGAGAACGCCGATGTCTTCCGCTGGGTGGCAACTCGTAGTGGTGTGATGCCCTTCGCGACGATCCGGGTCGATCGTCCCCTGGTGAAAGGAAGTGCCCCGGCCGCGGTCAAGATCTCGCACTCATTGCTCGCAGATGACGTGTCCGATCGTCAACTCGACGAGGTGCTCGACGCGATGACGTACATGAGTCGTCGAACACGTACTCGTCTTCACGAGTACGTGGCGAGCCTTGGAGACGGGGGCGAGGAGTTCGACGATGCGCCGAAGGGCGGTGGCACGGTGGTTCTCGAGCCGAACGCCGAGCCCGAGACCGACACCGAGATTTCGTCAGCTCAGCAGTTCCTCGATGAGCGCGATGCCGGTGAAGGGATCGAAGGCGACGATGACGACATGTCCTTCGACTCGGCCGGAGTGACCACGCCCACCAAGAATCGCTCGCACGACGTGATCCTCCGGGAACTCGACGAGATGGTCGGACTCGGCCCCGTCAAGGAAGAGATCAACCGCTTGATCGCCGCCCAGCGGTTGGCCGACGTGCGTCGCCGTCGCGGTCTACCCACACAGGACCTGTCGCCTCATCTGGTGTTCGTCGGTAATCCCGGAACGGGCAAGACCACGGTGGCTCGTCTCATCGGGGAGTTGTATCGATCACTCGGAATGCTCCCGAGCGGACACGTCGTGGAGGCCGACCGATCCAGTCTCGTGGCGGCGTACATGGGTCAGACCGCGATCAAGACGCGACAGGTCTGCGAGAAGGCACTCGGGGGAGTGTTGTTCGTAGACGAGGCGTATTCACTCGTGGGCGAGCGCGATCAGTACGGCGAGGAGTGTGTGAACACGCTCCTGCAGTTCATGGAGAACCACCGTGGTGAGTTCGCTGTCGTCGTGGCGGGTTACCCAGCCGAGATGTACGGATTCATCGAGTCGAACCCGGGCCTGCGCGCACGGTTCGATCTATTCCTTGAGTTCCCCGATTACTCGAGCACCGAACTCGAACAGATCTTCACGGGAATCGCGGAGAAGAACGACTACGTTCTCGCGCCCGATGCGCTCGCGAAAGTCCGCTCATTCATCGCGGCCTGGCCACGTTGGAGGGGTTTTGGCAACGGCCGAGAGGTGCGAAAGTTGTTCGGCGACATCGCTCGTCGTCACGCCGAGTTGCTCTTCGCCTCTGGCGACGGCAAGAAGGTGTCGACCGAGGCTTTGCGAACCATCACGGCCGATGCGGTGCCCGACTCCCCGGTGTACCAGCAGCCGGTCAAAGGTGTTCGCTACGGCGACGGTGGTTACCTCTGAGCCGATACCGGCCCGGCAGACTCGAGTCATGACCACGATCCGTGTCTCGTCACCGCGGGTGCTGGCACGCCGCGTGACCGGGGGCGGCTTGTCCACCGACACGATGTACGAGTTCGTCGCCGCCGACGATCCGCACACCGTGATCGCCGAACTCGACACCACCGCGCCCGTGGGCCCGGTATCGGGAAAGGCCACCTGGGTGTTCGACCTCCATCCCCATCCGTGGGCCCAGGAGGTGGCCGAGGGTGTGTGGGAGTCGCTCGATTGGAGCGAAGTGCCCGACGATGCCGAGGAGCCCTATGAGCGGAACTGCATCGAGACGGGCTGGACGTGCCGCATCTTCGTGCGGGTGACCTGGTCCTGACCAGGTGGATCGGCCCGGGGGCACCCCTAGGCTGATGAAGTCCGTCGGGGCTCCGGCTCCGGCGCGATGCTCAGGCCCACCAGCCGGAGCGAC
>CAYNKE010000090.1:6236-7654 GCA_964397715.1 uncultured Bifidobacterium sp. | reverse complement strand
ACGCACTTCCACGCCGACTTCTTGTCGGGCCATCTCGAACTGGCCGAAGCCTGCGGAGCCCGCATCGTGTTCGGCGCCGCCGCAGCCGGTCGTACCGATTTTCCGATCGATGCTCTCGCCAACGGTTCGATCATTCGACTCGGCGACACCGACGACAACGTTCATCTCGAGATTCTCGAGACACCCGGACACACGCCCGAGTCGATCTCGATCGTGGCCCGCGAAACCAAGACGTCGACGCCCCATGCCGTGTTCACCGGCGACACCTTGTTCATCGGCGACGTCGGCCGACCCGATTTGCTCGCGTCGGTGGGCCAGCGAGCCGACGATCTGGGTCGCATGCTGTACTCGTCGCTGCACGACAAACTGCTCGCCCTCCCCGACTCGACACTCGTGTATCCCGCTCACGGTGCTGGTAGCGCGTGCGGCAAGAACCTCTCCACCCACACCGTGAGTACGATCGGCGAACAGCGCCGATTCAACTACGCGTTGGCGCCCATGTCGGTCGACGACTTCGTGGCCGTCGTGACCGAGGGACAATCGACCGCACCGCTCTATTTCCTCCATGCCGCCACCACCAATCGACAGATCCGCGAGGTGTTTCACGAAGACGCACCGCTCGCCGCGATGTCGATCGACGACGTTCTGTCGGCGATGAAGAGCGGCGGCGCCGTGGTCGACTGCCGCGACGACGCCGACTTCGCCATCGGTCACCTGCGCGGCTCCATCAACGTTGGCTTGGGCGGTCGATTCGCCGAATACACCGGTGAAGTCGTCGTGGCCGGCACGCCGATCGTGATCGTCGCCGAGGCCGGACGCGAACGGGAAGCCTTCACTCGACTGGCCCGCATCGGATTCGATGCCGTCATCGGATACCTCGACGATCCGGTGAAGCAGTTCCTCGAGAATCCGACGCTGGTCGCATCAGCATCACGTCTCACCGCACACGAATTCGACCACCGACGCACCGAACTCGACGATCTACAACTCGTCGACGTGCGAAACAAGGGCGAAGTGGAGGCCGGCACCATCAGCGGTGCCCGGCACATCGATCTTCCTTCGCTCACTCGCCGCGTCGGTGAACTCGATCGCAGCAAACCCACCGTGGTGTTCTGTGCAGGTGGTTACCGCTCGTCGATCGCGGCCAGCACTCTGCGGTCACTCGGCTTCACCGATGTGAGCGACATCCTCGGCGGTTACAACGCCTGGAATTCGGGTCAGCGCGTCGGAATGTCGTCGTAACCCGGATCGCCGGGCATCAACAGCGCGCGCAACTGGCCGTCGTCGGACCACACCACCTTGGGCAGGACCTTGGGCGGGGTGCCCACTGCGCGTGCCGCCGCCAACGCCGAATCGGCAGTGGAGTGCTGGTTCAAGAACGTGAGCATCGCCACGGTCGGCGGCATCATCATCAACTC
>CAYNKE010000090.1:3488-6136 GCA_964397715.1 uncultured Bifidobacterium sp. | reverse complement strand
ACGATTTCGCGCGTGGGTACTCGGCCGTGGGCGATCGCCTCGTTGAACTTCGTCCAGACACGAAGACCTTCGCGCTTCACGAGCCAGCTGCCGATGACGGCGACCGCGATGATGATGCCGAGGGTGTTGAAGAAGCCGATGGCCCCGCCCACCTTGATGATCGTGTAGAGCTCGGCGATCGGAACGACCACGAAGAGCACGAGCAGGATCACGAGGTCACCCTAGCCACGCCTGTTCTCGCATCTCCCGTCGGCCACTAGCGTCGGATTCGTGGCCTCGAACGACGCAACGACACGACCGCCCTCGGTCGACTCTTTGGCTCGTTCGCTGGTATCCACCGGCCTTCCGCATCCCCTTCTCGTGGACGCGGCCCGTGAGGCGATCGCACTCGGTGATCCGAGTCGCGCGTCGTCCATCGCCGACGGAATCGCCGCCTCGCTTCTGGTTCCCGTCATCAACGCCACCGGTGTGATCGCCCACACCAACCTCGGTCGCTCTCCTGTCGAACTGCACCTGGCGCCCCGTGCGCAGAATCTCGAATTCGATCTCGCCACCGGCGGTCGCGGAAGTCGGCAGCGCGGCATCGGTCGCCTCATCGCGCGTGCAGTGGGCGCCGAAGACGCGATGGTCGTCAACAACAACGCGGCCGCCGTTCTCCTCGTGTTGGCCGCCCTGGCATCCGGACGCGACGTGGCGGTGAGCCGCGGAGAAAGTGTGGAGATCGGTGGCGGCTTCCGTGTCCCCGAAGTCATGGAGCAGTCCGGTGCGCGCCTCGTCGACGTGGGTACGACGAATCGCACGCGCCTCGCCGATTACCGCAAGGCCATCGGTCGCAAGGGCAACGACGTCGCGTTGATCCTGAAGGTTCACCCGTCGAACTACCGCATCGACGGCTTCGTCGAAGAGACACCGGTCGACGAGTTGGCCACGCTTGGCGTTCCGGTGGTGGCCGACATCGGATCGGGTCTGCTGGATGCCGCGTGCCCGTGGCTCGACTCGGGTCCGCCGGCCTGGCTCAACGGTGAACCCGCCGCCCGTCAATCGCTGCTTGCTGGCGCGTCACTCATCACGTTCAGCGGCGACAAACTCATGGGCGGTCCGCAAACCGGCATCATCGCCGGCCGCGCCGACCTGGTGGCGGCCTGCGCGCAGCATCCACTCGCCCGCGCGCTGCGCCCCGGCGGATTGGTGTTGGCCGCGCTCCACCACGTGATGCTCGCTTATCTCGCGCGCACCGTCAGCGTCGATGTGCCGTTCTGGTGCATGGCCTCGGTGAGTACCGATCAACTGCAGCGTCGCGCCGAATCCATCGCGACCCAAGTCACCGATGTACGCGTGACTCCGTGCGAATCGTTGCCCGGTGCCGGCAGCACACCGGGCGCGTCGATTCCGTCGGTGGGTCTGGCACTCGATGGTGATCACACCGCGACACTGCGATCGTTCCGGCCTCCCGTGATCGCTCGCGTACGTGACAACGTGACGATCCTCGATCTTCGCACCGTCGATCCGTCCGACGATCAGGTCGTGGTCGATGCGCTGCGGCAGGCACTTTCCTCACGATGAGGATCTTCGCAACCGCGGGTCACGTCGACCACGGCAAGTCCTCGCTCGTCACCGCTCTCACCGGTACCAACCCCGACCGGTGGCGCGAAGAGCGCGAGCGCGGGATGACCATCGATCTCGGGTTCGCGCACTTCACGCTTCCATCCGGACGCGAGGTGTCGCTCATCGACGTTCCGGGTCACATTCGTTTCATCAACAACATGCTGGCCGGGGTCGGCGGCATTCACGGCGCGATCCTCGTCGTGGACGCCCATGAGGGTTGGATGCCCCAGACCGAAGAACACCTGCGCATCCTCGAACTCGCCGGCACACGACATGGAGTGGTGGTCGTGTCACGAGTCGATCTGGTGGACGACGACGAAGCCGAACTCACAGCCATCGACATCACCGATCACGTGGTGGGAACTTTCCTGGCGGACGCTCCGATCGTCAAGGTGTCGACCGTGCGCGGTGATGGTCTCGACGACCTCCGGCGCGAAGTCGATCTGATGATGGATGCGACCCCTGCGTCGCCCGATCGCGGTCGACCGCGCTTGTTCGTCGACCGCGTGTTCGCACCGAAAGGCAGCGGAACCGTGGTGACCGGAACTCTCACCGATGGTTCACTCGCCATCGGCGACAACGTTGTGGTGCAGCCACTCCAGCGCGAAGTACGGATCCGAGGCATCCAAACTCACGGTCGTTCTGTCGACTCGATCGAGCCCGGTCATCGGGTGGCACTCAACCTGAGCGGTATCGAACACAGCGAAGTTCGACGCGGACATGCCGTCGTTCGAGCCGATGATTGGCACCTGGCCACGGTGCTCGATGCATCCTTCACGGCGCTGGCCTCGCTCGATCACGACGTGACGCGGCGCGGTGCGTACACGATGCACGTGGGCTCCGATGAGTTGCCGGTTCGGTTGCGCGTGCTCGCGGACGAGTCGATTCGGCCGGGGGCCCGCGGGTTCGTTCGACTGCACCTGGCCGAACCGCGACCGTTGGTGATGGGCGATCACTTCGTGATCCGTGAGAGTGGCCGCGACGAGACGGTGGGCGGTGGTGTGGTGCGCGACGTGGCGCCGGTGCTCACGGCTTCGCGGGCG
>CAYNKE010000090.1:0-3388 GCA_964397715.1 uncultured Bifidobacterium sp. | reverse complement strand
GGTGGGCGGTGGTGTGGTGCGCGACGTGGCGCCGGTGCTCACGGCTTCGCGGGCGCAACCGCACGACGACGATGACGCCAACGTCGACCGCATCGTGGCCGAGCGCGGCTGGATCGACGCCGCCGAACTTCGTCGCTTCACCGGCGTGTCGCGACCGCCGATGGTCGCGCACTGGGTTGTCGACCCGACGGTGCTGAAAGCGAGCCAGACCTCGCTGCTCACTCGGGTGACGAACGGCGGCGCCGAAGGTCTCGACGTCAGTGGGCTCGACGAACGCGATCGTGCTCTGCTGTCCACATTCACCGATGTCACTGTCACGGGTGGGTACGCGCGAACCCGAGGCGCCGACGATCCATTGCTGTCGCATCCGGGTGTCGAGGTGCTCCGCGCCGGTGGCTGCGCACCCATGGTGCCGAGCACGCTCACCAACACCGAGTTACGACGTCTGCAGAAGGCCGGAGTTCTCTTCGAGCGAGACGGTGAGTGGTTTCACGTCGACGCGCTGGAGACGGCTCGGCTCGTCGCCGCCGCATTGCTCGCCTCGCACACCGACGGTTTCACGATGTCCCAGTTCCGCGAGGCGCTCGGCGTGACGCGAAAGCACGCGGTCCCGATTGCCACCGAACTCGACGCCCGCGGCATCACCCGTCGTCGTGGTGACGTGCGGATCGCCGGACCGCGCCTCAACCGCGAGTGACCAGTTCGGGGTGAATCCACCGGAAGGTGAGGTTCACCCGCGGTTCGGTGATCGTCTTCTGCTTGGGCACTTCGTGCTTCCACGCGTGTTGGCACAGCCCACTCATCACAACCAGCGAACCACTGGCCAAATCTCGATCGACGACGAGACGCGACTCGTTGTGGCGCAGCCGGAATCGGCGCGCCGCACCCAGACTCAGTGACGCGATCACTGGTTCGCGACCGAGTTCGACCTCGTCATCGGCGTGCCAACCCATGCTGTCGCGACCATCGCGGTACAGATTGAGAAGCACGGAGTTGAAGCGCGCGCCACTCAGCGACTCGCACACCTCCCGGAGATCGTCGAGAATCGGTAACCACGGGCGCGGTGTCATGGTGATGCCCGAATAGGTGTAGGTGACGTCGCCGTACCACGAGTTGAGTCGGGGCTGGTCGACTTCCTTGCCGAACATCACGATGCTGCGCTGTTCCCAATCGACGTCGTCGATCAAACGCTGAAGGGTCGCCGCAGCGCTGCGCTCACCGAGCGCCCACTCCCAGTACACGGCGCTGCCGTCGTACGGCAGCAGTTCGACCGAATCGTCGAACAGGCTCACTCGCTGGCGTCGGCTGTCTTCGGCTTGCGTTCGCGATAGTCGCGCGCGCCGCCGGCTTCGGGTTCGACTTCGAGGATGATGCCGTCGATCGCGACCACGCGGGCGGTCTCGCCGGCTTTCACGGGTGTGGCGCGATTGGTCCGCGCCTTCCAACGCGCCTCGCCGATCTGCACACTGCCATCGGGGGTGATGTCGGTGACGGCACGGCCGGTGGCTCCGATCATCCGCTCGCGACCAACCGTCGGTGTGGCGAATCGCGTGCGCGTCATGCTCGGCATTCCCGAATAGAAGGTGAATGCGATTCCACCAATGCCCACCAAGAGAGTGAGCCACGACGGACGCAGGGTGTGTTGTTCGACGCTCGGGAACAAGAACCACGAACCGAGGACGAACATCACCATGCCAACAGCCGTCCAAAAACGGGGAATACCCACTTGCACGTCAACCGAGAAGGCGACCATCGACAGCACGACGAGGACGAGGGCCCAGGTGCGGTCGGGAAGTTCACCCAAGCCGAAGAATCCGAACAGGAGACACACCGCGCCGACCACCCCGGCGACACCGATACCAGCCGTGAAGAACTCGAACACGAGCAACGCGAGGCCGATGATGAGGAAGAGATAGGCGACAGCCGGGCTGGCGGCGGTGTGGAACATCTGGGGGACGAGGCCCAACTTCTGGAAGCGAACTGTCGTGATGTCGCTCGATGCGGTTCCGTCGTCGGCGACCGATTCCACCGCGGTGTCGAGGACGACACCGTCGAGTTCGAGCCCATCGAGAGCGAACACCATGTTGCGAATGGTGGGAGCGCCTTCGTCGGTGATCTCGAGCTTGAGCGCTCCTCCGCGCCGGGCCTCCTGGAATCCGAGAGTCTCGGTGCGCATCTGCTCGGTGGCGTCGCCGAACGACACGTCGTCGAAGAGAGGTGTTCCGGTCTTACCGATGCGTGCTCCGGGTGCCATTCCTGTCGCGTCGGCTGCCGACAACAACTGGGCGACGAGACCGGTGGCGCGAGCGCCCGACGGACCCACCCAAATCGCGACCGGCACCGCGGCATCACGAACCCGCCGATAGAGGTCTTTCATCGCGTCGCGTCCGACGACCGATGCCTTCGAGTTCAACTGCAGAATCAAGGCCTGCGAGCCGTCGGTCTCGGCGCGATCGATCGCCTTGCCGATCTCGTCGACCACGATGCGATCGACGAGACCCGAGACTTGCAACACGTCCACTGGGACCAGACCCGTGCCCTTGGAGCCTTCGGCATCGGACACCGTCGACTCGTCGCTCGGTGCGGTGGAGGCTTTGACCGACGACACGTCAGCGAATCCGAGCACCGATCCGATCGCGATGAAGAGGATCGCTAGTCTGCGCACGAGTGCCTCCGAAAAATCCTGATCCGAGCCGACTGTTCACCAGTTCGCGTCTGCTCGTGGTGGCCGGCAAAGGGGGTGTCGGCAAGACAACGGTAACGGCTGTCCTGGCCACCGCTGCAGCCGATGCCGGACTTCGCGTGTTGGTTGTGACACTTGACGGTCGCCCGGGCCTCGCCGCGCTGCTCGGGGCGAGCGCATCGGCCGGCAGCACGTACGAAGGTGACCTCGTGGCCAGCGGCCGCGGACCGAGCAAGCGGGGCTCCATTCATTTGCGAACTCTCTCGGCTGGTGAAGCGCTGCAGGACTACTTGGGAACGCAGGGGTTGGCGCGAATCGCCAAACGTTTGGTGAACACCGGAGTGGTGGACGTGGTGGCCAGTGCAGCACCGGGCATCGACGACCTGCTCGTGCTCGGCAAGATCAAGCACCTTGTCGGATTGGCCGGACCCGACGGACAACACGATCTCGTGATCGCCGACGGACCCGCGGCCGGCCACGCGATCAGTTTCCTGCGTTCACCGTCAGCAATGGCGACGACGATTCGCGGCGGTCCGTTGCGCTCACAAGCCATCGAGATCGATGCGATGTTGCGCGATTCGTCGCGCAGTCGGGTGGTGCTCGTGACGTTGCCGGAGACCACGCCGGTGAACGAACTCTCCGAGACAGCTGCGACGATGACATCGGAAGTCGGTGTGGCGTTGGCACCCGTGGTGGTGAATGGTG
>CAYNKE010000089.1:0-7942 GCA_964397715.1 uncultured Bifidobacterium sp. | reverse complement strand
AGTTACCGCCCGCATTCGAACTACCCGAGTTCCCAGCCCCACTCGAGTTACCGCCCGCATTCGAACTACCCGAGTTCCCAGCCCCACTCGAGTTGCCGCCCGCATTCGAACTACCGGAGTTCCCCGGAGCCTCGTCGTCATCCTTGCCGTTCGACGAACCCGCATTACCGTTCGACGAACCCGCATTACCGTTCGACGACCCCGAGTTCCCCGGAGCCTCGTCGTCATCCTTGCTGCCCGACGAACCCGCATTTCCGTTCGACGAACCCGAGTTCCCCGGACCGTCACCGCCGTCCTTCTTTGACTGACCCGGTGCCGTACCACTCTGACCCGGCGGAATCTTCTCGTCACCAACCTCATCGCGGTCGTCCTTGTTCGACTGACCCGGTGTCGTGCCTCCCTGCGCTGGTGTCGTGCCCGATCGTCCCGGGGGCGTCGCAGGCCGAACCGGGCTGGTCTCCGGGCGCGAAGACATCTCATCTGCTCTCTCGGTGAGAGCGTCAATCACATTCGGCACCGGCGGTGGCCACTCGATGCGATCGGCGGTCGACGAACCAGAACCGCTCGAGTTCGATTCTTCTGAATCGCTTGGTGCGGTGCTCACGGCCACCTCTGGTTCTTCGATCGACGGAGCCTCGCCCGCTGGATCGACCGGGACTTCGGGAGTCTCGGGTTCCGAACGCGGAACACTCACGCCCACCACATCGAGGACATTCGACACGATGTTCTGAACCGGCGCCGGCAAGTTGCCCGTCGCGGCCAGACCCACGCTCGCCGCCGCGCCAGTGATGCCCACCCATCCGACAACGCCGATCGCACCGACGAACGCGACTACCCGACGACGCAGACGAACGGTTCGCGACGGCTTCTCGAAAGAAGACGCCACGGCCAGCGACCGCAGGCGTGCTGCCAGATCGCCGGCATCCAGCGACGTCGCCGAAGTGGCGGTGTCGAGAGACTCGAGTCGGCGTACGAGTGATCCGGTCGACCGGAAGTTCAGCGACGAACCAGAGCGCCTCATGACGTCACCTCCTCGGGGCCGAGAACCTCACGAAGGCGAGCCATTCCACGACTCAGCGCGACGCGGGTCGCAACCTCCGACTTGCCGATTGCCTTGGCGGTCTCCTTGGTGGACAAGCCGACCACGTAGCGCAATTCGAGCATCTGGCGCGTCTCGTCGGGCAGATTGGCCAGAGCGTCAAGGAGCTGGGTGTCGGCCGACGCCAACGTCGTGACGCGTTCATCCCCGGCGACCTGGCTCGACCAGTCGATAGCGACTTCGTGCCGACGAGAGCGCCGGCGGATGTCATCGACGATTCGGGCGTGGGCCACCGAGAACACGTAACTCCTCAACTCACTGTGTCCACCTTCGAAGTGGACGATCTTCCTCGCAATCGTTTCGAGAGTCGATCCTGTTACTTCTTCTGGATCGGAATGTCCGGCCCGCCGTGCGTAACCGGTCACAGCCGAAGCGAACTCGTCAACGAACCACTTCCATGCGTCAGCATCGCCGCGTTTGAGTGCGGAAATGGAAGGACGACTGCCAGCCATCAGACGACGCTCCACCACACGGCCGCCAATGCTCCCACGATCAAGAACGGTCCGTACGCGATGTGATCGCTCTTCGACCGTCGCCCCGACATAATCAGGCCGATCGACCACACCGCTCCGAGCATCGACGCAGACAGCCACAGCGTCGCCAGCGACCACGGATCGAAACACCCCACGAGGGCGCCGAGCATCGGAGAGACCATCACGTCGCCCTGACCGAGTGAACCACGAGTCGCCCACCTGAGTCCGAGCGCGATCAATGTGTTGATCCCCGCGGCGATCAGCACTCCCTCTCGACTCGCTGGTCCGCTCTCGATCATGGCGAGAAGGATCAGCGGAACCGTCGCCGTGAGAGCGATTTGCCGCGGCAATCGATGTTCGAATACGTCGATCGTGAAGAGCGCCCCCATCGGGACGATCGCAAATCCGAGACCAATCATCGTCCACGTTCCGACATCTGCACGGTTCGCCGACCAGCCCACGACCACTCCGGCAACCGACGAGGAGACGAGCCACGTCGTCCACATCCGAGCACCCGAAGTCTTGGTGTAGCGAGGAACCAACGGAAGCAGCCATGCCAACGTCATGGCGATCGGAACGAGTGCCCAGCCGATGTTCAACGATCGTATTGGCCCTTGATGGAGAGTTACCAAGAAACGTCAAGATGATCTCAAGGAAGTGCATCGACGAGTCGGACCATCGCTGGCCCCACGATGACGACGAGCAGAACGGGAAGGACGCAGAACACCGTCGGAAAGATCATCTTGAGGGACAACTTCGCCGCGTGTTCTTCGACTGCCTGGCGGCGGCGACGACGAGCCGTCTCTCCTTGCTGTCGGAGTGCGCCGGCGAGAGGTGTACCGAGTTTCTGGTTCTGTTGGACCGCCGCGACGAACATTCGCACACCCGGTGTCGGCGTCCGCTCCTCCATCTCGCGAAGAGCGTCGACACGAGGCACCCCGAGACCGATCCGATCGAGAACCATCTCGAACTCGCGAGCCACGTACGTCTTGTGCCGTCGGGCGTAGAGATTCATGACCGCTTCGAGCGTGAGACCGGCCTCGACCCCCATGACCATCTCACCCAGCGCGTCACTCAACTCGAGGTCCATCGACGAGCGACGTTTCTTCTCTCGCGAGCGAGCAACGATCAGCGGGAATTGCCATCCCGTGGCAACGAGAAAGGCCGAGGCGAGAACGATCACCGACGTGGGCTTCGATGCCACGATCACGACCGCCAGAAGTCCGATCACGACCGCAGCGATGTTCTGCCGACGAGCCACCGAACGGAGTCCGGCGTCCGTGCCGGCCACCGGCCCGACAGCCTCGAGCAATGTTCGCCGTCGGCGATCGCCGAGCCGTGATCCGACCCTGGGGCGCGACGTTCGGGGAAGTCGTTCGACCAGAATCGCGGCCCCCGACGAAATCAGGAGGGCACCGACGAGCTCCATCAGGCCACGACTTTCGGTGTGCTGAGGCTTCGCAACCATTGCCAGCCAGCCAACCCGAGAACGACGCCGATCAGCGACAAGGTTCGTCCGAAGGACGTGTTGATGAGCGGACTCGCGTACCCCGGACTGAGCAATGACACGAGAGCGAGCATCGCGGGCGGCATCGCCAGCAGAACCTTGGCACTGAGCCGACCGTCCGCAGTCAGACTCTTGATGTCTCGCCGCAGACGATCCTCTTCCTCGATCGTCTCCACGACGGTGTCGAGAATCTCGACCAGCGATCCACCGTGGCGCGCATGAAGACCGACCGCCGATGCCACGACGCCCAAGTGGCGATCGCCCTCTCTCTCGGCAACCTCGGTGAGCACCTCGTCGAGGGGCGTCCCGAGGCGGGCCTCGGCGACGACCTCGGTGAGAACCTCACGGAGTGGACCAGTGCACGACTCGGCCACCTCGACCAACGCCGACGAAACGTTTCGACCGATCCGCAGATGACCGATGATCATCTGCAAGGCCGGCCCCAATTCGTCCGCGAGGGCCTCACGACGACGGCGAAGCTGTCGATTCGACCACACACGGGTCGCAGCCACCGGCACGACACCGAACACTGTTCCCACCGGTCCGGCCAACGCCCAACCGGCGATCATCAGGACGACGACCGCCAGAACCAGACGCGGAGACCACGACGGTCGACGACTCACCGGTGAGTCGTCATCTGGTGAAACCAGACCCACTTGCTGTCGAGCGAGCCGAACCGTGACTCGGCGACGTCGAGCACCGTCGACCTCGGTAACCGCGAGAGCGGTGGCGAGAGCGAACGCCAGCGCCGCGAAGAGTCGGGCGTTCATCACGACTCTCTCGCCATGGCCACGGTGTGGCGAGAAGTCACACCCGTCGACACGAGCCCGGTCGCGTCGCGAACGAAGAGATCGGCGGTCGAGACGACATCACCTTCCATGCCGACGACTTCGGTGATCGAGGAGACGAACCGCCGACCTTCGGCGTCACGGCTCAATTGAACGATCAGGTCGATGGCCGAGGCGATTTGTTCGCGGATCGCCCGGAGGGGAAGTTCGACCCCGGAGAGTAGAACCATCGTCTCCAGGCGGCGAAGAGCATCGCGAGGCGCATTGGCGTGCAGAGTCGACAGCGAACCCTCGTGACCCGTGTTCATGGCCTGGAGCATGTCGAGAGCCTCCTGCCCGCGAACCTCACCGACGACGATCCGATCGGGACGCATACGCAGCGAGTTTCGAACCAGGTCGCGGATCGACACCTCGCCGGCACCTTCACTGTTCGCCGGGCGAGCCTCCAATCGAATGAGATTCGGCAGATCCAGGTTGAGTTCGACCGCGTCCTCCACCGTGACCACTCGTTCGTGGCGTCCGATGTAGGACGACAGAATGTTCAGGATCGTCGTCTTTCCGGTTCCGGTGCCGCCGCTCACGAGAATGTTGCTCTGTCGTAACACGGCGTTCTCGAGGAACAGTGCTGCGTCGGCTGAGAGCGATCCGCGTTCAACGAGATCCGTCGTCGTCAGTTGTCCACAGGTGAACTTACGGATCGTGATCGACGGGCCGTCCACGGCAAGCGGTGGAAGCACCACGTTGAGGCGCGATCCGTCCGGGAGGCGTGCGTCCACCATCGGAGACGACTGATCGACTCGACGACCCGACGATCGAACCATTCGCTCGATGACCTTGAGCATCTGGTCGACCGACTCGAAAGTTCGCTGCGACCGGCGAATTCGCCCGTTCGACTCGATGAAGATTGCTTGAGGGCCATTGGCCATCACTTCCGAAATGCTCGGGTCGTCGAGGAGATCCTGAAGAGGTCCGAACCCGAGCAGGTCGTCGAGAACTGCAGAGCGGAGTCGTGTCTTGTCCGGATGGCTGGAGAATTCGGAAGTCGCAAGGATCGCCGCGACTTGAGTCTCGACGGCAACACGCAACCGGTCGTCCGACATCGTGGCACGATCAGCAACCGTCGCCAGGTTCTCCCTCACCCGTTCGATCACCGTCTTGACACCGTCGACCTCCACGGGTTCGGCGTCGATGTCGTCGACCACCCGGAGGGTTGGGCGTGGAGCGACTCCCACCCGTTCGGCTCGAGCTGCAAGACTCATCGTCAGGCTCCGATCCGGAGACGTCGACGAGATGTCGACTTGTCGATTCCGAGGATCTCGTCGGCGAACTCGTAGAACACCTTCGCGATCGGTGACTGCGGGGAGGATTCGGTCAGAGGTGAACCCTGGTTCATCGCCGCGGCGAGGCTCGAATGCTCGGCGACTTCGAGAGCCGCGGTGAGTCCGAGCACGGCCTCCACGTCGCGAACCGTGAGGCCCACGCGAGTCGTCGAGCGATTGACCGCCAGATGCACTCGACTGATATCCATCTTGAGCTGCCCCATCGTGTCGAGGAGTTTGCGACCGGCCTGAACCGACGGCACATCGGTTCCGCTCACGAGCACAACGTGGGTCGCACGATCGAGGGACTCGAGCGTGTAGTCGCTGATCCCGCCCGCGGTGTCGAGGACGACCGGGCGTCCGAGGGCGATGAGACTGTCGACGACCGCGAGTGAGTCCTCGGCCTGCAGTCGATCGGCTTCCACCGGATTCGCGGGAGCGCACAACGCCTCCACTCCGGTGGGATGAGCGGCGAGCATCACACTGAGGTCGGCGTCGGAATCCTCGCCGAGTCGCTTGACAGCGTCGTCCAGCCGATGAAGGGGATGAAAGCGGAGCGCGTACTCCACATCACCGAAGTGCACGTCGAGGTCGACGAGAACCGTTGGTTCGCGCCGGGCCATCGCCACCGCGAGGTTGACCGACACCGTCGTCTTGCCGTTGCCACCCTTCGGCGACACGACCGCCACGACCGGAGTACTGCGCCGTTCGGTCACGCTCCCACCAGCCAGATGCGACCAGATGTGGCCGCGGAGAGCACCGCGGGCAAAGCGGACGCTGGGACACCCATCGACACGATCGATTCGTCACGCGGTCCGACTTCGGCGGCCGAAGGCGCGTCGATGATCACTGCCTTGGTGGCAATCTTTGTCGAACCGGTGTCGGTCACGTCGAAGACGTCGACGGTGTCACCGGTCGTCAGCAAGGGACCGACCCAGCGCTGCGCGTCGAGCCTGATGGACACCGAGACGAATCCCGGCCCGAGGGCCGACACTTCGTCCGAGGCGAATGACGAGACCAGGAGTTGCTCCCCCGCGACGTGGGCCGAGACGAGGACCCCGTCAGGAATTTCGTCGAGCGAACTCAGCGCCCCCGTGGCTCGTGCGTCGGCGTCGAGATCGCGCACCTCGACCGATGCCCGAACAAGTGCCGACGAACTCCCCTTTGCGATTGCGGAAGTCACGACGAGAGTCGGGATCTTCTCCGTTGCTGTAGCCGATTCGTCACCCCGTGGAACGACCGCCAACGTGCCGATCAGCACGAGAAAGAACGCCGCAATCGTGACCCGATGACGTCGAAGTGATGCGGCAAGATTCATGAGCAGACTCCTTGAGAATCGAACGAACAGAGCGAGTACGAGGTCGAGCCGAATGAAGTTTGAGATGACAGACCCGCGACTCCAGACACGACCTGCTTCTCGAAGCGAACGACGAGATGGCGTTGTGAAGCCGCTCCCGACAGCGTGGCCGACACCAAATTGACCCGGACGAAACCGACAATGTCGTAGAGCGCGTTCGAGCCTTCGAGGCGAGGGTTCGCGAATACCGGAACCGTGAAGCTCTGGCCAACGATCGAATTCACCTGGAGTGCGGGTGAGGGAATTCCCGGATCACCATCGAGAGGCTGACCCACCGACACGGATCCTGAGTAGCCGTTGTGAATCCAGTCCTGAGCGGCGCTCATCGAGTTGGGGCCACCATCGAAGTCGATCACCGCCCAGTTGCCCGGCACCGAGCCTCCGCATGCCGTAGTACTCGCATTGAGATCGATGCGGTACGACGTCGTGGACGTCATCCCACTGGCAATCCACGCGGTGAGTGACGGGTTGCCGATGCACATCGCGAGGGGACGCAAACCCGACATCGCCGTCGTCGGTCCGGTACGGACCGCAACCGAGGCGTCGATCTCCGCTGAAGACCGGCCGATGACGCGCGCAAAGTTGAGAGCGACGCCAGTCGTGGCCGCCACCGACACAACGCCTCGTGTGCTCGTTCCACTCGTCGAGCACCTGACGTTGGACGGCCGAACACCGCCAACGGTCACGAGGTTCAAGGATTCAGAAGTGCACGCGCCGAGTCCGTGTGCGTATCGATCGGCGGAAGAGAGAGCAGCGGCCTCGACCCCGTTCTGGAGTTCCTGCCGGCGCCACCACACCAGGCCGCCGTCGGCCACCGTTGCCATCATGGCCGTCATCGGCACGAACGCGAAGGCCACGATCAAGGCGACCGAGCCGCGATCACGCGGGGAAGAAGAACGACGGGTCAACATCATGGGAGGGGGCAGGCGAACGACGAGGTTGCGTCGAGAGTGACTCGTCGAGTGCCGACGAGCGGAATGGACACCGTCTGGACCGCGCTCAGGTCGACCCGGGACGTCCCCGACGTACAGGTGCTGGAGACTCGACATGTCACGTTGCCGACGCTCTGACTCGACAATTGCGCCAGAGCTGTCGAGCACGCGGTCGACGAGCTGACCGATGCGAGTCGGGCCGCGTCTCGGGCAGCCGACTGCAAGTGCATGCGGTCGAGGTACATCGAACCGGCGACCACGATCGTGAACACCAGCATCACAAGGAGCGGAAGCACCAGAGCGAACTCGACAGCAGCCACACCCGAATCGTCCGACTCCCGGCGACCGGGAGCCGGACGAAAGCGGATCACGGCAGGATGGCGTCGAACAGGCCACCGATGCGACTGCCCAGGGCGGCCGCGGCGATTGCCACGACTCCGACGATTCCGGCCAGCAGGACGCCGTAC
>CAYNKE010000088.1:0-7953 GCA_964397715.1 uncultured Bifidobacterium sp. | reverse complement strand
GTTCCCCGGCGGCATGATGATCGGCACCGACAGCCACACACCGAACGCGGGCGGTCTCGGCATGGTTGCGATCGGAGTCGGCGGTGCCGACGCCGTCGACGTGATGACCGGCTTCCCGTTCAACGTGAAGTGGCCCAAGGTCATCGGCGTGAAGCTGACCGGCACGCTCTCGGGTTGGTCGTCACCGAAGGACATCATCCTCGAAGTCGCGCGAGTGCTCACCGTCGAAGGCGGCACCGGAGCGATCGTCGAATACTTCGGCCCGGGCGCCGACAGCATCTCGGCCACCGGCAAAGCCACGGTCTGCAACATGGGTGCCGAGATCGGCGCCACCTGTTCGGTGTTCCCCTACGACCACAACATGGCGATGTACCTGAAGGCCACCGGACGCGAAGCCATCGCCGACGCCGCCGACAAGGTGGCCGCCGATCTGCGCCCCGACGACGGTGCGCACTACGACCAAGTCGTCGAAGTGAACCTCGACCAACTCAAGCCCCTCATCAACGGCCCGCACTCGCCCGACCGCGCGCACAAGGTCGGCGCCGCCGTCGGTGCCGCCGCCCGCGAGAACGAGTGGCCGCTCGAAGTGTCGGCCGCGCTCATCGGTTCGTGCACCAACTCGTCGTACGAAGACATCACGCGGGCCGCCTCCATCGCGCGTCAGGCCGCGGCCAAGGGTTTGCGCGCGAAGTGCGATCTGCTCATCAGCCCCGGCTCCGAGCAGATCCGCGCCACGATCGAACGCGACGGCCTCATGGCCGACCTCGAAGCGGTCGGGGCCACGGTCCTCGCCAACGCGTGCGGTCCGTGCATCGGTCAGTGGGAGCGCGCCAAGGCCGTGACCGACAAACCCAACTCCATCGTCAACTCGTTCAACCGCAACTTCCCCAAGCGCAACGACGGCTCGGCCAACACGCTCAGTTTCGTGACGTCACCCGACACCGTGATGGCGATCGCGCTCTCGGGCCGCCTCGACTTCGATCCGACGGTCGACACGATCACCGCTCCCGACGGCACGCAGGTGAAGCTCGACCCGCCGGCGGGCGAAGTTCTCCCCGACCGCGGATACGACCCGGGATCGAACACGTTCACCGCTCCCCCGGCCGACGGCTCGGGCGTCTCGGTCGCCGTGAGCCCCACCAGTGATCGCCTGCAACTGCTCGATCCGTTCCCGGCCTGGAACGGCAAGGACTACCTCGGGCTGCCGGTGCTCATGAAGGCGCAGGGCAAGTGCACCACCGACCACATCTCGGCGGCTGGCAAGTGGCTCACGTACCGCGGTCACCTCGAGAACATCTCGGGCAACTTGTTCATCGGCGCAGTGAATGCTTTCAACGGCGCGACGGGTGAGGGCAAGGACGTCACCGACGGCGGCACTCGCTCGTATCCCGATGTGGCCAAGCGCTACAGCCAGGCGGGCATCCAGTGGTGCGCGATCGGAGACCGCAACTACGGCGAGGGATCGTCGCGTGAGCACGCGGCCATGGAACCGCGGTTCCGCGGTGGCGTCGTCATCTTCGCGCGTTCGTTCGCGCGCATTCACGAGACCAACCTGAAGAAGCAGGGTCTCGTTCCGCTCACCTTCGCCGACCCCAATACGTACGAACTCGTCGGCGAGGACGATCGCATCAACGTGCTCGGCCTCCCGCCGGTTCCGGGCAAGAACGTGAAATGCCAGATCGTCAAGCCCGATGGCTCGACCCTCGACTTCGAGGCACTGCACACGTTCAGCGACGAACAAGTCGAGTGGTTCAAGGCGGGCTCGGCTCTCAACATCGTGCGCGCGAAAGTTGCCGGTAGCCGCTGATGGAACTGCGCGACGCCCTGCGGTCGACCGCGGCGGTTCGCGCCTTCACCGATCAGCCCGTCGACGATGCGACTGTCGCGGCCATCCTCGACGACGCGCGTTTCGCGCCGAGCGGCGGCAATCGCCAGCCATGGCTCGTCGCGGTGATCAAGGATGCGGCGGTTCGCCGCGCGCTCGCGGACGTGATGCAGCCGGTCTGGAACGAGTACATGGTCGAGGCCGCGGCCGGGCGGACACCGTTCACCGCCGTCGCACCGGCCGACTACGCGACGCCAGTCGACCGTCCGCCGCACGCCCCCAACCCGTTGCTTTCCAACATCGAGTCGGTGCCGGCGGTTCTGGCGATCGCAGCCGACCTGTCGCGTATCGCGATCATGGACAAGGACCTCGACCGTCCGGCCATCGCCGGTGGAGCATCCATCTATCCGTTCTGCTGGAGCATTCTCCTCGCCGCACGCGAGCACGATCTCGGAGGAGTCATCACCACCTTCGCGACACGAGTCGAACCGGTCACCGGGCCGTTGCTCGGACTTCCCGCCGATCACGTCCTGGCCGCCGTCATCTTTCTCGGTCATCCGGTGAAGCGCATCACGAAGCTCACGCGATCAGCCGTCACGACGACGGTCGATCGTTTCGACGGCCCCGCCCTCACCTAGGGTTGGATCGTGCGCATCGGACTGCTGACACTCGGTGACCTGATCCGTGATCCGGTCACCGGATCGCTGCGCACACCCGCCGAGCGCCATCGCAATCTGATCGACCAGGCGGTGTGGGCCGAGGATTCCGGCTTCGACACGATTCATTACGGCGAGCACCACTTCAGTCGCTACATCATGTCGTCGCCGCAGATCGTGCTCGCCGCGGCCGCCGAGCGAACCACTCGCCTTCGTCTCTCCACCGGCGTGACTCTGGCCGCCAACCTCGATCCGGTCCGAGTGGCCGAGGATTACGCGACGGTCGATGCCATCTCGAACGGGCGCATCGAGCCCTGCTTCGGCCGCGGAACACTCTTCCCCGACGTCTACACCGAATTCGGCCAGGACGAGTCGTGCGCAACCGAGCGATTCGCCGAGAACCTCGAGTTGATCCTGCGCCTCTGGACCGAGGAGAACGTCACGTGGTCGGGCCGCCACCGCTCACCTCTTCACCACGCGACCGTGCACCCGCGCCCCACGCAGACTCCGCGGCCGCCGGTCTGGATCGGCGCCGGCATGAGCATCGACAGCGTCGACCTCGCCGCACGACTCGGATGCCGTCTGATGCTTCCCACCGTGTTCGGCGTGTGGGAGATGTTCAAGCCCGCCGTCGAGCACTACAAGGAAGCGTGGGAGAAGTACGGACACGATCCGGCCGAGCGACGCATCGGTGCGATCTCTCATTACACGGTCGCGCGCACGTCGCAGGCCGCGCATGCGCGATTCCGCCCTCGCTACGACGAGTACTGGAATCAACTCATGGACTGGACCCGCGAGAGTTCGCGCCGCGCGGGCACCGAGCGACCTGCCTTCCCGCGTCCCTCGTACGACGCGATGACGTCGTCGATCGCGATCTGCGGTTCACCCGCCGAGGTCCTCGAGCGCTTCGCCGTCGCGCGCGAGACTCTCGACCTCGACACGCAACTCGTGATGGCCGACATGGGCGGAATGCCCGACGCCGAATTGCGGGACACCTTCGACGTCACCGCGTCGGACGTGATCCCGGCGCTGCGCGCCGCCTGACGTCCGCGAGGTTCTCAGTCGGTGCCGGGACGACGGGTCGTCTCGAGTTCGGGATCACCCTTGTAGCCGGACGGGTACGTCAGGCGCAGTTCGCTTTCCGACGGAACGCGCTTCATGCGCGCCTCGGCCGGCAACAGGTCGGTGATCGCCGACATGATCTTCTTGGTGGCCGGGGCGGGCGTCTTGCCGGTGATCTTGAACGGCTCCCCCACGCGAATGCGTACGAGAGGAGGGTTCACGACGTTCAACAGATTGGGCAACCGCGACGCACGCGGCCAGACCTTCTCGGTTCCCCACAAACCGACCGGCACGACCGGTGCCTTGGTGAGGATCGCCAGACGGGCCGCACCCCAACGTCCCTTCAAGACCGGATCGAAGAACGCCGGACCGCGCGGAATGGTTCCCTCGGGCATGATCGCCACCACTTCGCCGGCGAGCAGCGCATCGGCCGCGGCCATCAGCGGTTCGTCACTTCCGGTGCCGCGTTCGACGCGAATGCCGCCGAGTGCGGTGGCCAGTTGACCGATCACCGGAGCGTCGAAGACCTCTTTCTTGCCGAGCGCGCGCACCGGACGGCCCGCCCGGGCCACGGTGACGGCCATGGCGAAGATGTCGAAGTACGAACGATGATTACCGCAGATGATCGCCGGACCCTCGGCCGGAATGTTCTCGGTGCCCTCGATGTCGAATTTGGCGAAGGGCATGAACTGCGGGCGGGCCAACTCGAGCAACAGTTTCTGCAACTCCACGTTGACCACTGGAACTTTGGCCACTCCCTTCGGGAGATCGAAGTGGAGAACCGGCCAACGTCGCGCCGCGGCCACGACTGCGAGACGCGCGTCGGGATTCACCGCGTGCGGATGGGCGACGGCGGCGAGCAACGGAACGTCGAACACCGAATCGGAGTACGCGAACGACTCGCCGAGGTCGACGTCGTTGGCGGCGGCCCACGCACGCACCGCTTCGAGCTTGCCCGAGTTCCAGACGAACGGACCGTCGATGGTTCCGTCGTAGGTGCCGTCCTTGTTCACGCCGTAGCGCGTGGCCACGAGATCGTCGAACTTCAAGAGATCGGCGAGCGGCTTCACCAAGTCGTACGGCGTGGTGGTCGCGATCACGAGTTTGCGTCCGGCCGCGCGATGCTCCTCGATCACCTTCAGCGCGTACGGAGGAACCATGTCGCGCAACTGCTTCGCGGCGACCTTGGCCGCGGCGCGCACGTCCGAACGCTTGCGTCCGCGCGACAACGCCGCCGCTTGACGTGCGAGAGCCATCGACGGAAGCGTCTCGCCCACGCGGTTGAAGATCTCGAACAACGCCTTCTCACCCGGGACCGATCGCGAGGTCACGCCGGCTGCGCGCATCGCTTCGGAGTAGACGGCTCCGGAGGCACCCGTGATGAGCGTTCGATCGAGGTCGAAAATCGCCGCCGCAGTCACCGGGCGAACGGTACCGCTGAACGGGAAAGGCCCCACGTGGGGGACGTGGGGCCTCTCAACCTGGGATCCCTGCGGCTTTGGGGGATTGCCGCTGGGGGATCGTTCGCGCGTTCGGGGGGACGAACACGCTGTATGTACGTGAAAGTATGCACGTGAATGGGTGACCGTTCAAGCCGATAGATGAGATAGGTAGTATCATTTCTAGCGATGGATCTCCGGCAGATCTCGACCCTGGTGGCAATCGCCGACCACGGCTCTTTCTCGGCCGCCGCCCGGGCCCTCTACACCGTCCAATCCAACGTCTCGGCCCACATCGCCCGCCTCGAACGTGAACTCGGGGTCACCCTCATCGACCGGGCATCGGGCCAGGTCACCGACGAGGGAGCCCTGGTCATCGAACGGGCCCGACGTATCCTGCGCGAGGTCGACGAGATCGCGGCCGACGTCGCAGCCCTCGACGACATCATCTCGGGCGACACCCGGATCGGCGTCATCGGCACGACCGCCCGCTGGCTCATGCCCTCGTTCCTCACCACGCTACGCACGCAGTATCCGGCGATCCGGCCCACGGTCTCCGACGGTGGAACCTCCACCCTCGTACCCCGCCTGGTCGCTGGCCAGCTGGACGCGGCGATCGTGCACCTTCCGGTCGATGATCCCGAGCTCACCGTCGAGCCACTCTTCGCCGAGGACCTGATCCTGCTGGTTCCGAAGTCGCACCCGCTCTACGGCCACGAATCGGTGAGCATCGCCGAACTCGCGGCGCATCCGATCATCCTCCCCCCGCGCTCGGCCCAGTTACGCCGCATCATCAATCGCGCCGCCGAGTCGCACGACGTCACCTTGTCGGTTCAGGCCGAAATCGACGGCGTCCGCCTCATGGCCTCGCTCGCTTTCGAAGGGTTCGGTGCGGCCGTGGTGCCGGCCACCGCGGTTCCCAAGTGGCTGTCGGGCGACTTCCAACGCATCCACGTGCCCGAACTTCCCCGTCGCGTGGTGGGCTGGGTACAACGGCGCCGCCCACGACCGGGTCCGCCCACTCGCGCGGCACTCGAGACCGTGCGTGAACTCGTCGAACGTCGCGGAAGACGCCAACCGGGTGTCTACGTGGGCGCCGACGCGTTCCCCCTCAAGTCGGCCTGAGACCTACGCTCACCCCGTGAGCACGGTGTCGCTGATCTCCCGGATCCCGGGAGCCGCGCGCGCCGAGATTCGTTCGCTCGGCGACCGCCGCGTCGTGTGGGTCGACGTCACGTCCGACGTGCACAAGGGTGCGTTGTCGTTCGAAGCCTCGTCGGTCATCGAAGTGGCGGCGCGCACGGCGGCCGATCAACTGCTGCCGTTCGTCGCGGTCATCGCCTCGTCGGGGGCCGAGATCCGCGACGGCTTCTCGGCTCTGCACGCGTGGGGTCTGGCGGCGCGAGCCCTCACCGACTGCTCGGGACGCGTCCCGACCATCATCGTCGTCGACGGACCGGCGGTTTCGGGTCCGGCTCTTCTTCTCGGCATCGTCGACCACGTGATCATGACCGAAGCGTCCTACGCGTTCGTGTCGGGCCCGACGATGGTCGCCGAATTCACGGGCATCACGGTCGACAACGACGAACTGGGCGGATCGGCGACGCACGCCCGACACAGCGGTGCGACGTCGCTGGTGGCGCCCGACCTCGAGTCGGCCATCGTCGTGGCCGAACAACTCCTGTCGTACCTTCCCGATCACTGCGACACCGAACCTCCCGAGTTCGCGACCGATGACGATCCGCAGCGCTCGGTTCCCGAGGCCGGCGAGGTGATTCCGGTCGTGTCGACTGGCAGTTACGACGTCCGCAACGTCGTGCGTGCGGTGTTCGACGACGGGGAGTTCTTCGAGATCCGCGCACGCTGGGCCGCCAACGTCGTGACCGGATTCGCCACGCTGGCCGGCCGTCCGGTCGGCATCGTCGCCAACCAGCCGATCGTGCTCGCCGGGACCCTCGACATTCCGGCGTCGCAGAAGGCCGCACGTTTCGTCGCTTTCTGCGACGCGTTCAACGTCCCGATCGTCACGCTGGTCGACACTCCGGGCTTCTACCCGGGCAAGGATCTCGAATGGCGCGGCATGATCCGCCACGGTGCGCAGTTGGTCTTCGCGTACGGCCGCGCGACGGTTCCGCGCATCTGCGTGATCCTTCGCAAGAGTTACGGCGGTGCCTACATCGTCATGGACTCCAAGGAGATGGGGAACGACCTCTGTCTGGCCTGGCCGTGGGCCGAGCTCGCGGTCATGGGGGCCGGCCAAGCCGCCGCGATCCTTCAGCGCCGGGCCACTCCCGACGAACGCGCCGCCTTCGAAGCCGACTACACCGAACGCCTCCTCAACCCCTACGTGGCGGCCGAACGCGGATTCGTCGACGCCGTCATCGACCCGGCCGACACGCGCTCGGTCGTCGCCGCGGCACTCGATGCCCTGATCGACAAGCGCGAGCGGATCCCTGGTCGCAAACACGACAACTCGCCGTTGTAAGCGGCTCGGCGTCGCGGCTAGGAGAGAAACCCGGTTCGGTGGTTATCCTCGACGTTCGGGGAGAAAGCCCCACCACATAGCCACGGTCCGAACAACGGACCTCACGATCAAGGGGACGAGCAAGGTGCCCGACACCATCACGATCATCGACGACCGCACCGGCAAGAAGGTGACGGTCCCCATCCAGGGCGGCACGTTCCCCGCCTCCGCCGTTCGAGAACTCGATCCGCAGCTCTTCATCTACGACCCGGCCTACATGCAGACGGCCGCCTGCAAGAGCTCCATCACCTTCCTCGACGGTGACGCTGGCATCCTGCGCTACCGCGGCTACCCGATCGAGCAGCTCGCCGAGAAGTCCACTTACCTGGAGGTCGCGTACCTCCTTCTCAACGGTGACCTGCCCAACAAGGATCAGCTCGCCAAGTGGACCCACGACGTCACGCACCCCACGTTCATCCACGCGAACATGCGCAAGCGCTTCGTCGA
>CAYNKE010000087.1:0-8030 GCA_964397715.1 uncultured Bifidobacterium sp. | reverse complement strand
GACCTTGTGCTCCTGATAGAGCTTCATCATTTCTTCGTTCATCTTCTGCCGGTCACTGCGGTATTGCTGCTGGATACGGCGCATTTCCGGCTGAACTCGTTGCATCTCGAGCATGCCTTTGGTGCTCTTCAGCGTGAGGGGGAAGATGAGCATCATGATCACGACCGCGACCAACGAAATCGCGAAGACGTAGTTGGATGTCAGGTTGTAGAACTGGCTGATCAGCCAGGCTGCGGCTTGAAACATGTCAGTGGGCCCTTCCCGGGTTGGCGACGGAGAACGAGGAAGACGAACTGTGAGCGGACTCGGCGTGGTCGCGTGACTGCCGGGTGCGTTCCGGGACCGGGTCGTATCCCGACGGCCCGAACGGACGGCAGCGGGCGAGTCGCCGAACCGCGAGCCATGAACCGCGTGCGGGGCCGTATTCACTCACTGCCTCATGGGCATAGTGCGAGCACGTGGGGGTGAATCGACACGGCGACGGACGGCCCTCGCGAGCCGTCTGGTACCACTCGATCGACCTCAGGATCAGGTGTTTCATGCCCGACTCCGACTGGACACGACGTCGACAGCACGACGCAATTCCGTGAAGTTGGGGACGATCCCGCCCCGAACCGACAGGCCGAAGAGATACAGGCCGGGGGCGAAGGCTGACTCCCGCGCCCGAATCAGTTCGCGCAATTGACGTCGAACCCGGTTGCGAACGACGGCCGATCCCACGGGGCGACCCAGAGCGAAGCCCACGGACGGGGATGAGAAAGACGGATCGGGGAGCATGATGCACCAGATCGCCCCACTACGAACACGTGTTCCCTCCTGGCGGAGGCGTTGGAACTCGTGGGCGCGGCGAAGGTGACCGATCAAGCCGACAGCCGCTTACGGCCCTTCAGCCGGCGGGCCTTCAGAACGGCTCGGCCCCCGCGGGTGGCCATACGCGCCCGGAAGCCATGCTTCGCCGACCGGCGCTTCTTGTTGGGTTGATACGTGCGCTTCACGAAGAACTCCTCGATGACCAGCCAGATCGGGCCAGTGGATGTCGGCCGACAAGACGCCGACGCAACGAGTCAGGCTACGGCTCTCACGCTCCGGCGGGCAACCCATGAGCAGGCTTTTCAGCGACTATCCACAGCCTGCTATGTTGCCGTGTTCCGGTGACTCGCCGGTCGGCTCACCGGCCGATCTCGAGTCGTTGAACCAGGTCAACCGGCCTGGATCGGGCCAGAGGGGGTTGTCCACACACTGTGGACCCAACTGTGGATGGTTGATGGGTACGGAGCGAGGAGTCCCAGGTGGAGAACCAGGAGAACATGTGGACAGCGGTGGCTCAACTGCTGCGCGCACAGGTCTCCGACGCCGTCTGGTATTCGACCTTCAACGACGTCCACTCATTGCCCAGCGACGGCCAGACCATCCGACTGGCGGTACCCAGCGGCACGGTCCGGGACAAGATCATGACCCGATACCTCCCCCTCGTTCTGGACGCCCTGGCCGAGATCGGGGCGGGGAGTCGTCATCTCGACGTCGAGGTCGTGGCGCCGCCCGATGTAGCTCCGGGGCCGACCACCAGCCCGGTCGACGAGCCGAGCACCAACACGTCGCCCAGTGTGACGTCCACCAACGTCGAGGGCCGCGCCGCCATCGAATCGGCGGCCGAGCGAGCCGGCTTGAACCCTCGCTACACGTTCGAGACGTTCGTGCGTGGTGGATCGAACAGCTTCGCTCTCGCCGCGGCCCAACGAGTGGCCGAGACTCCCGCGCGTAGCTACAACCCGCTCTTCATCTACGGATCGGCGGGCCTCGGCAAGACCCACCTCTTGCACGCGATCGGTCACTACGTCTTGCAGAACTACAGCCACTACCAAGTTCGGTACGTCACCACCGAGACGTTCTTGAACGAATACGTGGACGGCATCCGAAACGCGTCGATCGCCAACTTCAAGCGTCGGTACCGCGACATCGATCTGCTCCTCATCGACGACATCCAGTTCATGGAGAACAAAGAAGGTCTCCAGGAGGAGTTCTTCCACACGTTCAACTCTCTGCATGGTGCGAACAAGCAGATCGTCATCTCGTCCGACCGTGTACCTGACATGATTCCGCACCTCGAGGAACGTCTCGTCGGCCGTTTCCGGTGGGGCTTGATCACCGACGTTCAACCGCCTGATCTCGAGACGCGATTGGCGATCTTGCGCAACAAGGCCGAACGGGAAGGAACCAACTTCCCACCTGAAGTCCTCGAATTCATCGCATCGCGGGTCACCTCCAACATCCGCGAACTCGAGGGTGCGCTCATTCGAGTGAGTGCGTACGCCAGTCTCAACCGTGTCGACATGACCGTGGCTCAGGCCGAACGTTTGCTCGAGGACCTCCTCACCGACCAGGCTCCCAAGCACCGGACCGACGAAGAGTTGCTCGCAGCCATCGCCGACATCCTCGGATTCTCCGTGGACGCGTTGCGGGGGAAGAGTCGTCAACGGCCGCTCGTCGCGGCCCGCCAGGAAGCGATGTACGTCTTCCGCGAATTGACCGATTTGTCGTATCCGGCCATCGCACGCCTCTTCGGTGGGCGCGATCACACGACCGTCATTCACGCCGTGGAAAAGATCCAACGTTTGATGAAGGAACGGACGCAGACATACGACCAGGTCACGATGCTCATCAAGACACTGAAGTTGGGATGACGAGAGCTCGAGACGATGGGGATGACCATGTGGACCGGATGTGGGCGCACGAGGGGCGAATTGTGAACAACCTCGTGTTGTCCACCGGCCGTGTCATTCGCGTCGTCGCAGGTGTGGATACCTGTGCACAACCACGCACACCCCGAATCCATGCTCAGGCTGGGCGAAGACCACGTTCTCCACAATCCACAGCGCTTATTACAAGTACTAAGTTCATGAAGCATCAGACGGTGTCGATAACGGCCTCGTCGATCCGAGGTCAAGGAGTCTCGAGTGAAGTTCCGTTGTGAACGCGACGTCCTCGCCGATGCGTTCGGTGCAGCCAGTCGAGCCGCTACCGGTCGGGCAACCAATCCCACGCTGTCGTGCCTGCGATTGGTTCTCGCCGGCGACTCCCTTCGTGTCACGGGCACCGACGGAGATTTGACCATCGAGGCTGTTGTGCCAGTGGCCGACGGCAAGGACGGTGTCGTTCTCGTCCCCGCCAAATTGGCCAGTGAGGTCGTACGGTCGCTTCCGTCCGGTGCGGTCACGATCGAGGTCGGAGACGACAAAGTTCAGATCTCCGCGAGCCGGGTGAACTTCTCGGTTCCCACCGGGGCTGAAGGTGACTTCCCGAAGTGGAGTGGCTCGGTGGGCGGTGGCGTGACCGTTCCGGCCGCGACGTTCTCCGATGCCCTCAAGCAAGTTGTCCGAGCAGCGAGCACGGACGACGCGCGCGGTGTCCTCACCGGCGTCCTCATCACCGGCGTCGACAAGAAGTTGCGCCTCGTCGCCACCGATTCGTATCGGCTGGCGATCCGCGACATCGATGCCGCCGTACTTCCCGACGGCGCCAAGTTCGTCGTCCCAGCCCGCGCCTTGGGAGAACTCCAACGGCTGCTGGGTAACGCCGACTCCGTGAGTATCAACATCACCGAGAACGACGCAACTTTCGAGATGGGCGCGACTCGTCTGGTGACCCGTCTGCTGTCCGGAACGTTCGCCGATTACCAGCGACTCGTTCCGCCCAATCCGCCGAATTGTCTGACGATCGACCGCGAGTCTTTGCTCGAGTCGATTCGTCGCGTGAAGTTGGTGGCTCGTGATCCGATCGGTACGCCCTTGCGAATCCGCATCGCCGCCGACGGCATCGTGTTGCGCATGGTGAGCCAGGACAGCGGTGAGGCCCACGAGCAACTCGATGGCGATATCACGGGCAACGACATCGAGATGTCGTTCAACAACGAACTACTCGCCGCCGGCATCGAAGCCTGTGGAACCGAACTCGTGACCCTGCAAACGAGTGAACCCGGCAAGTTGGCCGTCATCCGACCCAAGGATGACGCGTCGTACACGTACTTGCTGATGCCGCTTCGTTCCTGATGTTCATCGAGCGGCTCGAGCTCGTCGATTTCCGCAATTACTCGCGCGCGACGTTTGCTCTGACCGCTGACACCACCGCGATCGTGGGTCGTAACGGTCAGGGCAAGACCAACGCCGTGGAAGCCATGGCATTCCTCGCAACCCTCGACAGTTTTCGCCAAGCACCCACTTCGGCGCTCGTGCGAGATGGTGCCGATGCGGCGTTCATCCGAGCCACGGTGAATCACGAGGATGGTCGAGAGTTACTCGTCGAAGTGGAAGTGCCTCGACAAGGACGAGTCAACGTGCTCGTGAACAAGCAACGCCTCACACGCACGCGTGATTTGGTGGGCGTCCTTCGTGTCACCGTCTTCTCGCCCGATGACCTCGAACTCGTGAAGGGTTCCCCCTCCGAGCGACGGCGCTTCTGTGACGATGCACTCGTCGCAGTGAGCGCCAAGAACGATGCGTTACGACTCGAACTCGACCGCGTGATTCGTCAACGCAACACTCTCTTGCGACAGTGCAATGGACGACTCACCGACGAGGTGGGTTTCTCGCTCGACGTCTGGGACGAGCGGCTCGCGACCGTCGGGGACCAGATCGGCCAGGAGCGCGCCACGCTTCTCGCGCGGCTCCAGCCGATGGTGGAGGAGGCGTATCAACACGTCGCAGGTTCGCCGGTCGCCATCGGGCTGCGATACGAGCCGGAATGGCGTCGAACCGGACTCGCCGCGGCCTTGGCCGTCGCGCGGCGCGACGACGTTCGACGGGGGGTCTCGACGGTCGGACCCCACCGTGACGACATCGAGTTGTTCCTCGGATCGATGCCCGCCCGGACCCATGCGAGCCAGGGCGAGATGCGTTCCTTGGCGTTGGCGATGCGCCTGGCCGTCCATCGGCTCGTGGCGTCCAGCACCGACATGACGCCGTTGCTCGTCCTCGACGACGTGTTGAGCGAACTCGACCCCGGGCGATGCGAGGCTCTGCTGCGCCATCTTCCGGCCGGTCAGGTGGTCATCACGACCGCCAGTCCGCTTCCGGAGGCTGCCCGGCCCGATCGGGTTCTGACGATCGAGGCTGCTCAGGTGACGGCATGACGAACGAGCCGCGGCCGCTCACCTCGGCCCTCGACCGAATCCTGAAGTCGTTGAAGGGTGGCGACCGGTCGACGACGGTCACGGTGTTCTCACGGTGGACCGAGGTGGTGGGGGAGGCGGTTGCAGCCCACGTGACCCCCCTCCGCCTGGACGGTGGAACCCTGATCGTCGAGGTCGACGACCCGGCTTGGGCGACCCAACTGAAGTTCCTGGAGGCCGACCTTCTGACCCGTTTCGGGGAGGCTGGAGCGAGCCGCGTGGAACGTCTCGAGATCAGGGTGAAACGCCGCCGCTGAGGGTCTCCGAAACCCGTGTGGAAAAAGGTACGTTTCCCCTGCTCAGAGCGCCTGTTTTGGCACGATCCACGACCCGTTTCCGAGTAGGATTTCGGGTGTTGTCATCGGGCCCCCGGTCGCCCTCGTGAACCGCCCTTGGCTCACAGTCCGAACCGGCCCGCAGAAGCACTCGACGAGGTACAAGTGACCAGCAAGAACGCGACCCCGACGGCCGATTACGGCGCCAAGGACATCCAGGTTCTCGAGGGTCTCGACCCGGTCCGCAAGCGGCCCGGTATGTACATCGGCTCCACGGGTCTGGCCGGCCTGCATCACCTCATCTGGGAAGTCGTCGACAACTCGGTCGACGAGGCCATGGCCGGTTTCTGCACGCGCATCGGCGTGACGCTCACGTCCGACGGCGGCTGCCGCGTTGACGACAACGGGCGTGGCATTCCGGTCGACCCGTACCCCTCCGGCCCGCACAAGGGCAAGAGCGCCGCTGAGGTGGTGCTCACCGTTCTGCACGCCGGCGGAAAGTTCGGCGGTGAGGGTTACAAAGTCTCAGGTGGCCTCCACGGCGTGGGCGTCTCGGTGGTGAACGCGCTGTCGCAACGCGTGACGCTCGAGATCGACCGTGACGGCAAGCGGTACGAGCAGGAGTTCCGCAACGGAGGCAAACCACAAGGGAAGTTGGCGGCCACCGGCGACACGCCGGCCCGCGGTCGCAAGACCGGAACCTCGGTCACGTTCTGGCCCGACGCCACGATCTTCGCCTCCGAAGGCACCGAGTTCGTCGCACGCACCGTGCTCGAACGCCTGCAGACCATGGCCTTTCTGAACCGCGGGCTCGAGATCGTCTTCAAGGACGAGCGACCGGGCAAGGAACAAGAGGTCACGTTCCAGTACAAGGGCGGCATCGTCGACTTCGTCAAGCACCTGAACCAGTCGAAGGAAGCTCTCTTCAACAAGGTCGCCCATTACGAAGACGAAGAAGAGGGCCAGATGCTCGACATCGCGGTCCAGTGGAACACCGGTTACTACGAGGGCATCCACGGCTACGCCAACGGCATCAGCACCATCGAGGGCGGCATGCACGTCGAAGGTTTCAAGACCGCCCTCACCAGCGTGGTCAACAAGTACGCGCGTTCACGCGGGTTGCTGAAAGAGAAAGAAGACAACCTCCTCGGCGAAGACATTCGCGAGGGAATCACCGCGATCATTTCGGTGAAGCTGTCCGAACCGCAGTTCGAAGGTCAGACCAAAGCCAAGTTGGGCAACGTCTCGATGCGATCGTTCGTCCAGAAGGCGACCAACGAACGGTTGGCCGAATGGCTCGACGAGAATCCGACCGAAGCGAACAAGATCGTGAAGAAGGCCCAAGCCGCCGCTCTGGCGCGCGTTGCAGCCAAGAATGCGCGTAACGCGGTGCGACGCAAGACGGCGTTGAGCGGTGCCGGCATGCCCGACAAGTTGAAGGACTGCACGAGCGGCAACCCCGACGAGAGCGAGATCTTCATCGTCGAAGGTGACTCGGCCGGTGGCACCGCACTCGATGCGCGCGACCCGCGCACTCAGGCGATCCTTCCGATTCGCGGCAAGATCCTGAACGTCGAACGCGCCCGTCTCGACAAGATGCTCAAGAACGCCGAAGTGACCGCACTGGTCACCGCGATCGGCGGTGGTGTGGGCGACGAGTTCGACGCCACCAAGGCCCGCTATCACAAAGTGATCATCCTCGCCGACGCCGATGTGGACGGGAGCCACATCCGCACGTTGCTTCTCACGTTCTTCTTCCGTCAGATGCGACCGCTCGTGGAAGCGGGTTACGTGTTCATCGCGCAACCGCCGCTGTACTCCACCGAAATCGGTAAGGAGAAGATCTACCTCAAGGACGATCTCGCCAAGTCCCGTTTCCTCGAAGCGAACCCCAACCACAAGAAAGAGTTCCAGCGCCTCAAAGGTCTCGGCGAAATGGACTGGGAGGAACTCCGCTCCACCACCATGTCGGCGGAGAGTCGGACCCTGCTTCAGGTGACCGTCGAAGAGGCCGCCCTGGCCGACGAGATCATGGGAGTGCTCATGGGCGACGACGTCGAAAGTCGTAAGCACTTCATTCAGACCAACGCCAAAGACGTGAGGTTCCTCGATATCTGATGGCTTCCAAGAAGACACCCCCGCCGCCGAGCGACCCCACACCTGAGGAACCGATCATCTCCGTGCAGCCCGTGGCGCTGCAGGACGAGATGGAGCGCTCGTTCCTCGACTACGCGATGTCGGTCATCATGGCCCGCGCCCTTCCCGACGTACGGGACGGTCTCAAGCCCGTACATCGTCGGATCATCTGGGACATGGACGAACAGGGCTTCCGCCCCGACCGCCCGTTCGTGAAGTCGGCTCGTGTTTCGGGCGACACCATGGCCAAGTACCACCCGCACGGTGACAGCGCCATCTACGACGCACTCGTGCGGATGGCTCAGCCGTTCTCGTTGCGCCACCCACTCATCGACTTCCACGGCAACTACGGATCCCCCGACTTCGGTCCGGCGGCCAGTCGATACACCGAGTGCCGACTCCATCCTTTGGCCATGCAGTTGCTGGCCGACATCGACGAGAACACCGTCGACATG
>CAYNKE010000086.1:0-8286 GCA_964397715.1 uncultured Bifidobacterium sp. | reverse complement strand
ATCCGATTCGTCGAGTGATGGCGAGGCGCCGTCGTCCGACGTCGACGCCGAACCGTCCGATCAGCCGGTGCAGACCGCACCTCCGGGTGATGACGCGGAAGGTTCTCTCGATGTCGGCTCGATCGTCGATCGCATCGGCCCGGGCGTGGGCACGATCGACGCGACGAGTGATTCGGAATTCGGGTCCGGGCGGTCCACGGGAACCGGTGTCGTCATCACGTCCGACGGCGAGATCCTCACCAACGCTCACGTGGTCGATGGCGCCACGGAAGTGAGTGTGCTGTTCGCCGATTCCATCGATCCGATTCCTGCAGTGGTGCTGGCGCGCGATCCGGGCAACGACCTCGCGTTGCTGAAGGTCGACGAGACCGGCTTGAAGCCGGCCGTTTTCGCCGATCCGTCGACGATCGATGTGGGTGACGAAGTTGTTGCGGTCGGATTCGCTTTGGCTCTCGACGGTGGGCCTACGGTCACACGCGGCATCGTGTCGGCTCTCAATCGAACCATTGCCAACGAAGATGGTGCACTCGACGGTCTGATTCAGACCGATGCGGCGATTTCGTCGGGTAACTCGGGTGGACCGCTTCTCAATTCGCGGGGCGAGATCATCGGTATCAACACGGCGGTGTTCACGAGTTCGATGGGCACTGCGGCCAACAACGTTGGTTTCGCGATCTCGGTGGGCGAGGCACTCCCGGTCATCGAGGCGTTGCGCGAGCAGGCCGGTGGAGCCGATCGTGTGGAGGGGTACCTCGGCGTGGGTCTCGAGCCGCGGGTGGATGGTGGTCGCGGTGCGCTCATCGCCGAAGTGGCGCCCGATTCTCCGGCCGAACGAGCCGGTCTCGAAGTGGGAGATGTGGTGGTGGCGGCCGACGGTACGCCGATCGACGGCCTGCCAGCCTTCATCGCGGCGATTCGCGACAAGTCACCGGGAGATTCGATCGATCTCGAAGTACTGCGGGGTGGGTCGAGATTGACCCTGACTGCGGTGCTGATCGAACGTCCCCAAGGCTGACACCGTTGTTCTGGTGAGGATTCTTCACCGCATGGGTGAAGAATCCTCACCAGAAACACGAGGGCTAGGGTTCGGACATGAGTGACTCGCCGTTCCTCGACGCCCATCTGGGTGGCCGTCGTCCCTTCGGACTGAACTACTGGCCGCTTCCCGAAGACGACCCGGGCGTCGACATTCCGCGCGAATCCATTCGACTCGTCTCACCCGATGGTGCACTTGTTCGGGGCATTCTCTGGACGCCGCCCGGTGGGAAGAAGTGGAAGACGGCCGTCATCTTGTCGCATCCGCGCGGCGATTTCTCGGTGCATTACGCCGCGCCGTTGCTGGCCGCCGCCGGTTACGCCGTACTCGGATTCGGCACGCGTTACATGAACAACGACACCGATTGCGTACACGAGTCATGCACGATCGACGTCGAGACCGTGTACAACGAGATGAAGCGACGCGGCGCGGAAGCCGTCGTTCTTCTCGGCAACTCGGGTGGTGGCTCGCTCATGGCACTCGCTCACGCCGAACGCGGTATCGGCGACGGATGGGTGGGTATGGCCGCACATCCGGGTGAAGGTGTGTTCATGCTTCAGGTGATCGATCCGAGTGTGGCTGTCGAAGACGACCCGTTCTCGACCGTTCCCGAGCTCGACATGTACAACCCCGACAACGGTTGGCGTCCGTGGCCCGAACCGTGCGTGTACGACAAGGAGTGGCTGGCGCGTTATCGCGCCGCGCAAGTGGTACGAGTCGCGCGGATCGATGCGGTCGCCAAGGCGAGCATCGCCGAATCGACCGACGCACTCGGGCGCCTCCGGGGTGTCGACGCCCACGCGGATCCGAAGCAATGGCGCGAGCTGCGGCGTCGCGGTGTGTTCACGAAGTACCTCACGATCTACCGCACGCTCGCCGACCCGGCCTATCTCGATCTGTCGATCGACCCGGACGAACGTCCGATGGGTTCGCTCTTTGCGTTCCCTGATCCGTTCGATGCGAACTACGGACGCGGTGGACTCGCACGCACCATGACCGCACGTGGATGGTTGAGCACGTGGAGTGGTCTGTCGAGTCACGCCAAGTTGGCCGACACGATGCCCAAGGTGAAAGTGCCGACGATCCTCATCCATCCGACCGCCGACACGGAGATTCGTGTGTGGCAGGCGAAGGAGATCGTCGACAACAGTGGTGCCGCCGACAAGACGTACGTGGAGATGAAAGGTGCGCCGCACTATCTGGAAGGGCATCGACGAGAGGCACTCGGTCACGTGGCCGAGTGGTTGGCCAAGCGCTTCCCCTGACCGAGTCGGCGCGGATGCGAGCGGCTCGATGAGTCGTGCGTGAACGGCGTCGGGGTATGAGAAGGAAAAAGATTTCTTCCCAGCGAAACCAAGATCGTGAATGATGCCCGACCCTTACTTTTCTCTGGATGTTCGAAAGGGCGTCGTCTCGCCTTGTCGTGGCGTCACTCGTGCTGGCGTCAGCAGCCTTGGTGGTGTCTCGCGCTGACGCCACGAGCGGGGCGATCACCTTGACGAGCAGTAGTGCCACGGTCGCTCCGGGTTCGCAGGTGACGCTGTCGGCCGGGATGCCGGTGTCGGTCGCGGGCACGGTCAGTCAAGAGATCGTGCAAACGATCGACCCGACCAAGGTGACGCTTACCTCCATCGCCGACATCACCTATCCAGCGGGTTGGACACTCAGCTATTGCAGCGGTGCAGCAACCGACTGCACCGTCTCCGCGAACTTCTCGGCGACGACGCCAGCGAACGCGGCCGCGTGGGCCTTGGTGAAAGCGGTCAAGGCGAGCGGGAACATCGTCAGCGAAGGCCCGTCGCAGTCGGGAAAGCAGATCGCGTCGCGTACGACATCAGGCGTACTGGCGTCTTCGGGCGGAGCGGTGGCCGCATCGGGTTCAGGCGACGGCTTCGACGTGTTCTTCGATCCGGGCTACACCCGCGTGTTCAATCGAATTCACCACCAGTATTCGCTCTTCGTGGACTGCAATTGGCTGCGCACGGAAAACGGTCACACAGCCGGTGCGAATTGTTGGTCGGCCTCCGGTGGCGCGTGGCCTGTAGAAGCCAACGGGATGTTGAAGATCGCGGGAGCGATGAACTCCGACCGATCAACGGGTTGGATCGATTCGAACAATCGCCTGTGGGCCGAGACGGCCAAGACGGGCACGGACTTCGGTTACGGGTTCTATTGCATCGATGTGAGTGGGGTAGCCCCTCAACCGTGTGCCGGGGGATCCTGGTATCGGCTCTTGACGCCGGCAACGGAACCGACCAATTACGACGAGGTGATGGACCTCGCGGTCGTCGACGGCAAGTTGTTCACGTTGGTCGTGAAGATCGGCAGTGCAGGTGCGACCTACGGCAAGTACGTGTTGTGCCTCGATACGCGGGCAGCGGGAGGCCCGGCTCCATGTCCGGGTCAGCCCTACTCGATGAACGATGTGAACTTCATTCGTGGCAAACCGGACGAAGGCGAGACGGCCAGCAATATCACGGCGATCAGCGGCAAGGTCTACGCGGTCGGTACGTCGACGATCGCGCCGAACAAACAACGCCTGTGGTGCGTGGATCCCACCAAGATCGTGGCTGGAGCCACGTCGTCTTCGATCGGCTGCACCGGGTGGGCGACGAATCCGGTCGTTGCCGACCAGGGCGGCCCGCTCATCACGGCGCCGAACAGTTCGGGGGTGCCGGTCGGAGTGTGTACGGCGTTCTCGAGTGCCACCTGTTTCAGCCTGGCCGATGGCACCACGACCGTGACCGGCATACCTTCCAATCTGGTGGCCCGCTTGGCCTCCTACGACTTGGGTGCTCTGGCCGTTCGGGGCTGGGCCTCCGGTGTGGCGACCTCGAAGACGCGTGTGTACTGGCCTTGGCAGGGCAACATCGCCTGTTTCGATGCCGCTGTCAACTCGATGTGTTCCGGTGGTTCGTGGTCGAACTTCGGGATGGTGAGCGAGCAAGCCGTCTATGCGATTCGTATCGATCCGGTGAATCCGAGGTGTTTCTGGACGAACGCGGACACCGGTTCGATCAAGGTCTGGACCGACACCGGCACTCAGGGCTGTACGGCCGTGTCGCCAGTGGTCACGTTCTCCGCCGACGTCGCGATTCCGCGGATGGCCTGCACGGCGAATTCGGGGATTCAGGAGTGGGTGGATTTCCGGATTGCGGGGGTGGGGTCGGTTGATCGGAAGTGGTCGTCGGCGTCGTTGAGGGTGCTCGATCCATCCGGAATTGCGGTTCCTGGATGGGAGGACAAACCCGTTCCGGACAATGGGGTGCTGTCTCTCTCGGGTCTGCCGGTGTCGGGAGGTTCGGGTGGCAGTGCGTGGGTTGCTGGTGATCTCGATTTTCGGGTGACGTTCCAGGAACCGACGTATGCGGCGGCACCGCAGGCGACGATCAAGGCGATCGGGGATGCGCCACAGTTGTGTGTGCGTGCGACTGCTCTGGCGCTGTGTCCGGGTGGTTCGGGTCCGTTGTCGGGTTTGGCGGGGTCGTCAGTGTCGGTGTCGGCGGTGGGTTCGGCGACCAATGCATCGAACGTCACGACGTCGCTGAGTCCTGTCTCACAGTCGGTGGCGATGTCGGCGCCGACGAATGCTCAGTGTGGGGCGACGTTGTCGGGCCGTGCGGGTGATGCGGCGTTGGGTTCGGCGGGCACGGCGATATCGGGAGTGACGGTGTCGTTGTTGGATTCGTCGGGGAATCCGGTTCTGGTGAACGGTTCGCCGGTGACGGCGACGACGGCTGCCGACGGCACGTATTCGTTCGGGTATTTGTTTCCCGGTTCGTACAAGGTGGGTTTCCCGACGTCGGGGACGAAGTCGGTATCGAGTGCGACGGTGGTGTCGGGTGCGGCGGGTACGTCGGCGGGCACGGCGAACGCTGCTGCTGGGGTGGCGACGTCGAATGTGGCGTCGGTGGCGGTGGGTACGAATGCCGTTGTGAACGGCTTGTATTCGCTGCCGCTCAGTGTGGCGAACGATGTGTCGTCGGGTGGTCAAGGGGTGGCCCAGACGAAGAATGTCTTGTCGAATGACACGGCTGGTTCTGGTCGTACGTTGACGGCGTCGGCGGTGAAGTTGTGTGCGGCCAATGAGGTGTCACCGAATTGCTCGTTCGGTTCGGCGTCGGCGGGTGTGGTGGTCGCGGGTCAGGGCAAGTACACGGTGAACGCGTCGGGTGAGGTGACGTTCACGCCGTGCAATGGTGTCAATACGCCGGTGATGGTGCCGGTGTGCTCGGGTGTGTTCACTGGTCAAGCGACCGGGTTGTCGTACCAGGTGACTGATGGGTCGAGCACCACGTCAGCGACGTACACGCCGACGGTGGTGCCGTCTCCGTCGGCGAGTCCGGATACGGGGTCCGGTGCGTTCGATACGAATCAGGTGTTCACGCCGTTTGCGAATGACACACCGGGCACGGTGGGGGCGACGCCGTATCCGTTCGATGTGGCGTCGGTGAAGATTTGTTCGGTGTCGACGGCGGATGGTGCGTGTACGGGTACCGCGAATGTCGTGGAAGCGAATCAGGGTACGTGGAGTGTGAATGCGGCGACGGGTGTGGTGACGTTCGATCCGTTGCCGTCGTTCACTGGTCCGGCGACGGCGATCAAGTATTGCGTGGCGGATTCGGTGGGTCAGCGTGTGTGTTCGACGATCACGCCGACGGTGCAACCTCCGGGGCCGTCGGTGGCGGGGGCGGACACGTCGGCTGGTGTTGTCGATGCGGTGCAGACCAAGAATTTGTTGGCGAATGACACGGTGGTGTCGGGGGTGACGTTGTCGGCGGGGTCGGCTCGGTTGTGTGGTTCGGGCCAGACGGCTCCGAACTGTTCGGCGTCGACTCTCGATGTCGCCAACGTCGGTTCGTACTCGATCACGAACGGGACGGTGACGTTCACGCCGTGCACGGCGGCTGTGACAGCGAACTGCACGACGGGGACCAGTTTCACCGGGGCTGCTCCTGCTGTCGGGTATCAGGTGACTGATTCGCAGAACCGGACTGTTTCGTCGACGTATGTCGCGAACGTGGCTCCGCCGCCGACGTTGGTTCCTGACTCGTCGTCGGGTGCGATCGGGGTGACGCAGTCGGCGGTGTTGTTGGTGAATGATCAGCCGTCGACTGGGACCACGATGTTGTCGGCATCGTTGCGGTTGTGTGACCCGAGGACCAATCCTGCGCAGACACCGAACAATTGCACGGTTGGGGTCGGGTCCAGTATCGACATTGTGGATGTCGGGACGTACACGGTGTCGGCCAATGGTGTTGTCTCGTTCACGCCGTGTGGCACTGATGTGACGGCGAATTGCACGTCGGGTGTCGCGTTCGTCGGGGTGGCCACTCCGGTGACGTATCAGGCGACTGATTCGCTTGGTCAGTACGGGTCATCGACGTACACGCCGACGGTCACACCACCGACTCCGCCAATGTTCTTCGTACCGTCGCCCACTGGACCGAGGGCGGAACCTCAGGACCGAGCGGTGTCACCGGGACAAACGATCACTTTCACACCCGTACTCGGAGACAACGGTCTGGCCACGGGTGATGGTCTGCGATCGGATCTCATGGCTGGGCCATGTCTCGTCGACCCGGCCTCTCAGCAATGCGGAACTCGCGTACAGATCCCCGGCGAAGGAATCTGGACGATCGATCGGACGAGCGGCGTCGTCACCTTCGCGGCCGACGCCGATGTCGCGCTCGGTCGCCTCACACCCGTTCAGTATCGAGTGACCGATCGGTCAGGCCAGACGTCCTCGGCAGCTCTCACACCAGTCGTTGCTCCGCCCGGCACGCCTGTCGATGACCCGATGTCCGGTGACATCGATCGCGACCAGCGCTTCCGGCCGATCGACAATGACACTCCCACCGATGAAGCACGATGGAACCCTTCGACGCTGCGACTGTGTGGAGCCGGCGAGCAGTCGCCCGGATGCGATCGGATGACGCTCGACGTTCCGGGCGAGGGCACCTACACGGTGCACCTCGATGGAACGATCGTGTTCGACCCGCTTCCCTGGTTCACCGGTTCGGCAACACCGATTCGGTACCAGATTTCCGATTCTCTCGGCCGTACGTACAGCGCTCGTCTCCTCGCGCAGGTCGCTGGACGTGGTCAGAGTCGACACCCTCGCCTTCCGATCACCGGCTCCGACCAGACTCCGACTGTTCTCCTCGTGGCACTGTTCTTCGTGACCGCAGGATCACTCGTCGTCGGAGCACAACGCCGACGCGTCACCTCACGACGCTGAGCAGTCGGCGACTTTCATCCGAGCGTGAGGATGCGGGCGGTGTCGGCACACGTCGCAACACCGCGGCCCGATCGCCGGGCGAGGTCGGCCACTTCGGCCACCAACTCGGCGTTGCGTGGGGTGCGTCCCGACGACGACGCGAAATCCTCCAGACCCACCCGAACGTGACCGCCACGCGCGACGGCTTCCTCGGCGATTCCCGACCCGACCACATCGCCGCCCAGGACAGCCACCGCCCAGGGGAGACCCGTGCCGGCCAGCATTGAGATGTACTGCTCGAGCGAGTCCAGGGTCGGGGGAAGGCCGAAATCGGGGCTCAGGTAAAACTTCACGAGTGATCCCGGAGGGAGTCCCCGGCGGGAGTGCTCGGCGACCACCGCGTCGACGTAGTCCGGGGTGAAGCAGGCGATCGAGGCGCCCAACCCCAGCTCACGGCACGAATCCCACTTGTAGGCGATGTCGGCAACGGTGAATCCGTAGACGTACGACCCCAGGGTCACCGAACCGGGGTCGACCAGGCCCATCCGTAGCCGCCCGAGCCCGGCCACGGGCATCCGTGACGCGAGAACCCGGTGGTGATCCCAGCGCTCGCCGATGGTCGAACCCAGGAAGTTGGCCGTGGGGTACACCACAACCTCGGGGTGAACTGACAAAAGCCCAGCGTAAGCGGTTAATCCGAGGTTCCCCATGGCCTCGGGTCCGCCCCCGGCGGCCCGGATGGCGCGCAGATCGTCGTGCTGGTGGACGATGCTGGCCCCGGCATCCACGCAGGCGATGCCATCGGCCGCGATCTGGTCGGGGCTGACCGGCACGTGGGGCTGGTTCGCCGGCCTCGTCGCCCCGTTCAGCGCCACTTCGATGATCACCGGATCCACCGCCGAAGTCTGACAGGCGATTGCCCCCACCACCAGGTTGGGGAGCCCCCTGACCAGCGGTAGCGTTCGCAACTCGTGTCTGACGGGCATCCAGCCCGACAGCAAGAACTGATGTCCGTGTGAGCCCGCTCGTC
>CAYNKE010000085.1:4030-8339 GCA_964397715.1 uncultured Bifidobacterium sp. | reverse complement strand
CGCATGATCCACGCGTCGATCACCGGGTCGATCGTCGTTCCGATGTCGCGGGTCGGGGTCGCGATCGGAACCGCGAAGCGTTCCCAGTCGACCGGCTTCACGCGCGCGACGATCTCGGCCGAGACGTTCGTGAGAACCGATTCGACGCCGTTTCGCCACACGTGGATCTCGGTCGGATGGGTGGGACTCGAGACCGCGGCCGCGGTGATACCCGAGCGGTGATCGAAGGTTTTGACGCAGCGCGATCCAGTGGTGACCGTGGTGGGCGTCGTGGTTCCTCGCGCGTCGAGTCGCACGAGGTGGCACTGGCCCCGATCTTCCGCGGTGGCGAGAAGCGCGGAATCATCGACCCAAACCGGCGCGACGTTGCCGACCGTTGTCTCGAAGGTGCGGTCGAAGCCGTTCGACACCCAGCGGTGAGTCCGCGTCGAGAGATCGAGAACACCCACACGGACGTTCTGCGGATACACGCTCGCGTCGTCGTAGCCGAGGAAAGCGACTCGTGTGCCGTCGGGGCTCGTGCTGGGGGACGTGTACATGCCGGTTCGATCGGTGAGCGGAACGATGTCTCCGTCGAGAGGGACCAGGTGGAGATCGGTGGCCAGATCGAGGTCCCAGTCGGTATGGCGGGCCGCGGCGACGACGAGTGCCCGCGAATCGGCGGTCCACGAGAACGAACCGTGGTCGAAGGGTCCGGGTGTGAGATCGCGTGCTTCGCCCGAGCCGTTGGAATCGACGACCCACACGTGCGTCGGTCGATCGAACACGAAGTTCTCGCCGTCGAGGCGTGAGAAGAACGACGTGATGCGCCGCGGCGACTGCCACGACTCGTCCTCGGCCGAGTACCGCTCGTCGGGTACTCGTGACGAGAACGCGATGAAGCGACCGTCGGGGGACCAACGAGGGGAGTCGAGCCCGTCCTTGCGCACCGCGATCGTTCGTGTCTCGCCGGGCGACGCCACCGGTATCACGTGCAACGTGCGCTCGCCCTTCTTGGCACCTTGGGCACCCTCGCGGCCCGAGACGAAGGCGAGCTGACGCGAGTCGGGAGACCACGACGGCTGCGACTCCCCGGGGTCGCCCGAGGTCAAGGGATAGGGCGCGAAGTCGTCCGTCGTCGAGGCCAACCAGACCTGAGACTTGTAGGTGTTCTTCGCCAAGTCGACCCGTGAGGTCACGAAGGCCACGAGCCGACCATCCGGTGACACGACTGGAGATCCGGCCTGGACGAACCCATCGAGAAGCGTCGTGGCGATGGCGTGGTGAGGTGATTCGGCCATGCGACGACGGTAGTCCCGATCGTGCTCGCTTTCGGAACGAGTCCTAGTGTCGGCGTATGGCATTGACGAAGCAATCGCTCGGAAAACTCGGTCTGTGGACTTTTCAACTCGACGTCCAGCCCATGCGCGACGCGCAGAGATTTGCGGCGCAGATCGAGGAGTTGGGCTTCTCGACGGTGTGGGTTCCCGAAGCGGTGGGGCGCGAGCCGTTCGCGTCGTCGTCACTGCTGCTGTCGGCCACCGAGAAGTTGGTGCTCGCCACCGGTATCGCCAGCCTGCACGCACGTTCGCCCATGACCATGCAGGCCGGTTGGAAGACGGTCACCGAGGCCTTTCCCGATCGCTTCCTGCTCGGCATCGGCGTGAGTCACCAGCCCGCGGTGGAAGGTTTCCACGGCGGCAACTACGACAAGCCGTACTCGACGATGGTCAAGTACCTCGATGCGATGGACCGCGGCTTGTTCTTCGCCGCTCAACCGTCCACACCGCCGGTCCGTGCGCTCGCGGCCCTCGGCCCGAAGATGTTGAAACTGGCCGCTGAGCGCACCCTCGGCGCCCATCCGTACTTCGTCCCGGTCGAACACACGCCGATCGCACGCGCGGCCATGGGACCCGACGCGCTGCTCGCGCCCGAACAAGCGGTGGTGTTCTCGCGTGACGCGAGCGAGGCTCGAGCGGTCGCCCGTGGATTCATGAAGACGTACCTCGGACTCCCGAACTACACGAACAACTTGAAGCGCCTGGGCTGGACCGACGCCGACATCGCGGAGCCGACCGATGCTCTCGTCGACGCGATCGTCGCGTGGGGATCGCTCGACGACATTCGCGACCGCATCAAAGCGCATCTCGACGGCGGCGCCGATCACGTGTGTGTACAGGTGCTCTCGTCCGACCCGACCAAGGTCACCATGGACGAGTTCCGCCAGTTGGCGACCTTGATTCCGACGCTCTGATCGGCGGGGTTCGTCCGAAGAGGCGAGCGAATTTCGTCAGGTCTTGCGGACGTCGTTGACCATTCGAGCCGCGACGATCAGGACGAGGGTCGCGAACAGCGCGTTCGACAACGTGTCGTCCATGACGTCGGCCACGAGACCGCCCACGATGGCGGTCGGGATGCCCGAGACGCCGACGATCGCGGCGACCCGCAGGTCGATGTTGGCGGCGCGATGGTTGCGGAACGTGCCCATGATCGACGTCGGGATGATCACGGCGGCCGAACTGCCCTTGGCGATCACCGGGATCTCGGAGAAGAGGACGATCATGGCCGGAACCATCACCACACCGCCGCCGATGCCGAGGAGACCGGCGAGCACGCCGGTGCCGAAGCCGACGGCGATGAGAGCCACGGCGGTGACGAAGCCGATCACGTCGCGGCCGTCGGCATGCGTCGGGATGTAGAGACGGACAGCGGTGACGACGAGGATCGCGGCGAAGAGGTAGCCGAGAGTCTTGCGCGGCAGGACATGAATCAACTTGGTGCCGTAGGTGGCGCCGCCAATCGCCCCGATGGAGAGCCAGAGAGCCATGATCCAGTCGACGTTGTCCTGCGACCAGTGCGTGATCACTCCGGCGACTGCGATCGGCAGTACCGCCCCGAGCGACGTGCCGCTCGCTCGTCGCGGATCGAAGTGGAGAATCATGATCAAGGCCGGGACCACGAGGATTCCACCGCCGACTCCGAAGAGGCCCGAGAGGAGTCCGGCTCCGATTCCGACCGCAATCGTGGGAAGGAGTCGCGGCGACGACGTTTCGACGGGTGTGTTCATGAGGCGTCTTTCACCCTAGGGGGTCGTGGCACGCAGAAGTAATCTTCACGAGGTGGGGGAGTCGAGAGCGAGCGGGCTGACGTACGTTCCGGCCCTCGATGGTGTGAGGGCGGTTTCCGTCCTGCTCGTGATGGCGTTCCATTTGGAGATCGCCGGCTTCGCGGGCGGGTTCCTCCCGGTGTCGCTCTTCTTCACTTTGTCGGGCTACCTCATCACGCAGTTGATCCTCCACGAGTTCGACACGATCGGACGCTTCTCGCTTCTCGACTTCTGGAGTCGGCGCTTCCGACGATTGATGCCGGCGGCCCTCGTCGGGATCGCGGGGGTCACCGTCGCGGCACTCGTTCTCGAGTCCATGCGCTCGCCGCGTCTGAGAGGCGATCTCGGAGCCGCGCTCGGATATTCGGCCAACTGGCGGTTCGCCTCGAGTTCGCAGACCTACGCCGACCTCTTCTCGGCGACGGCATCACCCGTTCAGCACTTCTGGTCGCTGGCGATCGAGGAGCAGTTCTACGTCGTCTTCCCACTGCTGATGGCCGCGTTGCTCGTGCGCCATCGTCGCCGCGTCGGTGCCGTTCTCACGGTGCTGTTGGCTTCCAGCGTTGTCGCCGGTCTTCTGACCGAGTCGCGCAACCTCATCTACTACGGAACTCATGTGCGAGCGGCTGAGCTGTTGGCCGGGTCGATCCTGGCCTGCGTCCTGCCGATCGGACGCAGCGTCGGACCCCGAGTCGCGCGGGCGCTCGCCGTGGCTGGAGTCCTCGGTGCGGCACTTCTCGGGCTCGCGGTCACGACGGTGTCGATCGACGACGACGTCGTGTACGCCGGCGGGCTCGCCGCCTTCTCTCTGGTGTCGATCGCGGTCGTTCTCGGAGCGCTCGTTCCCGGACCGATCAGTTGGCTGATGAGCCGGCGGCCACTCGTCGCCGTGGGCCGGGTGAGTTACGGCCTGTACGTCTTCCATTGGCCGGTGATCGTGCTGCTCGACGAGGAACGCCTTGGGATCGACGGCATCGGGTTGTTGTTCGTTCGCGTGTGTGCCACGGCGGCCGTGACGGTGCTCTCGTACGCGTTGATCGAGAATCCCGTCCGCCGTCGGCGAGTCCTCGTGGGTCTGCGCCGGGCCGGAACAGCCGCGGTGGTTGCGCTCGCTCTGGTCGTGGCCGGCATCATCGTGATCCCGGTCTTCACGGCGCCCGTCCTCGCCGGGCTCGACGCACCGAGCACGATCGTGTCGTTCGGCGAGCGGCAGAACGTCGACGT
>CAYNKE010000085.1:0-3930 GCA_964397715.1 uncultured Bifidobacterium sp. | reverse complement strand
GCCATCGACGCCGTGGCTGGATCGACCGTGAACGTGCTGTGGGCCGGCGGGCGGAATTGTCCCTTGGCCTCGACCGAACGTGTTCGCTGGTGGGGTGACGTCGAGTTCGACGTTCGCTCGTGTCCTCGAGTCGACCGCGAATGGGCCCGGGTGATCCCCGAGTTCCGCCCCGACCTCGTCGTGATGGTCTACTCCGTGCCGCAACAAGCCGAGCAGCAGTACGAGCCCGATGGGGACTGGTTCACGGTCCGCGACAAAGAGTTCGATCGTCGTCAGCGCGAGGCGCTCGGTCAGTTGATTCAACTCGGTGACGGGGTGTCGGCCAAGTTCGCGTTCTTCACGAGTCCTCGCGTTTACTCGGGGTTGTTGGCGGGCGCGCCTTTCTCGAGCGACAAGAGGGTGAAGGCCTGGAACAAAGCCATGCTCGCGTACACGGAGACTTGGCCCGAGATCACGTTGGTCGATTGGGCCTCGTTCGTGCTCGAAGCCGAAGACGGCGCGGGAGGTCCGGGAAGTCTTCGACCCGACGGGGTTCACCTCGAGGCCGCGGACCTCGAATACATCGTGGCGGGCCGGGTGATGCCGGCCATCAGCGAGTTGCTCGCCTCGTCGTGATGTCCCGTCACGTGATCTCCCGTCACGTGATCTCCCGTCAAGTGTCGAAACCGAGTCCGAGGCGATCGAGCGTACGCAGCCACATGTTGCGTTTGCCCGTCTTGTCCTCGTGATCGAGGCTCCATCGCGTGGCCTGGATGCCGAGGAACTTGAAGGGCTCGGGCGGAAACGGAACCGGCTTCTCTTTCACGAAGTCGGTCTGAGTGGCGATCGAGCGCCGTCCGTCGAGAAGGTCGAGCATCACCTCGCCGCCGAAGCGTGACGAGGCGGTACCGAGTCCGGTGTAGCCGATCGCGTACGCGGCGCGGCCGCCGAGGGCCCGTCCCCAGAACACGCAGAAGCGCGAACAGGTGTCGATCGCCCCACCCCACGCGTGCGAGAAGCGGACGTCGTCGAGTTGGGGGAACGTTCGAAAGAAATGCGAACTCAGTCGGGCCCACGACTCGGGCCGACTCTCCTGTTCGACGCTCACCTTTCCTCGGAAGAAGTACACCGCGTCGTACCCACCCCACAGGATGCGGTTGTCCTGCGTGAGTCGGTAGTAATGGAACTGGTTCGGGATGTCGGAGAGCCCCTGACGGTTCTTCCACCCGATGCGATCGAGCTGCTCATCGGTCAGCGGTTCGGTGACCATGCAGTAGTCGTACACCGGAACGATGAAGTGTCGCATACGACGAAGAAGCGGCTTGAACGCGTTGGTGGCCAGAGCGACCTTGCCGGCCCGAACCCGACCGAGTGGCGTGTGCACCATGATGCCCACGCCGTCGCGTTCGATGCTGGTGGCCTTGGTGTCCTCGTAGATGCGCACTCCGAGTGATTCGGCGGCCGCTTTCAGACCCCAGGCCAGACGAGCCGGATCGACGATGGCCGCGCGATCGTGGTGCCACAGGCCACCGGTGTACGTGGGGGAGTCGACCTGGGCGCGCATCTGATCGCGATCGAGCCAGGTCACCTTCTGGCCGAGCGAGCGCAACTGCTGGAAATCGTCACGAAGTTCGTCGAGATAACTCGGCGCGTGCGAGTCGTAGGCCACGTCGATCACACCGGTGCGTTCGTAGTCGCAGTCGATTCCGTAGCGCTTGATCGCCGCCTCGATCTGGTTGAGGTTGTTCAGTCCCAGTTCTTCGAGGAGAGGCAACTCGTCGGGAAAGCGTTGCTGGCCGTTGGCGACACCGTGCGTGAGCGAGGCGTCCATGAATCCGCCGTTGCGGCCGCTGGCGGCCGACCCCACCTCGTGGCCCTCGATCAGGACGACATCACGGGACGGGTCGCGCTCCTTGGCGATGATGGCCGTCCAGAGCCCGGTGTATCCACCGCCGACCACGCACAGATCGCAGGTCTCCGAGCGCACGAGCATCGGATTGGTCTCGGGTTCGTCGGCATCCTCGTACCAGTACGGGTAGGGATCGGCGTCGGCGATGGCATCGAGGTGACGTGGGTCGAATTCGCTCTCGTCGCCCACGCTGCTCACGGCGTCTCACCTCTTGGCGGTCAGGCTAGTACGGCCTCCGTCACGGGCTCGGTCATTCGCTTGCGCTCCCATCGGCCCCAGAACCAGAACGAAGCACCCACCAGCAACCATCCGGCCAACACGTCGATCACGTAGTGCTCGGCGAAGTACACGAGGGTGAGCGCCATGGTGATCGGAAACGCGAGCGATGAGTAGCGAATCCACGGTCGAGGCATGCGATGCCAGAAGAAGAGCACGACGAAGAGGGCGAAGGCCGCATGGAGCGACGGAAACGCCGCGGTGGGATTGGCCCATTGGCGACCTCTGATCAGTACGTTGCTCACCGTGTCGAGACCGAGTTCGGTCCACCCGCGACCCGTGGTTCGCGAGTACGGCGCGGTGATTCGGTACGGGTACTTCGTGCTCGCCGCCATCCAGGGAGGAACGGTCGGGAGGACGACGAAACACGCCACGCCCACGAACAGCACCGTCGCGAATCGGCGGATGTATCGCACCCATTCGTCGCGCCAGCGGATCCAGAGATACACCGAGGCCGCGACCGGCAGGAAGAAGTGCGTGAAGTAGACGATCGAGAAGATCACGTCGTACCAGCGCACGTCCGATCGAAGCAATTGCTCCTGCATCAACCGAACCGGATCGTGGCCGAAGAACAAGAACCGGTCGACGTTGTGCGGAGTCCGGACCTGAAGCGGAAATCCGAAGGTGTCGGCGATCCCGCGGCTGTAGTCGTACGAGATCCACATGGCGCCGTAGAGCGCCAGATCGCGAACCATGCGCGTTTGCGATCGCCACGATTTGCCGACGTTCCCGACCACGAAGGCGACCGCGACCCAGCCGAGCACCGCCATACGGGCGATGGGCAAGCCGTTGTGATTGAACGACCAGACGAACGCGCCGACGTACGCAACGAGGAGGACGTTGCGAAGAAGAGGCCAGCCGCGCACGGGAGGCGAGGCTAACGCTCGGAGAGGTGCGAGCCGGGTCGGGTGATCAGGCGCTGGCTTGTTCGAGCGCGCGACGCACGAGAACCTTGGCCAAGTGCGTGCGGTACTCGACGCTCGCGTTGGTGTCGGAGCTCGGTGACGCGTCGGCCGCGGCCAGTTCGGCCGCGTCGGCGATCGAGGCACCGCTCTTGAGCGCGTTGTTGACGCTCGTCGCGAGCACCGGTGTCTGGCCCATGTTCACGAGAGCAACACCGGCGTCACCGTTGCGACGCCACGCGGCCACACCGACGATGGCCCAGTCCTGGGCGCGACGATTGAACTTCTGGAAACTCCAGCCCGCGCCGTTCATCTTGGGCACGCGAATCTCGGTCAGCATCTCGTCCGGCGCAAGCACCGACTCGAGGAATCCGACGAAGAAGTCGGTGGCCTTGATCTCGCGAGTGCCCTTCGGGCCCTGCACGACGTACGTGGCACCGAGGGCGAGAGTGGTGGCCGGAAGATCGGACGCCGGGTCGGCGTGAGCGATCGAACCACCGATGGTTCCGCGGTGACGCACCTGCGGGTCGCCGACGTGTCCGGCGGCATGGGCGAGGAGCGGAGCGTGCTGCGCGAGCACCGGCGACTTCTCGACGTCCATGTGTCGGGTGAGGGCACCGATCGCGATGTGGTCGCCGGCGTCCTTGATATACGAGAGGTCCTTCACGCGTCCGATGTCAACGAGAACCGACGGCTGGGCGAGGCGCAACTTCATGAGGGGCAGGAGGCTGTGGCCACCGGCGAGGAACTTGGCATCGGAGCCGTGCTGGCCTATGAGCGCGATGGCCTCGGCGGCCGAACCGGCGCGGACGTAATCGAAAGCTGCGGGGATCATCGGATGCTCACTTCCCTGCGCAGGCCAGA
>CAYNKE010000084.1:0-8362 GCA_964397715.1 uncultured Bifidobacterium sp. | reverse complement strand
GCACTCGTAATGCGTAGGTCAGGGGTTCGATTCCCCTCTCGGGCTCCACTCATTCCTGAGCCCCCGGTGATCTGGTGAGGATTCTTCACCCCCAGGGTGAATTTCTCTCACCAAAACATCAGGGTTGACCTTGGGGTGGGGTGTTGATCGTCGGGGGTCGGCCAAAGGTTGCGTTGGCCGTCGCGGGGAGTGACGTTCTCAAGCCCATAGAGAACCTATGCTCGGCCCGTGGAACATTCTTTTCTTGTGCTGCGCCGCAAGGCACTCGCGATTCTGGTCGGCACGATCGCGGCCTCGGTAGTCGCCCTCGCTCCCCACACCGAGGTTCGTGCGGTGGCCCCTCCTAAGAGTTACGGGATCGTGAAAGTCATCCCAGTCGGCAACGATCCCTCGGCCATCGCCATCAACCCAGCCGGCACCCGCGCCTACGTCACCAACGCAACCAGCAACAACGTCTCGGTCATCGACACAACGACCGGAACGGTCACCGGCACGATCAACGTCGGCAACGATCCCTCCGATATCGCCATCAACCCAGCTGGCACCCGCGCCTACGTCACCAACGCGATGAGCAACAACGTCTCCGTCATCGATACCACCACCGGCACGGTCCTCACCACGATCATGGTCGGCAACAATCCCTCGGCCATCGCCATCACACCGAACGGTGCCTTCGCCTACGTCACCAACGCAACCAGCAACAACGTCTCCGTCATCGACACCACCACCGGAACGGTCACCGGCACGATCAACGTCGGCAACGATCCCTCCGATATCGCCATCACGCCCAACGGCACCCGCGCCTACGTCACTAATCGCGTCCCCAGGACCGTCTCCATCATCGACGTCGACCCGTCGAGCGGCACATTCAACACAGTCCTCGCGACGAGCACGGCTGAGTTGACTAATTTGTTAGGCATCACAATCAGCGGTGACGGATCCAGAGCCGTCACCTTTCAAGCAAACCGGATCGTGCAGTTCGACCTCAACTCGAATACGCACGAACTGAGTTTGGGGATTGCTGGTGCGGCTATCCGAGGAATGGCGTCCGCCGGCACAAACTCCTTCTACTGGATCAACTCATTGAAGCAATTCGGAACCTTTGACTACACCTCAAGATCCATTTCCTTCATGGGGGAAGTCGGCGCCAACCCATCTGCCTTGGCCGTCGCCCCCAGCGGACAATTTCCGATCTACATCGCTAGCTCAGGGGCACCTGGCACCGTGACTGTCATCGACGAACTGACGCCAACCATCAGCCCACAAACAGGTGCTGCGGGCACTGCAGTGACGGTCACCGTCACCCCAAGCAACATCGCGTACGACATCGACGACAACGCCGTCACCGACGTGAAATTCGGTGGTGTCGCCGCAACGGCCATCACCCCGGGCGCAGGGAACACGTGGATCGCTACTGCCCCGGCCGGCTCCGGTGCGGCAGCGCTCGTGGTGACTTTCGGTTGGCTCCAACAACCTGGCTACCTTGCTCTCGGTTACCGCCAAGCGTCGGCGGGAACGTTCACGTACCCAGCCTCGTCGCCGGCGGTTCCGATCCGCCAGGTCAGTCTCGACCCAGGCGGGGGGACGTGTCTCGATGTGACCACCCGGACCGAACCATGGCTGTCGGTATTCGTCGGCTATCGCTACATTCCCGGCGCTCGAGACTGCACGCGCTCCGGGTATTCGTTCGTTGGCTGGGCCGAACGAACCACCCCGACCACCAATGCCGACCTCGCACTACTCGACGATCCGACGGACAACGTTCCTCGCTACTTCATTTCTCGAGACGCCGACCTGGTTGCAGTGTGGACCCTTGTGCCGAAGGCTCCGAGTGTTTTCGTCGGAATCTCCAACTGGCTCTGCCGCAACTGCGGGGTCCTCCTGTTCTGGAATGCACCGACGACTCAGACCGGCCCCACCATCACCACCGGATCTGGTGTGGCCGTGTGCACCAAACCCGACAACCTCTTGTCACTTGGTGACTGGACCATGTGCCACGAGCGAACCGGAGCGCCTGGTATCTACAACCTCAGCCAAGGAACGACGAAACTCTTCACGACGATCCGCTGATCCCCTCCCGACAGCGTTGGCTTGACGACCTCGTACAATTCGAGGTCGTGGGGGGCACACGGGCCTACCGGCCCGATATCGATGGACTGCGCGCTGTCGCAGTCCTGCTGGTCGTCGCGTATCACGTTGGCGTCCCAGGACTCACCGGCGGTTACATCGGGGTCGACGTCTTCTTCGTCATCTCGGGCTACCTCATCACGCGATTGATGCTCGACGAGCACGCGTCGACGAGCCACATCGATCTCCTGGCCTTCTGGTCGCGTCGCATACGACGCATCGTCCCGGCCCTCGTCACGATGGTCGCAATCGTCGCCGTCGCCGGCGCATTCGTGCTGCTGCCGTGGGAGCAACGCGATCTCCTAAACAGTGCTCGCACGGCGGTCCTCTCCATCGCCAACTTTCATTTCCATGGCCTAAGTGGTGGCTACTTCTCCTCCGACATCGAGATGCAGCCGCTCCTTCACACGTGGTCGCTCGGAGTCGAAGAGCAGTTCTACTTCGTGTGGCCGCTCGTCCTGATGTTGTTGATGACTCGGGGCAAGCGCTGGGCCACCACGATCACGCCACTCCTGTTGCTCGGATCGTTCGTCGCGTCGATATGGGGCGTGGCGTCCTCACCCGCTGCTGCCTTCTACCTGCCGTGGTTCCGCGTCTGGGAACTGCTCATCGGTGCAATGCTGGCGATCGGCGCGTCGAAGATGGTGGTTCGTCGCGGTCGCACCTCAATCGCGTTGTTCGGGATCGCTCTCATCGTCATCGCCGCGATGGCATACGACTCATCCACCCGATTTCCAGGAACGGCCGCACTCCTTCCCACCATCGGTGCCGCACTCGTGATCGGCACCGGCCCGGAGTCGCGCATCAATCGGGTGTTGGCGGTCCGACCACTCCGCGGGATCGGAATCGTCTCGTACTCGTGGTATCTCCTGCACTGGCCAGCCCTCGTGTTGGTGCGCATCGCCACACAGACCGAATCAGTAGCCCGCGATGTATTCATCGCAGTAGCCACACTCCCCCTCGCCATCGCATCGTGGTGGTTGATCGAATGCCGATTCCGTACTCCACGTCGACGGTCTGCTCACGAGAAGAAGTTGGTGCTCACCACTGGAATTGCCACGATCATGGTGGTGGCCGTCGCCAGCACCGCGACGATGCCACGGCAACTGCAGGCTCAACCGAACGATCCGGTCTCGACCGTGGTCGTGGAGACGACGACCCCCATCGCAATCGACGACGACCGCACACCAACCACCACCCCGACCGAAGTCGACTGGTCGCAACGTCTCGACCAACTCGAACTCAGTCGCGTCGTTCCCGACCTGCCGTGCACCGACCACGTGCTGCCGATGCCGTTCGACCCGGTGTGTCGACTGGTCGACGGCGACTCATCACTCGTGTTGGTCGGCGATTCTCACGCCGCGTCAATTGCCCCGGTGTTCGTCGACACCGCCACCCGCCACGGCTGGGGTCTGGTGTTAGCCAGTCAGCCTCGCTGCCCGTTCGTGCCCGAGGCGACGGTGCTCGTGTGCGACGCGACGTACGACGACTGCACGTGGTGGGTTCGCGACGTGCTCGATGACATCGTGGACCATGCGGACAAGGTGAAGGCTGTCGTCGTCACAGCACGCAGTGGCTACTACTTCCCTGGCGCAGGCCTGGCCTCCGACACCATGTGCTCGGCCGATCTCCAGGTGGACGGCCGCATGGCAACCCGTGACGAAGCGTCAGCGATTTGGCGCGGTGGCCTCGACCTTCTCGCCTCGACCCTCGCCGATCACGACGTTCCGCTCGTGATCGTTCACGACGTTCCCGAGCTCGAACGATGGCCGAGTGACTGCCTCACCCGCCGCCGCTCCGTCGAGTGTTCGGTCGATCGGGCCACCGCCGAGGCCTACACCATGTCGGCCCGACAGGCCGAAGAGACGGTCGCCGCGACTCGCTCCAATGTCTCGATCATCGATCCGTTCGCGATCCTCTGCGACGACCAACGATGTGCCCCCACGCACGGCACCACGATCATCTACCGCGACGATCACCACCTCACGCCGAGCGGGAGTCGCCTACTCCGCCCACTCGTCGAGAGCGCACTCAGTTTTCTCGACTGAGGCCGAGAACCTCGGGTAACCACACTTCGAGTCGATCCCACATCTGACGGCCACTCTTGGCCAGCAGATGCCCATCACCTTCACACACTTCGACGTCGCCGTACCCCGCCATGGCCGCGACGATTCGACTCGAATCGAGCGGCAAGATCTCGTCGTTGTCACCATGGAACAACAGAAGCGGTCGACCGCGTAATCCAGGTGCCACTTCGCATCCCGCCGACTGGGTCGCGAAGGTGACGACGCCGGCCACTTCGTCCATCACCACCGCCACACGAACGGCCACCGCACCGCCGAACGAGTGGCCCATCACCACCACGCGTTGCGCACCTGAATCTCCTGCGAGTTGAACCGCTGCCGCCACATCGAGACAGCACGCATCCAAGTCGTTCGGGCGCCGGTACGACACACGCAAGACCGGTACGCCGCGATCGGCCCACACATCTCCCAACCCCTGATACAGACCTTCGGCGGGGCCGAGCAGACCGCCCATCGCGCCACCACACGCCACGATGGCCGCCGGTCGTGCCTCGCGACCAGCAGGAACGTGATGCCACAAGACCGTCACGAGTCCGCGCATGGTGAACATCTCCACATGGCGCAAAGACGGGGTGACTATCACGGATTGCGACGCAATCACACCCAGGGCGTGAAGGGGCGGTTCCACCGGCAGTACCCTACAAAGTCCATGGCAAGCCCCCGGCCATTCGATCTCGAGGATCAGTCGCATCGTGATCTCGCTCTGCGTGTCGGTCACGCATGGCGAGAGATTCGACGCGGTGCTTCTATGAGCAGCCTCGCCGACTACTTCTTCGGCGTGGGCGACGACGCACTCGAGAGCGGACAAATGGACACTCTCGACGTTCTGGTCCAGCAAGACGGTTGGCGCATGGGAGACCTCGCCGAAGCACTCCGAGTCGACCCGTCCACTGCCACACGTGCCGTGCAACGACTCGAGCGCATCGGCCTCGCGCACCGCACCCAGAGTCGTGACGACAAGCGTGTCGTCATCGTGTGCGCCACCGACGCTGGCCGCTCTCGTCACGCCGAGGCGTTGGCTCGGCGCCAGAGTGCGATGCACTTCATCATGAACTGCTTCGAACCACACGAACGGGAGCAGTTGGCGATGAGCTTCGAGAAATTCGTTCACGCTCTCGACGAATTCGTCACCGAGCTCGACGATTCGCGAGCCGAAAGAATTGGCTGATCGTTCACATTTCGCCGACGAGGCGATGCAATTCGCCCCGCAACTCTTCGGTACCGCGCTGCGCATGACGCGCAACCGAGCCGATGCCGAAGACCTGGTTCAAGAGACGATGCTCAAGGCCTTCCGGTCGTACGCCTCATTCGAGTCGGGCACGAACCTGCGCGCTTGGCTCTTTCGCATCCTCACCAACACCTTCATCAACTCGTATCGAGCCAAACAATCGCGACCGCTTGAATCCGAGTTGGGAGAGCTGGATGACTTGTATCTGTACAAGCGTCTTCCCGAGTTGGCGACACATACTCAGATGCAAAGCGCGGAGGACGAGATCTTCGATCTCTTCACCGACGACGAAGTGAAGCGAGCTCTCGAAGACTTGCCCGAGGCCTACCTCTTACCCGTGCTCCTGGCCGACGTGCAGGACTTCTCGTATCAGGAGATCGCTGACATGCTCGATGTTCCGATCGGAACTGTCATGAGCCGTCTGCACCGGGGACGCAAGGCCCTGCAAAAAGCACTGGTCGAATTCGCCGAAGAGCGGGGGTTGATCGATGTCAACGCGAAGTGATGTCAACATGTCGGAAGGAATGAGCCATGGCTGATTGTCGCGACACCATTACTCAGCTGTACGCGTACCTCGATCAGATGCTCGACGACGAGCTCCGTCGTGACATCGATCGACACCTGGGGGACTGCCCCGACTGCCAAGGTCGCGTGGAGTTCGAGTTCTCGCTCAAGGCCCGGATTCGCTCGCGAGCGGCCACCGAGCCGATTCCGGCCGATCTCGAACAACGTCTACGCGACTGTCTGAACGTCGATCTCGACGCCGACTGAGCCCCCTGTGATCGACGGCCGACGGGGCGAGTGGCCCGATCACCCCAGGTCTCGCTACGCTGAACCCATGGTCGCTGCGTACGTCTGGCATTGGTGGATCGGTGTGGTTCTCTCGGTCGTCGGCGTCGCCACGGTTGCGGCGATGGGCGCCGGGTACGTCAAGCAGGTGAGCGCCACGCGCTTCCCCGGCAAGCGCCAACAGCGCGGTCACTCCGAAGGCTGACCATCGGCTCTCCGCTCGAAACCGAGTGGCAGAGTCACCCCGACATCCGTCGGTGTCTCCAACTGTGTTCGTTCCCCGAACAGGGTTCTTCGGTCTCGTGTGCCGTCTCGGGTGGAGCCGACTCCCTCGCTCTTCTCGCCCTGGCTCGTGCGGCGAATTTGTCCGCCTTGGCCATTCATGTCGATCACGGATTACGGCCCGGTTCATCGGACGAAGCGGATCTCGTGGCCGCAGCCGCTCGTGACGTCGGTGCCGACTTCCGTTCCGTGAGCATTCGCGTCGAACCCGGTCCCAATCTCGAGGCCCGGGCCCGCGAACTCCGCTACGCCAACTTGCCGCCCGATGTGTTGACCGGACACACTGCCGACGACCTCGCCGAAACCGTCGTCGTCAATCTCCTCCGAGGCGCCGGACTTCCCGGACTCATCGGCGTTCGGCCGACGGGCGGACCATCCGGTGAGGTCGGCCACCCGTTGCTCGAACTTCGTCGCGCCGACACCGACGCGGTGTGTCGTGTGATGGGGTGGGCCCCGTTCTTCGACCCCACCAACACCGACACGTCATTGCTCCGCAATCGGGTCCGGCACGAGGTGATTCCGTACTTGAACGAGGTGTCGGACAGGGATTTGGTTCCGATTCTCGCTCGACAATCGAAGTTGATCGCCGACGACAACGACTTCCTCGACACATTGTCCGAGCACATCGACCCCACTGACGCACGGGCACTCGCTTCATCACCACCCGCGTTGGCACGACGGGCCGTACGACGATGGCTCACCACGACCCACCCACCCGATGCGGCGACCATCGATCGCGTGCTGGCCGTAGCTCGTGGTGAGGCCGTTGCGTGCGAGATTTCCGGAGGGCATCGGGTCCGTCGTCGGAATCAGGTCCTTTCTCTCACACGGTCCGACGAACACGACTAGATTCGACCTCCGTGCCTCCGAAGTTGCGTGGAAAATGGGCGTTGGGAATCACCCCGCGCAACTTCACCTGGATCCTGAAAGATCGTCTCGCGGTGTGCGAGCGCCCGGGCGGTTACGGCGACAACCATCGTCGAGTTCGTCGTCAGGAAGAGATCATCTGGATTCGCGAGAACGGCTTTGGCCACGTGGTGTCCATCATCACGGCACCGCACAATCTCCATAACTACGTGGAGATGAACGTGTCGCACAGCCACCGGCCGTTCTCCAACGACGCCGTCGACGAATGGGCCAAGTCGCTGTTCGTCGAACTCAAGAGCCATCTGGCCAAGAAGACCAAGGTGATCGTGCACGGCGAAGAAGTCGGCGATCGCATCATGGGTGCGATGGGCGCCTTCATCCGCTGGTCGGGTCTGGTCGACGATCCGACCGAGGCGATCATGGTCGCCGAGAAGTTGGCCGGACACCAACTCGACTCGTCGGCACGGGCCCTGATTCTCCGAGCCCACGAACTGCGCTGAGCGAATCTTCGCAATCTCAGAGCGAAACTCACCCGTGACGACCCCGTCCGGTAGGGTCGCTACATGACCACCACGAGTGGCAAGCGCGTCCTGGTGACCGGCATGGGAAGCCAATTGGGTTCCCTCGTCGCCAGCGAACTCGAGAACGAGAGTTGGGTCGCCGACATCGTCGGCTTCGATATCGACCCGCCGCGCCGTCGCCTCGACCGCTCGCGCTTCCACATGATTCATCCCACCGACGTGGTGAGCCGGGCCGCGGTGGTCAAAGAGTTCAATCCCCACGTCATCGTCCACTTGGGTGTGTGGGAACCCGATGCTCGGGCCAACCCGAAGCAGGCCGAACTTCTCACCCAGCAGTCGGCGGAGTCGTTGTTCACTGTGGCCAAGCGCGCACCGGCTCTCGAGCACATCGTCATTCGCTCGGGTGTCGAAGTGTACGGACGCGGTGGCGCTCGCCCGAAGACGCCGGACGAAGCCAACAAGAT
>CAYNKE010000083.1:0-8371 GCA_964397715.1 uncultured Bifidobacterium sp. | reverse complement strand
TCGGTCTCAACTACAAGTCGCACGCGGCCGAGTCCAACATGGAACTCCCACCGGCCCCGCTTACCTTCACGAAGTTCCCGTCGTGTCTGGCCGGCCCAATGGCTGATGTGGAGTTGTCGGGTGACACCGTCGACTGGGAAGTCGAGATCGTGGTGGTGATCGGCAAGGGTGGTCGTCGCATCAGCGAGGCCGAAGCCTGGTCCCATGTGGCCGGATTGACCCTCGGTCAGGACATCTCCGATCGCAAAGTGCAGACCACCGGCAAACCACCGCAGTTCTCGCTCGGGAAGAGCTTCGACACGTACGGCCCGATCGGTCCAGCCATCGTCTCGGTGGATGCGTTCCCGAACCCCGACGACGTCGCGTTGTGGTGCGACGTGTCGGGCGAACGAATGCAGGAATCCCGCACTGCCAACCTGATCTTCAGCATTCCGGTGTTGGTCGAGTACCTCTCGAGTATCTGCACACTCGAATCGGGAGACGTGATATTCACGGGCACTCCCGACGGTGTGGGTATGGCGCGCGGCCGACTGCTGAAGGCGGGCGACGTGATCGACAGCGGAGCCGAAGTGATCGGCTCGCTGCGCAACGTCTGTGTCGCGGGCAAGTAGGCGCTGATGTCTCTTCATCGTCTCGACTCGATCCGAGTCGCGGTGCCCGACGTCGAACGGCAAGTGGCGATGTACGCCGCCGCCGGATTCGCTCGTGACACATCGGGTATGCGCTTCGGAGGCTCCAACGGCGGCGAGCAGGTCACGCTCGAGTCCGGAGAATTCCGCCGTCTGCTCGACGTGAACGTGCTCTCGAACGACGTCTCGGACATCTCGGTGATCGCGTCGCGGCTCACGGGACTCGGACTCGACTCCTCGACCCGCGACGGGGTGTTGTCGGCCACCGATCCGGCTACGCGCGTGAAGTTCTCGGTCCGCGTCGCCGAGGCGCCCGAGCCAGCGGTGGCCGAGGTGCTGCCGTACAACGGACCCGGTCATCAGCCCCGCATCAACCAGCGGGCCAGTGGAGTGATTCCGCACGCACGGGCTCCTCGTCGGCTGGGTCACATCGTGATCGGCTCGCCCGACATCGACAGCACCATCCGTTTCCTCGTCGAGGGATTCGGCTTCCGGGTGAGTGATCACTTCCCCGGGATCATCGCGTTCCTCCGGTGCAGCACCGATCACCACAACGTCGCGGTCGTGAACTCCGAAGTTCCGCAATTGCAGCACTATTCGTGGGAATGCGACGACGTCGACCACGTGGGCCACAACGCGACGAAACTGATCAACGCTGGAGTCGCGCAGGACGGCTGGGGCTTCGGGCGCCACTACGTCGGTTCGAACTTCTTCTGGTATCTGCTCGAACCGTCCGGTTCGTTCATCGAGTTCTATTCCGACATGGACGTCATCACCGACGACATGGAGTGGGAGACACGCGGCCGCACCCCGGTCGGGCCCGAGCACATCGGCAACTCGTGGGGTCCCCGCATGCCGCTCGAATTCGTGGTTCCGCCCGATCTCGAGCAGATGAAGGCCGGCTGGGCTCGCATCGGGTGACCCGGACCACACGCCGATGAAGTACGACGTCGCGATCGTGGGTGCCGGTCCGGTCGGCACCACGCTGGCCGCGCTTCTCGCCAAGCGGGGTGCGTCGGTCGTCGTGTTCGAGCGAGATCTCGACGTGTATCCGCTGCCGCGGGCCGCACACCTCGACGCCGAGACCGCCCGCAACCTGCGCGAGATCGGCGGCTGGCTCGACGCCCCGGGTTGGTCGATCACCAATGAGGGCATGGATTTCCTGACCGGTCGGGGTGAATTGCTGTTGCGCATGACTTCACGTCACGAGGAGCACCACACCGTCGGCCAGTCGAACTTGTTTCATCAGCCCACGCTCGATCGACTGCTTCGCGACCAGGCCGCATCGTTCGGAGTCGAATTCCGACTCGGTCACGAGGTGACCAATGTCGTCGAGATCGCCGATGGAGTGCGAGTCGAGGCCAAGGCGAACGACGGCACGACGGTCTCGGCCGAGGCGTCGTGGCTGATTGGTTGTTGTGGCGCTCGCTCGTTCGTCCGTCGGCTCATGGGTGTCGGCCAGATCGATCTCGAATTCAACGAGCCATGGTTGGTGGTCGACGTCGTCGTGGCCGGCGACGATCCCACTCCGCCGCTGCGCGCGGCCCAGGTGTGCGATCCCACCCGTCCGCACACCATCGTGCCGATGCCTCCTCCGCGTCGCCGCTTCGAGTTCATGCTCCTGCCCGGCGAATCTCCCGACGACATCAACCGCCCCGAGGTGATCGGGAGGTTGATGGCGCCGTACCTGCCGATTGGCAGTGCACGCGTCGAACGTTCGGCGGTCTACACGTTCCACGGACTCATCACGCGGGAGTGGCGACGCGGCCGGATTCTTCTGGCCGGTGACTCGGCTCATCAGATGCCGCCGTTCCTCGGCCAGGGAATGTGCAGTGGTGTTCGCGACGCCGTGAACCTGGCCTGGAAGTTGACGGCGGTACTGCACGGAGCGCATGAGTCCCTGCTCGACACGTATCAGCCCGAACGTTCACCGCATGTCCAGCGCATCGTCGAGTCAGCGGTCGGATTCGGTCGGATCATCTGCACACTCGATCCGGTGCAGGCGGCCGAACGCGATCGCCACATGCTCGCGGCGCGCGCGGCGAATCCAGTCGACGTGGGTGAGGCCCCGCAGCCGTCGTTGTCGGGCTCGAGTCTGGTCGTCGACGGGGCCGGATACGTCGTGAGCGACGGCCGAATCGACGGCGTTCTCCTCGACGACGTTCTGGCCGGACGATGGGCTGTGATCGTGGCGGATCAGTCGGTTCTCACCGCACTCGACGACGCGGTACTCGCACGGATCGACGCCCAGGTGTTGGTCGCACGAGACGGAACCGTGACGCAACGAATCCTCGCCAACGCCGAATCGGATGTGGTGGTGATCCGGCCCGATCGGATCGTTCTCGGATCGGGCCGAACCGGGCTCGATGCGCTCGCGCGAGCCGTCGACGAGTTCGCACTCGTCGGCTGACGATCAGTCGGGCATCACCAGGACGGGCTTGATCACGGCGCCGCTCGCGCTGGCCTTCTCGGCCTCGTTGATCTGGTCGAGCGGGAACTCGGTGATGAGCTCGTGGTACGGGAACTTCCCGTCGGCGTTGAGTTTGGCGAGGCGCGGAATGAATTCGCTGGGGATGGAGTCACCTTCCATCACGCCGGTGATGGTCCGGCCGCTGATCATCGAAAGGAAGTCGACGCTCAGATCGCCGAAGCCGACACCAGCCAGTGCAATGGTGCCGATCACGTTCAGGCCGGCCTGACTCGCGCGCACCACCGCCGCGTTACCGGTGGTGTCGAACGCGAAGTCGGCACCACCGCCGGTCGCCGCCTGGATGGCCGCGGTGATGTCGGCTGGTGCGCCCGACACCGTGTGCGTGGCGCCGTACTTCTTGGCCAGATCGAGACGACTCTGATGACGATCGACCGCGATGATGGTGGATGCGCCGGCCACCTTGGCGGCCATCACCGCGGCGAGGCCGAGTGCTCCGGCTCCGGTGATCACGACACTCGAACCGGCGTCGACGGCGAGGGTGTTGAGGATCGCCCCGGCCCCGGTTTGGATGCCGCATCCGAGGGGACCCATCGCACGAATGGGCGACGACGCATCGACTTTCACGACCGACGTCTCGGCGGCGATGGTGTGCGTCGCGAACGACGACTGGCCGAAGTAGTGCGATCCGACTCGCGCGCCACTCTCGTCGGTGAACGCCGACGTTCCGTCGGGTCGACCACCCGACATGTTGTAGAGCGAGAAATTGAAGCAGTACGGAAAGCGACGTCGTTGACACGACTTGCACGAACCGCACGAGTTGAACGACAGCACGACCTTGTCGCCGGCCTTCACCGATTCGACCTCGGAGCCGACCGCTTCGACGATCCCCGCACCTTCGTGTCCGTACACCTGCGGGCCGCCGAAGAACTCGGGAGGGAGTTCGCGGGAGAGCAGGTCGGTGTGGCACATCCCGGCTGCCACCACGCGAACGAGCACTTCACGGGGTCCGGGCGATCCGAGTTCGAGTTTCTCGATGGTGAACGGACCGTTGCCGGCGCGCAGAACTGCTGCAGTGATCTTCATTCAGCCGAGAGTAGCCGTGACCCGCGGACGCAGTTCGGGCCACGAACCAGCGAGACCGGAGTGCAGGGGATAGGTGTCGACTTCGTGGATCGGGACCCAGGCCACGGCATCGGATTCGTAATTGCCCGCGTCGACCAGGACTTCACCCTGCACGTGGGCGATCACGGTGTAGTAGCCCCAGTTGAGGTGGTCGTCGAGGTAGACGTCTTTCACCTCGACGGCGTTCACGTCGACCCCGACCTCTTCCCATGCTTCGCGCACCGCGGCCTCGACGGGGTTCTCGTGCGAGTCGAGCGCCCCACCGGGAATCGACCACGTACCACCGCCGTGAGTCCAGACCGCGCGTAACTGCAAGAGGACGTGCGGCTCGGGCAGGTCGGTGCGAACCATGAGCAATCCGGCCGCACCGTAGACACCCCAGTGACGGGCGTTGCAGCGCTGGCAGAACACCCAGCCGTCACCGTCGCGGAATCCCACACCTCGATGTTGTCACGCCCATGGGCGTGGTGAGAAGGTCAGTGGGCCGGTGCGAGCACCGACTCGTCGGTGACATGTGCTCGTCGGTGTTCGCCGGCGAGTGAGTACCCGAAGGCCACGAGCACGATCATCACCGCGGCGGTGGCGGTGAAGGTCGGTCCGCGACCGAACGAGTCGTAGCTCCAACCAGCGAGCGAAGCCGATACTCCGCCGGTCAGGGTCTGGAGTCCGCCGAGCAGTCCTTGGGCTCCGGCTTGTCGTTCGACTGGTGCGGCGATTCCGACGGCGACGCCGGCGCTCGTGACGGTGAAGCCGTCGTTGACGACGTGGAAGAAGAACACGCCCATCATCAGAGCGGGTGCGGGCAGGAATCCGTACAAGCACATGCACAGTGCGCCGAAGAGCATCCCGATCGACCCGGTGCGGTAGGGCCCGACTCGTTGCGCGAGGCGTCCTCCGTACGGGCCGAGGAAGATCATCGGGAGTGCGAAGAGGGCGACGCCGGTGTTGGCCATCCAGGTGGGGGCGTCGAGGTCCTTCATCATGACGGCCCACAGCGAATCGAACGTGCCGATCATCAAGAACAGCGCAACTCCGATGAGCACGGCACCGAGAACGCCTCGATTGCGGAGGAGATCGAACGCGAGTCGCTCGCTCGGCTGATCTTCAGTCGCGGTCTCGGGAATCGGCTGGCTCGCGAGGGCCAGTGAAATCAGGACGATCACCGCGACGAGGACGACGAACGGCGACGCGATGCCGAAGCGGTCGACGGTCAGCACCGCGAGGACTGGACCGAACGCGAAGCCCGCCACGTCGACACTCAGCAGTCGCCCCATGTTGGTTCCCAGATGTTCGGGATCGGCGACGATGACGATGCGTCGGAGCGCCGGCAACGACATGCCGGCACCCAACCCGGTGACGAGTCGGCCGATGATCAGCATCCAAGCGGTGGTGCCGAAGCCCATGAACAAAAGCCCCACGATCTGCGAGGCGAAACCGATCACGAGGAGTCGTTTGGCGTGGCCGCGGTCGGCGAGCGGGGCGAGGGATACCTGGCCGATGAATGACGCGAAGAATCCCATGGCGATCACGAGACCGAGGAAGGACTCGGAGATCCCGTACTCGTCGCGGTAGTCGTCGAGCATCGTGAACATGACGCCGTACGACGCGGCGAGGAAGAAGGTGGCCGCTTGAAGCGTTCGGACGAGGCGCTTCACCAACACGTCGATCGACGCTATCGGTGATTCAGGACGCGTGGCGTGAGATCAGATCGTCGAGGTAGTCGGCGCTGGCCTCTTCGAGCCGTGAGCAACTCTCGAGGACATCGATCACTCGCACATCGGGATGGCGTGACGCGATGTTCCGCCAGGCCTGCGCGCCCTGACGTTCGGCGTTGGCCTGAATACGCAACTGATCCCAGACGCTGAACCGCGAGAACGTGTCGTAGTACACCTTCTTGGCCTCGGGGAGCGGGGCTTCCAGCTCACCGCGCAACGACTCGTCGAGTGCGAACGCGCCTTCGATGCGATTGGCGATCTCGTCTTCGCTCTCGGCGCACTTGAGAAGACCGTCGCGATGTTCGGGGAGGTCGTCGGCCCACTGGCGATAGCGATCGGCCGCGGTGCGCTCGAGCAGGGCCAGGAATCGCGGCATGGCCACCGCCGGAACCCGCCCGATGTATGGACTGAGGAGTTCGCCGAAGCGCGGTATCTCGAGTTGCGACATACCGAGAACTTAGACGCCGGATACCGCGTCGATCGGACCGGACTAACGTTCGGCCCGTGGCGATGACGATCACTCCGGTCACCGGCGTTCTGGGTGCCGAGATTCGGGGTATCCGTTTGGCCGAGCTGAGCGACGGCGAACTGAGAGATCTGCGCGCGGCGATGTGCGAACACGAGGTCGTGGTGGTTCGCGACCAATTCGTGGAGCCGGGCGACCAATCGGCGTTCTCGCGCCGACTCGGTCCGTCGGGGGAGACACCCTTCGTGGTGACGATGCCCGAGTATCCCGACATCATCAGAGTCGTCAAGGAAGCCGATGAAGGTGCGTCGTTCAACTTCGGAGGTGCCTGGCACTCCGACTTCTCGTTCCAGCCCGAACCCCCGTCGTTCACGATCCTGGCCGCCGTCGACGTCCCGCCCTGGGGTGGCGACACGGTGTTCACCTCGATGACCGCGGCCTGGAACGCGCTGGACCCGTCGACTCGCGAGAAGGTGTCGTCGCTGATCGCCGTCCACACCGCGCGCGATGCGTACAGCCGCAAGATGCAGCCCGTTCACTCGGGGATGCGGGGGATGACGATCGTGTGCGACGACTCGGCCAACGACGAGTTCCGGCATCCCCTCGTCTGCCGCCATCCCGAGACCGGCAAGACGGTGCTCTTCTTCAATCGGACGTACGTCCGCGACATCGACGGTCTCGATCACGAGGAAGCACACGCCCTCATCGCCTTCTTGCACCACCACTCGACCGATGCCCGATTCACTTACCGCCATCGTTGGCTTCCGGGGGACGTCGTCATCTGGGACAACCGATCCACTCAGCATCTGGCGGTCAACGACTACGGCGGGTTCCGCCGTGAACTTCATCGCACGACCATCGCCGGAACCCGCCCCGTCGCCGCATGAGCGAGCGTTGCGGCTGGGCCTCGACCTCGCCGCTCATGATCGAGTACCACGACACCGAGTGGGGCTTCGCGGTCACCGATGACCGTCACCTCTTCGAGAAGATCTGCCTCGAAGGATTCCAGAGCGGACTCTCGTGGGCCACGATCCTGAACAAGCGCGCCGACTTCCGACGGGCCTTTGCCGACTTCGAACCCGATCGCGTGGCCCGATTCGGACGCCGGGACGTCGAACGCCTCCTCGCCGACGCCTCCATCGTGCGTCACCGGGGCAAGATCGAGTCGGCCATCAACAACGCCGGCCGGGTAGCCGACCTCGTGGACGAGTTCGGATCGCTCGCGGCCTACGTGTGGCGCTTCGAACCCGATCCGGCCTCGCGACCAGCCGCCCCGACGGCCGCCGAGGTGGCCTCGTTCGTGACCTCACCGGAGTCGACGGCCCTGTCGAAGGATCTGAAGAAGCGGGGCTGGTCGTTCGTGGGCCCCACCACGATGTACGCCTTCATGCAGTCGATGGGTCTCGTCAACGACCACCACGTGGGTTGCGACGTCCGTGAGGCGGCCGAGCGGTCCCGGCGGGAGATGCGCCGGAACTGAACCGATTCGTTCACACCGGTCGCGACGATCTGGGAGAATGATCCTTCGTGAGCGAGAACACCGACACCCGGACGTCGTGGCTCAGTCCCGAAGCTCTCGCGCAAGTGCGCGCCAACGTTCCGCTCGTCTACGTGGACGCCGTTCCGGTGCGTGTCGATGCGCACGGTCGTGTGGTGCAAGTGGGCCTGCTGCTTCGAGTGGCCGCCGACGGTTCGATCAGCCGCATGCTCGTGTCGGGACGGGTCCTGTACGGCGAGCGCGTCCGTGACGCGCTCATTCGCCACCTCGAGAAGGACCTCGGGCCGCTCGCTCTGCCGCGCGTGCCACCCAATCCGGCGCCGTTCACCATCGCCGAGTACTTCCCCGATCCTGAGGTCAGCGGTTTCACCGACCCGCGGCACCATGCGGTGAGCCTCGCGTACGTCGTTCCGGTGGATGGCGAGTGCACGCCCACGCAGGAAGCCCTCGACCTCGCCTGGTTCAGCCCGTCCGAGGCCGCCAGCGCCAAGATCACCGCCGACATGACCG
>CAYNKE010000082.1:0-8464 GCA_964397715.1 uncultured Bifidobacterium sp. | reverse complement strand
CGGGCGCAGGTCGGCGCCGCGCAGCGCGAACAGGCTCTGGTAGCGCTCGTTCGACATGTCCTCGATGTGGCGCCGCAGCGCCTCGCCACCGGGTCGGGCGAACGCGGCCTGCAGCTTGCGGCCCCACTTCGCCTCCACCACGTGCCAGCCCGAGCCGTCGAAGAACTCCATGAGTTTCTTGATCTTCTGGCCGGGGATCACCCGGTCGAGGCTCTGACGATTGGTGTCGACGATCCAGGTGACGTTGCCGAGTCCTTGCAGTGCCGGGTCGGTGATCGCTTCCCACACGTTGCCTTCGTCGAGCTCGGCGTCGCCGGCGAGGGCGATGAAACGCGCACCGGTGGCCGTGGACGGGCCGAAGCGCGATTCGACGTAGCGACGCGCGGCCGCGGCGAACAGTGGGGCCACCACGCCGAGACCGACCGATCCGGTGGAGAAGTCGGCGACATCGGGATCCTTGGTCCGACTGGGGTACGCCTGCAGGCCGCCGATCTCGCGAAGTCGCGTGAGGTACGAGCGGTCGAGTTCGCCGGTGAGGTACTTGATCGCGTGATACACGGGTGACGAGTGCGGCTTGACCGCGACTTTGTCCTCACCCGAGAGATGGGCGAACCAGAGCGCAGTCATGATCGACACCATCGAGGCCGACGACGCCTGGTGACCGCCGACCTTGATCTCGCTGGCCGGGCGGTCGTGATTGGCGTGATCGATCATGCGCGTGGCGATCCAGAGGATTCGCCGCTGCACCGCTTCGAGCGTCGCGAGATCGATCTCGTCGGTGTTTCCCCTCACGCTGAGAGTCTGTCACGCCATGGGGAGCCTCACGGGCGGTTCGGGTTCCGAGAACTAGCCTCGACTCGGGATGAATCAGCGCGAAGCGACCGTTCCGGCCGACAGTGTCGTCGCGACTCGTCTCGAACACCTGCCCGGTCTCGACGGTGTGCGTGGCATCGCGGTCTTCATCGTGTTGCTCTACCACCACAGCATCACCTGGATCACCGGCGGAGAACTCACGGTCTCGATGTTCTTCACGTTGTCAGGGTTCCTCATCACCCGGCTGATGGTGGGCGAGTGGGGTCGCACCGGAACCTTGTCGTTGCGGAGCTTCTACGAGCGCCGAGTTCGCCGCCTCTTCCCCGCTTCGTTCGTGGTCCTGCTCGGAGTCGCGGTGGTGTGGACGGTGTTCCCCGGATCGGGTCGTCGTTTCGCGCCGTGGGAATGGTTCAGCGGACTCTTCTACTTCGAGAACACCTATCTGCAAGCGGCGGGTAAGGACTACGGCGGACTGTTCGGCCTCGGCAACCCGCTGCAACACCTCTGGAGCCTGTCCCTCGAGGAGCAGGTGTACCTGGTGTTCCCGGTGCTCGTTCTGTTCATGATGCGTCGGCGCCACGATCGCCGAGCCGTGTGGCGACTCTTCGCGGTGCTCTCGACCTTGGCGGCGGTCGGCTTCGCGCTGGGCGCGTACTACTCGAATCATCGGCCGCTGTGGAGCGCGGTCCCCGGGCTGTCGTCGCAATGCGATGGTTCGTCGTGCGCCTATTACGCCACCGAGGTGCGCGTGGCGGAGTTCCTGTTGGGCGCGGCGTTCGCGGTCCTGTGGTCGGTCTGGAAGGCCGCGCCGCGCATCGTGGAGACGCTGCGCAAACCGGTGTTCGCCGCGGCGTCCTGGCCGCTTCTGGCCGTCGCGTATCTGGTGTGGTGGAAGGTCGGCTGGCGCAACGACTGGGCCGACGTGTTCTTCCCGTGGGCCGTCTTCTTCAACGGACTCATCACACTCGTCCTCATCGCGTACTCCATCGCCAACGTGGGCATGTGCCGCTTTCTCGCCTGGCGGCCGATCGCACTGGCCGGGCAGACCACGTACACCATCTACTTGGTGCACTGGCCGGTGTTCCTGTGGTGGGAGTCGCTGCGCGTCGATCTGTCGTTGCCGCGTTGGCGTGTTCCCGGGACCGACTGGGTCCTCGTCGATCGCTTCTGGTCGTTCTGCATCAAGACCGCGATCACCCTCACGATCGTCACCGTCATCTATCGACTCGTGGAGGATCCCGTCCGCCGCCGTGTGCGGTGGGCCGGTCGTCGTCTCTACGTGTGGCTCGCCGTGATCGCGGTGGCGGGTGCCGTCGTCGTCGTGGCCGGCCGCGATCGACGCGCCGATGCGAGTGATCTTCTCTCCAGCCTCGACGAGTCGGCGCTCGAACTGCAGAAGCAAGTCATCGCCGAATTGCCCGACGTCCCGGACGACGCGCCGTCCGACTCGGCCGTCGACCCGTCGTTGCCGGCTCGTGTGCTGTTCGTGGGCGACTCGCAGAGTTGGGTGTTGTCGGCGGGTATGGACTCGTGGAGCGAGGCCCACGGCGTCGATCTCGTCCCGAGCCCCGGTGTGGGTTGCGGTATCGGCGAGAACACGCCCATCGAGTACCTCGGAGTCGAGCAGGACGAGCGGGCCGGATGCACCGAATGGCGCGACGCGCTTCCGCAGATCGTGGCCAAGTTCAAGCCGAACCTGGTCGTGATCGTCGGCGGCACGGCCGATCTCTCGAATCGCCGACTGCCCGGCACCGACGGGTGGTCGCACATCGGCCAACCCGAGTACGACGCGTGGCTCGCCGACCAGATGCGCTCGTTCGTCGACGTGGTGACGGCGAGTGGCGCCCACGTGGTGTGGTTCTCGAGTCCGGCGGTCCGCCCGCCGTACGTCGCTGGTGAGACCGGAATCCCGCCGTTCGACGAATCCGACCCGGCGCGCGTCGCGGCTTACGACGACCTCATCGCGTCGGTCGCGGCCGCCGACGACCGTGTGGAGTTCGCCGACTTCGCGGCCGCCGTGCGCGCACACCCCGGTGGGGAGTTCGAGCCGAAGATGAGACCCGACGGTGCGCACATCGATCTGAAGTACGCCCCCGAACTCGTCGTCTGGATCGAGGACGCGATCCGGAGTGCACATGCCCGCTGACGTCGTCGGTCGTTCGCTGTCGCGTGCTCGCGCCGTGTGGTCGCGCTCGGCATCGTTGCCCGCGGCCGCGACGTGGCTCGTTGGTTACCTGCTCGTCGCGTTCACCGGCGTCGGGTTCAGTACGGCGTATCTCGGCTACGGCTGGCAGTTGACGCCGTGGGACGTGCTCACGTCCGATCCACTGCGCAGTGCGTGGTACCTGCACGTGCAACCGCCACTCTGGAATCTCGTGCTCGGTGTGCCGGCCTGGATCTCACCGTGGTCGGACGCGGTCACCTTGCAGATCGTGATGCTCGTCATCGGCCTGGTGACGGTGGGACTCGCCGCGCGTCTGGCCGAGGTTCTCGGTGCCGGCCGCCGACTGGCGTGGATCGTCGCGGTCGTGGCGACGCTGCATCCCGAAGTGCTGAAGGGAGCCTTCGAGCCCAACTACGAACTGGCCGTCGCTGCTCTGTTGCTCGGGGTTCTGGTCGTGTTGGCCGACGTCTGGAAGCGCGGTGCGTCGCGCATCGTCTGGCTCTCGACGGTTCTCACCGTTCTGGTGATGACGCGGAGCTTGTACCACCCGCTCTTCGCCGCGATGATCCTGCTGGCGGCGCTGTGGCGTTTCCGTTCGACCCTCGTGCGTCGTCAGGTTCTCGTCGCGGTGTTGATTCCGCTCGTCGTCGTGGGCGGCTGGATCGTGAAGAACCAGGTCATGTTCGGAACGCCCAATCTGTCGAGTTGGTTCGGGATGAATCTGCAACGCGCGGTGATCCCGGTGCTCGATCGCGACGACCTCGAGACGATGTACGAGCGCGGCCAGATCTCCGACGTGGCGATGGTCGGACCATTCGGTTCGTACGACCTGTACGCGCCGTACGTCGCTCCGTGTGAACCGAAGCATTCGTTCCCGTCGCTCTCGGAGCCAGCGCGCCGCACCGACGCCACCAGCCCCAACTTCAACTACGAATGCTTCATTCCGGTGTTCGAGCAGGCCGGGCGCGACGCGTGGGCCGTGATCCGCGAGCATCCCGCTGCATGGTGGGAAGGTCGCATGTGGTCGTTGCGCACCACGATCGCCGTGGCGACGCTTCCGAGCGAGTCGGACTCGTTCGTCATGCGCGCTCTGGACGACGTCTACTCCATCGCTCGTATCGACTACCGCGGAGTGCTGTCCACCGAAGGGTGGGGGACGCCCATCTACGGGCCGATCGCCGCCCCGGCCGACTTCTCCGTCACTCTCGCGCTCGTTTACTCGGGGATCGCGTTGTGGGGCCTGGTGCTCCTGGTGAAAGTTCTTCGTCGCCGACGACTCGCGGAGCGAGAAGTGGTGCAACTCGCCGCATCGTTCGTGGTCGTGTTCACGATCGTCGTCGGAGCGGTGGCCGAGCTCGGCGAGCAGTCGCGTTTCCGCACGGTGCTCGATCCGATCGCCACCGTGATGGTCGTGGTCGCCGCGGCCGACTTCGTCGTGCGTCGCCGACGTCAGTCGCAGGCCGCGGTGGTGGGCGAGTAGAGCGTCGCGCCGGGGCGTTCGATCACCTCGAGTCGACCGTCCCGCACACTCGTGTCGAGGGCGCTCGCATCGACATTCGAGAACGCCGCGTCGTTCACGACCACGACCAGTGCATCGGCGCGGGAGAGTGCGCACGGAAGTTCGGCGTAGAGGGGCGCAGTGTCGACGCGCTCACCGGTGAGGGGTTTCACTGAAGTCGGGAGATACGCGGCCGGAACTCCGGTGGCCCGATGGAAACCATCGGCGTCGTTCGAGACGATGGCCGCCGGGTCGAGTCCGGCGATCATGTCGCCGTAGGTGTCGGTGCGCGATGGATCCGTGAAGCGCCGATCGATGTCGGCGGGGGCGGTCGCGACCACGAACCACAACGCGACCAGCACGAGCGATACGAGCGATGCTCGACGCGACGACGGCACGCTCCACGCGATCGCGCAGAGAGTGAGAACGCCGGCCGGGAGCATCAGGCGGTTGTCGGGAACCACGAGGGCGTCGAAGCCGAGGAATCCGAGCACCAGTCCGGCGGTCACGACCGCCGCGACGACGAGCGCCAGTTCGGCTCGTGGCTCGAGACGCGTGCGACGGCGCACGTATCCGACGCACGCGTACACGAGCATCGCGATCCAGATCACCGCGATCGGCCACGACCACCATGCGGGCGATCGATCGACGAAGTAACTCCGCGTGAGATCACCTTGATCCGATGCGAACCAACCACCGGTCGACCGCACGAAGAGTTCGACGTCGAGGCGTTCGAGGCCGCGCCATCCGGCGTCGTGTCCGCCACCACTGGTCGATGCGAGCACGATGTTGGCGAGGGCCGGAACGAGAAGGGCCGCGGTCCAGCCGATCGAGCCGGCGCGGCTCCTCGTGCGCCGGTGGCGCTCCCATCCGGCCACTAGTGCGAGCGGGCCACCGATGAAGCGAAGGAGCGACACCAGAACGACGAGGGTGGCGACCGGCCACCATCGTCCGCCCGTGCGGTAGCGGGCCAGGGCCAGCACGAGGCCCACCACTCCGGCGACGAAGAGCGGCTCGGACAACGCGCCTTGCGTGGCGAGACGCATGGTGGGAAGCGCGGTGATCCCGACGGCCGTCACGACGAGAGTCGCGGCGCGCAGTGGTGATCGATCGATCGTGCCGCCGCGCACGACGAGAACCGCCAGGGCGAGAAGGGCGATCACGGTGAGTGCGGCCATGCTGGCCGACGCGCCGATCACCGCTCCGAGGACGCCGGCCACCAACGGGTACCCGATCGGGAAATCGACGAACGGCAGACGGCCGCCGCGATCGAGGAAGTGGATGACGTCGAAGTTGGAGAACGACGGGGCCAGACGCGTGGAGAAGACGTGGAGGTGGCCCACCTCGCGAGCCCCGCTCCAGTAGGTGACGGTGTCGAGGATCGGGACCACGCCGTCGCGCAACTGAACCAGTGCCACGGCCAGAGCACCGAGTGCGGCCAACGACCCGGCGAGCGTGTCGGCGGTGGGTCGGGCGCGCACAGGGTGAGTTTGGCAGGCGGGGAACCTGCCAACATGGACGTATGGCTGTCGAAGATCGCGTTTCCATCACCTTGTCCGAGGGCATCGCCGATGTCCGTCTCAATCGTCCCGACAAGCGCAACGCGCTCGACAACGAGATGTTCCTCGCGTTGGCCCGCGCCGGTGAGCGACTGAAGACCGAAAAGGGTCTGCGCGTCGTCGTGCTGTCGGGTGAAGGTTCGTCTTTCTGTGCTGGGCTCGACTTCGGGTCGTTCCAGCAGATGGCCGGCGGCGGTAGCGATGGTGCGGCGCAGGCCGAGGGCAGTCCGGGCACGATGGCCGAGGGACGCATCACGCACCTCGGCCAGCAGGTCGCCTGGGTGTGGCAAGAAGTGCCGGTGCCGGTGATCGCCGCGGTGCACGGCCACGCCCTCGGTGGCGGAATTCAGATCGCGCTCGGCGCCGACATCCGCATCGTCCACCCCGACACCCAGATGTCGGTGCGCGAAGTGCACTGGGGCCTCGTTCCCGACATGACGGGCACTCTCGCTCTCGCGTCGCTCGTTCGGCCCGACGTGGCCAAAGAACTGGTCTTCACCGCCCGCGTCTTCTCGGGTCGCGAGGCCCTCGACCTCGGTCTCGCCACACGTGTCTCCGAGACACCCCTCGCCGACGCGATGGCCATGGCGGCCGAGATCGCCGGGCGTAGCCCCGACGCGGTGCGCGGCGCCAAGGCGCTCATCAATCGCCTCGCCAATCACGATGCGGCGGCGCAGTTCGCCGAGGAACGTCGCATCATCGGCTCGCTGATCGGGCGTCCCAATCAGGTGGAGGCCGTGATGTCCAACTTCGAGAAGCGGGCGGCTCGTTTCGTCGACGTCGCCTGACGTACGTCACCCCTGATCGGGGCCACAAAACAGTTGGGTCGGATCGCTCGGGGGTCTAGTCTTTGCTCTGCCGTTCGGGCCAGCGTCGTCCCGGGGGCCACATCCCATCGTGTTCGTGGACCCGAGAAAGCTGACGATGAACATTCCCCTGAACGAGGCCGGACTTCCGGCCGCGCACGGTCTGTACGACCCGCGCTTCGAGCACGACGCCTGCGGCGTGTCGTTCGTCGCCGACATCCACGGACGCTCGTCCCACGACATCGTCGCGCGCGGACTCGGCGCGTTGTGCAATCTCGAACACCGTGGCGCCACCGGCGCCGAGGCCGACACCGGTGACGGAGCCGGCATCCTGATCCAGGTTCCCGACCGCTTCTTCCGTGCGGTGGTGTCGTTCGAACTTCCGGCTGCCGGTTCCTACGCGGTGGGCATGGCGTTCCTGCCGGCTGACGCGGTCTTCGCGGAGAAGGCGCAGTCGTCCATCGAGTCGATCGTGAGCGACGAGGGCCTGAGCGTCATCGGCTGGCGCTCGGTCCCCGTCGATCCGACGTGCCTGGGCGCCAGCGCTCGTCAGGTGATGCCGTCGTTCAAGCAGTTGTTCATCGGCGATCCGACTGGTTCGAGTGGAATCGCCCTCGATCGCAGGGTGTTCGTCGCCCGCAAGCGCATCGAGCACGAACTTCCGTCGGAGCAGAAGACGTACTTCCCGTCGCTCTCGAGTCGCACGATCGTCTACAAGGGCATGTTCACCACGCCTCAGCTCGGCGCGTTCTATCCCGACCTGGCGGACGAGCGAATCGAGAGCGCGGTGGCTCTCGTGCACAGCCGCTTCTCCACCAACACCTTCCCGTCGTGGCCCCTCGCGCACCCGTACCGGTTCATCGCCCACAACGGCGAGATCAACACCGTGCAGGGCAACCGCAACTGGATGCGCACGCGCGAGGCCTTGATCTCCAGCCGCATCATTCCCGGCCTCGATCGGGCCTTCCCGATCTGCACGCCGGGTGGTAGCGATTCGGCGAGTTTCGACGAAGTGCTCGAACTGCTGCACCTCGGTGGGCGCTCTCTGCCGCACGCGGTACTGATGATGATTCCGGAGGCGTGGGAGAATCACGAGACGATGGACGCCGCCAAGCGCGCGTTCTATCGATTCCATTCGTCGCTGATGGAGCCGTGGGACGGTCCGGCCTCGGTCGCGTTCACCGACGGCACCGTGATCGGTGCGGTGCTCGATCGCAACGGACTGCGTCCGAGCCGCTACTGGGTCCTCGACGATGGCCTCGTGGTGATGGCGTCCGAAGTGGGTGTCGTCGACATCGACCAGTCGCGCGTTCTGAAAAAGGGTCGACTGCAGCCGGGCCGCATGTTCCTGATCGACACCGCTCAGGGCCGCATCGTCGACGACGAGGAGATCAAGCAGCAGTTGGCGGCCGCCCAGCCCTACGAAGAATGGCTCGCCGACGGATTGGTCGAATTGTCCGACCTGCCCGAGCGCGAGCACGTGGTGCACAGCCATTCGAGTGTGCTGCGTCGCCAGCAGGTCTTCGGATACACGCACGAGGAGCTCAAGATCATCCTCGCGCCGATGGCCAAGACCGGCCTCGAGCCGATCGGTTCGATGGGGACCGACACGCCGATCGCCGTA
>CAYNKE010000081.1:0-8578 GCA_964397715.1 uncultured Bifidobacterium sp. | reverse complement strand
ACACGTCGGGGTGCGCAGCTGCGGCCTCGACGAAGGCGTCCTGGAATCCGAACGAGGTTCCGAAGATGACGGTGTTGCCGTCAGCGATCAGGTCTTCGATGGTCTGGAGAACCTGCGGCCCTTCGGGCACGTTCTCTTTGTACGTGGTTTCGATGGCGTCACCGAAGTGGTCTTGCACCGCCAGACGAGCCGCGTCGTGCTGCTGTGTCCAACCACCGTCATTGGTGGGGCCGACGTAGATCCAGGCGGCCTTCAGCGGGCCGTCCTCGGGCTTGCAGTCGACGACGGGGGCGTCTTCACTCCACGGCGTGAAGTTGGCGAGTGTCGCACCCTGGGCCGGAGCTTCGCTTCCAGCGGGGGCTTCGCTCGCGGCCGGTGCTTCTGATGCTGCCGGTGCTTCGGTTGATGCGGAGTCACTCGAATCGTCGTCTCCGCCGCAGGCGACCAGGCCGATGCCAAGTGCTGCGACGAGGGCGAGCCCGAGCGACCCACGGGTCTTGCTGAGCATGGATGTCCTCCCTCGATGCGGCCTCGGGGGAGGCCGTCGAAACGACCTTAGTTCCGGTTCAACCCTCGGAATCGACGTCGATGACGATCCCGGCGTCGGCGGTGGACTTTCGCTTGAACAACGAGGTCAGCCGGCCCGACCAGACCACCAGCCGGTATTGGATGCCGTACTTGGCGGCGATGGCTCGCTCGACCGGGGCGAAGTCGGATCCGGTGACCACCCGGGCCGACCCCGGGACCTCTTGCCCACCGGGCTTGAGGCGCCCCTTGATGTCGCACGGCGCGATGGTCACCCGAGCGGTGTGGCGGATGCGCTTGACCTTGCCGGCGTCGCCGCTCGTCGTGAAGCAGAGTTCGCTGTCGGAGAGTGGCGCGATCCAGACCGGAGAACTCACAGGCGTGCCGTTTCGGCGAAAGGTGGTGAGAAGGACGTAACGCTCCTGCGCTATCGGGGTGGTCATCTTTCCTCCTTGAAGTAGCGCACCGTCGCGCGCTTGCCGCGAATCACGGTGTTGCGCATCGAGTCGATGACGTGCGACGCGCGTGATGCCGGGACCTCCACGACCGAGTGCGAATCGAAGATGCGAACGCCGATGTCGCGACCCGGTACGCCGCTCTCGTTCGCGATGGCTCCCACGAGGTCGGCCGGGCGAACTCCCGATTTGCGGCCGACGGAGATCCAGAGACGCGAAGTCTTGCCCGAGAAGCGCTCACCCTTGTCGCGCTTGCCGCCGTGTTCGCGATCACGAAACGAGTCGCGTTCGCGACGTGGAGCGCGTTCGGGTCGCTCGACCGAGAGATCGGGAATCTCGACCTCGTCGAGGGTCGATTGTTCGGCGTCGTGGGCGAGTTTGATCGCCGCGCGTGCGATCTCGGCGATGGAGAATTCTTTGGAGAGTTCGTCGATCACTTCGTCGAAGACGTCGAGATCGGTCGTGGCCAAGGCCTCGCGAACGTTCTCGGTCGTGAGTTCCATTTGCTTGGCGCGCAGTGCCTCGACCGACGGGACCTTCTCGAACGAGATCTTCTGCTTGGTGAGTCGCTCGATGTTGTGGAGAAGTCGTTGTTCGCGGGGTTCGGCGATTGTGATCGCGACACCTTCACGCCCGGCTCGGCCGACGCGACCGATGCGGTGGACGTACGACTCGGGAGCGGACGGCACGTCGAAATTCACGACGTGGGTGAGGTGCTCGATGTCGAGTCCGCGCGCCGCGACGTCGGTGGCGATGAGCAGATCGGCGGTGCCGGCGCGCACTCGGCCCATGACCCGGTCGCGTTGCTCCTGGTCCATTCCGCCGTGAAGAGCTTCGGCGCGATAGCCGCGGCCGTTGAGCGTTTCGGTGAGTTGGTCGACTTCGCCTCGGGTTCGGCAGAAAACGATCGCCGCCTCCGGCGCCTCGATGTCGAGGATGCGGCCGAGGGCCGCAGCCTTGTGGAACCGCGGCACGAGAAATGCGGTCTGGCGAACGAGAGGGATCGAGCCCGGCTGGCTCGCCTTGCGCTCGATCGTCACGCGCACCGGTTCGCTCAGATGCTCGCGCGCGATCTTCTCGATGCGCGGAGGCATGGTCGCGGAGAAGAGCACCGTCTGACGAGTGGGCGGCAGTGATTCGAGGATCGCCTCCAGGTCCTCGGCGAAACCCATGTCGAGCATCTCGTCGGCCTCGTCGAGGACGACGATCTCGACGTCGCGAAGGTCGAGGGTTTCCTTGCGAATGTGATCGAGTGCGCGACCCGGTGTGGCGACGACGACGTGCGATCCGCGTCGCAACGCGTCGATCTGCCGGCCGATGTGCTGGCCGCCGTAGATCGGGACGCACTTGGCTCCGAGTGCGTTGCCGTACTTGTAAATAGCCTCGCTGACCTGCATGGCCAACTCGCGGGTGGGGACCAGGACGAGGGCGACCGGCGAGGGCTTCGACTCGTGCGGGTCGACCTTCTCGAGGATTGGCAGTGCGAACGCCGCGGTCTTACCGGTGCCCGTCGCGGCCTGGCCGAGCAGATCGTGGCCGCGTAGCAGGAGGGGAATGGCCTCACGCTGAATCGGAGTGGGTTCTTCGTACCCGAGGCTCCCGAGTGAGCTGAGTAGTTCGGACCGCAGTCCGAGTTCTTCGAATCCCGAGCTGTCGACGCCGGTCTGGTTGTCCATGAGCGTTCTCCTGCCCGATCGACTGTCAGCCTACGGCGCGATCATCACCAGACCGACGACAGCGTGAAGTGTCCATGCGACGGTGCGCGGCCAGTTGGTGAGAACGAGCCTCGGCCCGGTACGCGCGTCGTAGCCCCGAGCCATGCGTGCATGAAGGGGAACCGACAACATGACGGTCGAACCGAGTGCGATCGCAACGAGCAACGCACCGATCCACGGCCAGATCACCGACACATCACGGGGACGATCGGCGAGCAGTGCAAGCGTCGTGAGGCCCTCGACCGCCATCGGCACCGCGACGACGTACGACGTTCTTCGCTGATGCTCCTCGGCCACAGCGGCACTGCGCTCGGGCGGAACGCCCGCCAACAGGGGATAGTGGACGACCTGAACGAACCAGATGAGTCCGGTCATGACGAGTGCCGCCGCGGCATTGGCCACGGTGATCGCCTCGGCTGTCGCATCCGACCACAACTCGAACATGCTCCGAGGGTAGGAGGCGCGTGACCCAGGGGCGAGACTGGGGTCATGAGACCGGTCTACGCCATGCGACTCGACGGCCCGGTCTGGCCCGCAGCGCAGACCGATGCGGTTCGGCGCATCGTGACCGAGTGGGTCGAGAACGAGTACCCGTTCGAAGAACGAGAAGCCGGGATATCAGTGCGCGTCGACAACGATCAGCCCGAGCGTTGGTGGAGGCTCTCGGTCGACCGCGGACTACCTGGCAACTCGGTCGCCACGACCACCGTCACCGTGGCGAGCGACGACAAAGTCACCACGTTCGAGACACGTGTCGTTCTGGTTCCAGGTGGACGCCGTGTCGCACCGTCGTCGAACGAGGTCTCGGTGGCCACGGTGCAAAAGCTCGTGGCGAGGGTTCTCGAGACCACCCGGCTCTACGACGCGAATCAGCGTGTGTTGGCCGGAGTTCGTCTGGTGTCGGAGTCGATGGCCGCTCAGGAAGTCGCCGCCTTCTGTGATGCGAAGGGCCGTTTGCTTCCCGTTCTCGTGGAGACCGTGCCAACGAGAAGTACACCGCTGTACAAGGTCGAGTCGATCGGACTCCGTGTCGCGGGCCAAGCCCACCTCTATCGACTCGATGGCGACGCCGCGCGTACCGCGTTTCACGGGATGTACGGTCTCGATGTCCTGAACGCCCGCGGGCTGACTCTCTTTTGGCCCGGCCGCGAGGTGCGTCGGTGGGGTGGCTCGAAAGTCACGGCGATCGAGGCCGAACACGAACTGCGTGAATGCCTCGGCCTCGTGAACGAAGCAGCCCATGGTTCGCTCGCTCCACTTCGATCTCCAGCTTTCAGCCGCCGACCTCGAGAACCGAAGTCTTCGGAGTCGATCACCGCGGCCACGACACCCAGTACACCCGCGGGGTCGACGTCGGCTCCCGCGGCGGTGCCAACAACCGAGACGTCGGACCAGTCGGTCGCCTGGACCGAATACAGCGCGGCTCTCGAGGGTTGGCAAGAGGCGTACAACCGGATCGACGAGCTCGAGCAGGCGCTCGCCGAGGCCGATCGCACGATCGACGAGAAGAATCAGTTGCTGGAAAATCGTGAGGGTCTCGTCGACCAACTCGTCCAGCGCAACGTTGCTCTCGAGATCCGCCTCGGGAAGCGCGGCACCGAACTGCGAGCCACCTCAGCCGCCGATGCCGTGGCGAAGGCTCGCGATCTGTGTCGTCACCTCACGTTTCACGAACGAGCCATCGACACCGCGGCGCACCTCGAGGGCATCAACGCCGACCGACTTCTCGAGGACCTCGTGCGCCTCGACGTCGTGGCCGGGGACTGGAAGAGCGGGCGCATCACGAATGCGTCGCTGACCATCTCGTGCCGAAGTCTCGGCCTGAATTACGCCGGTGGAATTTCCGATACCGCCGAGCGGAAGTTCTCGGACGATTACGCGTTCACGTGGCGTGGGCGCACCGAGTACGCGGTTGCGCACATCCGCAACGGCAAAGGCGCGAGTCTGTATCGCGTGCATGTGTTCTTCGACAACGAGACGCAGCAGGTGGTGGTGGTCCACGTCGGACGACATCTCCGCGACAAGAGCTCGTCGTGACACCCGCTCACCGAACACCTGTTCTCTGACACACCCCTTCTCCACTCTTGATCCGTCGGCCTCCGTGTGCCGGCGAAGGAGAAGAGATGTCGAAGCGCCGTGTCCATCCCTCGCAACGGATCGTGTTCACCGATCGCGAGGCCCAGTTCGTGTCCGAGGCGCTCGAGACCGCACGCCGAATCTTCGGGTCGCGCTCTTTGCCGTACGGACTGGCCGACGAAGCGGTGTCACGGTTGTCGCTCCGACTCGTGAGGACGGTTCGGCGCGAGGTCGATCGCTACCCGAGCGGCGCCGCCTACGCCCGGGCCGTTCGCAAGTCGTTACTCGTCGACGCCATCCGGAGCAACGACGCGCAGCGCGGTGCGGGGTCGCATCACCAGAGGCTGGTGTCCGCGCTCGATCACGAATCCGACATCGCTGCGATGGGTGCCGACCCGACGACCGAGATCGAGGGTCGCGAACTTCTTGCCGCCGTTCTCTCCACCATGACGTCGGATGAGCAGCGCGATTTCTGTCGTACGACGATCCTCGGTCTGAACTTCTCCGAGATCGCCGAACTCAACGACGAATCGCACACGACCTCGCTTCGTCGCGTTCATCGTGCGGAAGAGAAAGCTCGCTTAGTCGTGCTTCCACTAGCGACTAACGGTGTATCGATCACGGCGGCCTGACGAGCAGGCGAACAGGAGAGAGGGCCTTAACAGTCTGGAAAAATGATGTAGACCGTTCTTACTGATTGTGATGACAGATGTACCCCGTTACAGGACACTAGGACCGTGCCCGAACGTCGTCGCTCGAGTTCATCGAAGAGAGTCGTGGCGGAAGATCCACCCAACGGCGGCCATTGGCAACGCCAGTCGTTCTGGGTGCTCGCCCTCGACGACGCGCGGCAGCAGGGACGGTGGGTTCGCGTCCAACGCTTCTACACCGCAACCACGGCCGCGCAGATCGCGAGCGACATCCGCTCGGCTCATCGTCGCCCGCTCGAGACGTTGCGCGTGCGCGGGATCCTCCCCGGCGAAGTCTGGACCGCGCGGTGGGGCGTCGACGAGAAGTGTCCGCCCGGAAGCTTCTCGATCTGGATCAAGTTCGTCGGCCACAAGAAGTGAAGTCTGACGACATGTTGCGCGTCAGCGCACGAGTTTGATCCAGACCTCGCAGTCACCCGGAGCCCCGGTCGAAATGTCGACCCACTTGGCTTCCCACCGCTCTCCGCGACGAATTCCCTGCGTCCTGACCGACTGTCGTTCGTCGAGGTGTGCGCGCCGGATGTCGCTCGCGATCTGCGCGGCCGTCGTGCGCGCATAGAGACGCTCGACCCGAAACCAGTCGTCGACGACTCGAGCCGCATCGAACGATCGGCGCCAGAACGAATTCCTCTCGGGCATGGAGAGGGAACGAATGCGCGTCGAACCAGTGTGCGCGTCGGTCGCTATCAGTATGAAGGACGGACTTCAGAGTTGGTTGGCCGAGCTCACCATCGTTCGAACGACCACGAGACCGGCCGACCGTTCACGTACGGCATGACTCCGTGGAACGCTCGCGGGTCCACGTCGAAGACGAGAGGCAGGAAGAATCGATCTCCCTCCCACATGGGCAGATCGGCAGCATCGCGAGTCGATTGATCCGCGCTGCACGCGCGAAGAACTCGCTCGACCGGAATCCACTCCAAGTCGCCCTCGGCGTTCGACGAGGGTGGCGACCCGTCCCACGCGTCGACCCGGAAGATCGGGCCGAACCAATCCTCGCCGTTCGCTCCGAAGCCGGGCCACGAGATCGTTCCTCGCAGAACCATCGATCGCACCTCGATGCTGGCCTCTTCGCGGAGTTCGCGTCGCATGCCGGCGGCGAGATCTTCACCGGGCTCGAGTTTGCCGCCCAGGCCGTTCCACTTGCCGAGGTGCTCGTCGTTCGGGCGGCGGTTGCGATGAACGAGGAGCACCGTGTCGTTCTCACGGTCGATCACGTAGCCGAGAGTTCCGATGATCGGCGTGTAGGGCACGAACTCTCTTGTATCAGAATGTCGAAATGGACGCCCGTGCCGACGCCAGTCGCGACGAGATCGAGACCTACCGACGCGATGGGTGTGTCGTTCTGCGCGGAGTCGTGTCCTCTCATGAAGTCGACCTCCTGCGGGCCGGCATCGATGCGGTCCTCGCCGCTCCGAGTCCTCGGGCCAAGGTCGCCAGTTCGCCCGACGACCCCGGCAAGTTCGTCGAGGACTTCTGCACGTGGCGCGATCAACCAGCGTTCTCGGACTTCCTCGCGTCGACCTCCTTGGGTCGAGTGGCGGCGCAACTCACGGAGAGTTCGACGATTCGGCTCTACCACGATCACGTTCTGGTGAAAGAGGCCCGCACCCGTCAGCGCACGCCGTGGCACCAGGACCAGCCGTACTACGACGTCGAGGGTCGCCAGAACGTCAGTTTCTGGATCCCCGTCGATCCAGTCGACGTCACGACGTGCCTCGAACTCGTCGCTGGCACTCATCGCGGGCCGTGGTTGATGCCACGGTCATTCCTCACCAAAGAAGCGAAGTGGTTTCCGGAGGGATCGTTGACGGAACTTCCCGACATCGACGCCGATCGAGCGAGTTTCGACATCCGCTCGTGGTCGCTCGAACCCGGAGATGCGATCGCGTTCCACATGTTGACGGTGCACGGCGCCCCGGGTGTCGATGGAGCGGGCCGACGCCGCGTGTTCAGCCTGCGAGTGCTGGGTGACGACATGGTGTACGCGCCGCGCGAATGGGTCTGCTCTCCCGACTTCTCACGGGTGTTCGGTGACGACGACACACGTCGACGTGGTGAGCCGCTCAGTGGACCGTGGTTTCCGCAGCTGTACCCGCGCTGATTCGGGAGTCGACACGAACGAGTCGGGTCGACACGTGTTTCACGGAGTCGTGTCGCCCGGTCGCTCACCCAGGTCGATGTAGATCGTCTTGCGATCCTCGACGATGGGATATTCGCCGTTCGTGGGTGGGGACAACTCGCTCACGTCGATGGTCCGACCGTCGCAGTCGGTGAACGAATCGGTGCGCTCGATCTGGACGACGGCGCACTCCGGGCCGCGGTCGGCGGGGTAGGCGTAGTAGACGACCCAACCCTTTTCGACGTTGGTCCCGTTGTGGTCGAGCACCAGGGTTCGCTCGCCCGATGTGGTCCCGAGGCCCGGGAAGAGAACCGGGCCGTTCTCCTCGATCGAGTCGGCCCACCGTGTGATGGAGCCGACGCTCAGACGATCGGGAGTGAAGGTCGTGGTCTGGGCCTGTTCGCCCGACATGAGCGAAGCGATTCCCCAGAGAAGTACGCCGAGGACGGCGAAGAAGACCAGGCCCGCGACCACCGGGGCCACCGCGCGGGCCAGGGGCGATCGGAGCTCGGGACGGCGCACATCCCAAGTCTGCCCAAGAAATTTTCCAAGTTTCTGCGAGGAACGTGTGCCAGGGGCCTCTTGTCCGGTGAGAGCGCAACCGGCGCTCAAGTCGAAAGGAACCACCGTGAAGATCAACCGCCGCCCCCTCCGCCTGACCCTCGCCCTGACCGCCGCCTCCGCCATCGTGCTGGGGGCCGGAGTCTCGGGAGCCTCGGCCAGCAATGGAGCCGAGAAGTCGTCCGAGAAGAGCCACGAGGCTCATGAGGAGAACGGCCATCCGAACCCCGAAGCCGTGCAGGGTCACGACGAGGACGACAACCCGGGTCGCGGAGTCGGCCACGAGGACCATGGCAACGGTCATGGCTACGGTCACGGCGACGTGACCCACCAGAGCGAGCCGAGCGATGACGGCCACGACGCGTCCATGGACGACGACGGCGAGTCGGGCGTCACCGGCTCGACCGGCACCGG
>CAYNKE010000080.1:0-8669 GCA_964397715.1 uncultured Bifidobacterium sp. | reverse complement strand
GCACCGAGGTCGACGATGTCCTTGTCGGTGTGCTTGCCGAACTTGGTCATCGAGATTCCGAGGATCCAGATGTCATCGGTTGCCATGTCGTTTCTCTCTCTCGTGTGGTGATCGAAGAATACTGAACGTGATCGTGGTGGTGGTCAGACCGGCTCGAAGCCGAAACCGACCGCCTCGAGTCCGTCGTCGTCGGTGCCGAGGCTGTAGGTGGCGAGTCGGACTTTCATGCCGAGCGACACCTTGTCCGGCGTGGGATCGACATTGATGATGTTTCCCCGCACCGACGTTCCGCCGCACTTCACCGTCGCCGCGACGAAAGGCACCGGAATTCCGGGAGCGGCCAAGGCGACGATGGTGAACGATGTGACCTCACCCTCGGTGGGAACGTCGACACGGCGGAAATCGGTTGCGAAGCAACCGGCGCAGGCGTTGCGGCGGTCGAAGAAACGCGCGCCGCAACTGGTGCACTCGTTCGCCACGAGGTGCGGTGACGGTTGCAGAACGAGGTACGAGACGTGAGGAACCTGCTGGGCCATCATGATCCTTTCGGGAGCCTCCGAACCCTAGAACCGGACGAGGGCCAGCGGTAATCCGGACGAGTCACCAGCGCGCCACGTGGAGGACCTCAGCCGCCGCGCGACGGGACCGGTGGACGGCCGACCCGGAGGGAGCGTCGTCGGGATGACGTGGTCCGAGAGCGATCGCACCTACGCATTCGACCGTGGCCGGCACGCCGAGCCGGTCGAGAACACGTCGCGGTTCGACGAAGAGTCCGAAAAAGAGCGCGCCGACCGAATCCTCTTCGGCCGCGAGCAGCAGATTCTGAGCCGCCATGGCGGCATCGGTGAGCCAGTACGGAACCACCCAGCCGGCCGCGGTGTCCAGGCCGTGGCCGCTCTTGTCGGCCTCGGAATAGCGCTCTTCGTACGCCGATCGATCGCCGAGGACGAGGACCACCGCTGCGGCATCCAGAACCCCGGGAGACCGAGAGGCGAACCACTCGCCCGCTCCGCTGTGCGCCCAGAAGTCGCTCAGAGACTCACCGGTCAGGATCAGGAAGTGAGTGCCTTGAGCGAAGCCGGCCGAGGGCGCTCGGCGGGCGAGGTCGCATCGCGACACGACCCAATCCAGTGACAGCGGCCCGGAGAATCGCCGCGTCATGCGCCGACGCCGAACGAGATCGGCCAGCGCCACGGATCAAGCCGTTCGACGGCCGAGTTTGAGCAGATCCTCGGCCATGGTCCAACCATGGACGATGAGCACTCCGTCGGCTCCGATTCCGGAGAATTGCTCGGCGATATCCGGCCGGATCTTGTCGGGCTTGCTCGATTCGTGGTCGAGGAAACCGGAGCGACCTTTCTTGGCGACCTTGAAGGTCTTGTCGTCGTAGTTCGACTCGACTCCGAAACGGCGGGCCAGTCGCTTCCCCCACGCTCGCTCCTCGCCGACCGCTCGATAGCCGGGACGGGGGATGATGCCGGTCAGGGACTTGAAAGCCTCGAGACCACCCGCCGAGGCGAACCGGCTGCCGATGACGACGTCTTCGTCGGGGAACGCCATGAGGGCCCGGTGGAACGCCTCGGACATCAATCCCTTGAGAACCTGATCTCGCTTGGCGGTGCGCTTCACGCTCAACAGACCGAGGAGAACGCACGGGGTGCCCCCGATCCGCTCGAGAGTCGAAAACGTGAACCCGAGGACCTTGCCGTTCTCGCGGGCCGTCGTGATGAGGACCCAGTCCTCCTTGGCCTTGGAGAGTGCCCCGATCCCGAACGCCCCGCCCATCGCGGCCAGATCGTCCAGGTCGGAATCGGTGAGGGCCGAACAATCCCTCGTCTCAACGTCGATCGACATGAAGCGCTGACTCCCCTAGGCGCGGACGTTCCCATTCTGCCATCTCGGGTCGTCCGAAAGAAACCCGTGCTCAGGCCGAGGGCAAGATGACGTCGATACCGAAGGCCACTCGAAGGTCCGGTACGACGCGATCGATCTGCACCGCGAAGTCGGCACCGAGCTCGAGGATCTTGTCGGGTCCGAGATGCAAGAAGACCGGGGACTCCCCTGGATGACGTCGCAAGATGTCCCGTAGTTCGTCGATTCGACTCCGTGCGATCGCGTCCACGGGAAGATTCAGTCGGAGTTCGGGGTTACCGGTGAACAGTTTGAGGGCCTCGACATCGACGGCGGAGAACGAGCGGCGGTCGTCGTTCACGTTCACTCGACCTTTGACGAGGACCACACCGTCTTCTCGAATCTTGTGCCCGTGCGCTGCGGCGGCCTTGCTGAACAGAGTCACTTCGACGGAGCCGTGAAAATCCTCGAGGTCGAGGATGAGCATCTGATCGCCGCGACGGGTCGTCTTCTTCTCGAGTTTCGACACGACTCCGCCGAGGACACACACCGCACCGTTCTCCATGTCGGCGACGTCGACGGTGGTCGCGGTGGCGCGTCGGGCAAGAGTCGCTTCGTGTCCGGCGAGGGGGTGGTCCGTGATGTACAGACCGAGGAGTTCACGTTCGAACTTGATGGTCAACTCTCGGTCGAAACGAAGGTCGGGGATCTCCCGGTCAATCGAGAAACTCGACTCGGACGACTCGAGCGAGTCGAACAGACTCAGAACGCCCTGGTCGGCTTCGTGTCGCCGCGTCACGGCGTCGTCGATGATCTCCTCGAACACCGAGAGCAGGCCGCGTCGTGGATGACCGAGAGAGTCGAACGCTCCGACTTTGATGAACGACTCGACCGTTCGCTTGTTGAGGCAATCGGTCGGTACACGCATGCAGAAATCGTGGAACGAAGAGAACTGGCCACCTCGCGTCCGCTCGGCAACGATCTTCGCGCACACAGCACTACCGACACCTTTGATGGCGGAAAGTCCGAACGTGACGGCCCGCTCCACGGGGAGAGCGGCGAAGTCGACGGCCGACACGTTGATGTCGGGTGGCCGCACCTCGACTCGCTGACGCTTCGCGTCGGCGAGGTATCCAGCGGCCTTGTCGAGATTGTCCTTGACCGACGTGAGCAGCGCGGCGAAGAAGTGAACCGGATACTTGGCCTTCAGGTAGGCCGTCTGGTAGCAGACGAGGCCGTATCCGAAGGAGTGGGACTTGTTGAAGGCGTAGTCGGCGAAGTTCTCGATGATGTCGAACAGGTAGTTACCCAGATCGTTTCCGTAACCGGTGCGCTCACAGCCTTCGATGAACTTCGAACGCTCCTTCACCATCATCTCGCGGACCTTCTTGCCGCAAGCCTTGCGGAGGTTGTCGGCTTCGGCGAGTGAGTATCCGGCGAATCGCTGGGCGACCCGCATGACGCTCTCTTGATAGATCATCAATCCGTAGGTGTCGGAGAGAAGTTCCTCGGCTTCCGGGTGGAAGTACTCGACCGGCTTGCGCCGGTTCTTTCGTTCGGCGTAGTCGTAGTGCATGTTGACGCTCATCGGACCGGGCCGGTAGAGCGCGATCACGGCCGAGACGTCCTCGAAGCTGGTGGGAGCCATGGCTCGGAGCAGCTGTTGCATCGGAGCCGACTCGAGTTGGAAGACTCCGGTGGTCTCGCCGCGACCGAGAAGATCGAAGACCGCGGGCTCGTCGAGTCGGACGGTATCGATGTCGAAATCGGGTTCGACGGTTTCGCGAATGAGGGCCACGGTGTCGGTGATGACGTCGAGGTTTCGGAGCCCGAGAAAGTCCATCTTGAGGAGGCCGAGATCCTCGACGCCGTGCATCTCGTACTGGGTCGTGATCGGCGTCTCGTCGGGAGATTTGCCTTGTTCGGGCTTGCGCTGCACCGGCAGGTACTCGGTGAGCGGTTCCTTGGAGATGACGACCGCGGCGGCGTGGATACCGGTGGATCTCTTCAGCCCTTCGAGACCCTTGGCGACGTCGATGACCTCCTTGGCAATCGGGTCGGTCTCGTACATCTCGCGCAGTTCGGCCGCGGCGCGATAGCCGTCGATGTGCTTGGGATCTTGTTCGAGGCAGTACTTGAGTGGAGTGTCACGGCCCATGACGAGCGGCGGCATCGCCTTGGCCAGCTTGTCGCCGACGCCGTAATCGTGGCCGAGCACACGGGCCGCGTCGCGGACGGCATTTCGGGCCTTGATGGTGTTGAACGTGATGATCTGTGCGACCCGATCGCGGCCGTACTTGTCGGTGACGTAGCGGATCATCTCGTCGCGGTAACGAGAGTCGAAGTCCATGTCGATGTCGGGCATCGAGATTCGACTCGGGTTCAAGAAGCGCTCGAAGATGAGGTCGTAGCGAATCGGGTCGATCTCGGTGATACGGAGGCAGTACGCGACGGCACATCCGGCTGCCGACCCTCGGCCCGGCCCGACTCGGATGCCGCGCTCCTTGGCGTATCGAATGAGGTCCCAGACGATGAGAAAGTACGAAGCGAAGCCCATGTCTTCGATGACTTTCAGTTCGTACGCGAGGCGCTCGACGACCGACGGTGGAAGATCGGCACCCCAACGAGTTCGCGCACCTTCGTGAGTGAGGTGACGCAGATAGTCGGCGTCGGTGTGGAAACCGTCGGGTAGGGGGAATGACGGAAGTTGTGGTTTGCCGAACTCGATGTCGAGTTCGGCTCTCTCGGCGATCCAGAGAGTGTTGTCGCACGCTTCGGGGAGTTCGCGGAAGAGGTGTCGCATTTCGTCGGCCGTCTTCAGGTAGTGCTCGGTTCCGTCGAATTTGAAGCGATTGGGATCGGTCATGAGCGATCCGGTCTGTACGCACAGCAACGCGTCGTGAGCCGCGCTGTCGTGGCGGTGGACGTAGTGCGAGTCGTTGGTTGCGAGGAGTGGAGCACCGATGTCTCGGGCCAGTTCGACGAGCTGAGGGTTCGTCCGTGCTTGGTCGGGTAGCGCGTGGTCCTGAAGTTCGACGAAGAGATTGTCGCGACCGAAGATCTCCTGCAGCCGCGCGGCCCGACTCCGAGCGCCTTCGTAGTCCCCACGCAGAAGGTGCTGAAGGACGTGTCCGCCCAAACAGCCGGTGGTGGCGATCAATCCGTCGCTGTGCCTCTCGAGAAGCTCCCAGTCCATCCGCGGCTGGTAATAGAACCCTTCGAGGAAGGCCAGGCTGCTCAGCTTGATGAGATTGCGGTAGCCCGCGTCGTTCTCGGCGAGAAGGGTGAGGTGGTAGTAGAGCTTGCCGCCGCCTTCGACGTCGCCGCCGGTGTCGTCGAGCCTTCCCCTCCGCGGAGGGCGATCGAAGCGGCTCTCCCCCGCCATGTAGGCCTCGGTGCCGACGATCGGCTTGATTCCCTGATCGCGGCACTCGCGATAGAAGTCGAGGACTCCGTACATGTTGCCGTGATCGGTCATTCCGATCGCCGGCTGGCCGTCCTCCACGGCCTTGGCGACCAACTCGTCGAGCTTGGCCGCACCGTCGAGCATCGAGAACTCGGTGTGGACGTGGAGGTGAGTGAACGAGGCCCCCACGTCATCCCCTCCTTCGATCGCGAATCACACCAATGTGGTTTGCGACAGTAGCAGGGCGTCAGAGGTAGGTGCCGGGGCGACCGTCAGACGAATTCTCGGCGACGGGCTGACCCCCGGGACCCAGGCGGCGAACCTGCTCGAACTGCTGGCGAGCGGCCATCTGCTGGGCGAACAGTGTGGCCTGAATGCCGTGGAACAACCCTTCGAGCCAACCGACGAGCTGGGCTTGCGCGACCCGGAGTTCGCCATCGGTGGGTACGTCGTCTCCGAAAGGTAGGGCGAGCATCTTCAATTCGTGTTCGAGATCGGGAGACAAAGCGCTCGACAACTCGACGATGGAACGCTCGTAGATCTCGGCGAGACGCTCGCGACTCTCGTGATCGAGCTGGGAGCTCCGCAATTCTTCGAGGAGCTGCTTGACCATCGAGCCGATGCGCATCACTTTGCCGGGCTCGGTGACCGCTTCGGTGAGATTCGTCGTCCTCTCCTCAGATGAGGTGATGGACGAGGATGCGGCATCGTGGGAAATCACGGCGTCGGGTTGATGAACTTCGTTCGACATGGAACCTCCGAGGTCGAAATCCTGGCACACCACGATCACGACGGACAGTCGGCCGTCAGGCTCGCGTCGCGACGAACGGCACCAGAACCTCGTCGGGTGTGAGTGATCCGTGGCGGCAGACCAGATGGGCGGTCGAGCCCTCAGCCGGGTCCTCGAAACTCTGGGGTCCGAAAGGGAGCAGGGCCACGTCACCGAGGCGCCTCGAGCTCGCTTCCGAGTGGTGTCCGACGACGTGGCCGAGCCAGCCATCTCGAAGGATCTCGGCTCGCGACTTCACCCACGCGAACTCGGTGTATCTCTGGCACTTCTGGAGGAGAGCCTCGGCTTGTCCGGGTCGCGCGTGCAGCCATCGAAAGCGACCTTCACCCGACTGATGCGCAACGAGGCGGAGAATCTCCGAATCGAGATCGATCAACGCCTCGCCGGTATGAACTTGGCCGTGATCGCTGACGATCGCAAGACAGACGTCGTGGGGCAGACAGTCGAGGATCGTCGCCGCGAGGCTGTCCGCGTATCGAACTTCGGCGTCGTAATGCTCTCCGAAGCCGTGAAGGTGAGCGGTGGTGTCGATGCCGTCGTAATACGCATACACGAGAGTGGCGCCCTCGTCGAGTGCCCGACGCACATCCACGGCGATCGAGCTGGGACTGCGCCAGCCTCGGTAGTGCGCACCTCGCTGATGGGCTTCGGTGAAGCCAGTGGATGCGTGCTCGGCTCGCGCCACGACCGTCACGTCGCTGCCGCAGAAAGGAACGACCGGTTGAACGTCGGACGGTCGATGCTGAAGGCGTAGATCCTTTCGACCGTCCCCCCACCGGAGGGAGTTCATGACGGTGTCGCCCATGTCGATCCGGTATCCGACGATGCCGTGCTCCAGGGGCGTCGCCCCCGTGCACAAACTCGTCAGCGCGGTCGCCGTCGTGGTCGGTGCGACACTCGTGATCGGTCCCCCTGCCATGGCGGAAAGGGTCGGCACCAACTGGGCGTGATCACGCAACTGGTTCCAGCCGAAGCCGTCCAAGACCAGAAGGACGGTACGAGCCGCCTCCTGAACGGGAGCCGGGAACCAATCGGGGCGACGACCGGGAGGGGCCAGCACGAGGCCCGGCACGATGCCGGTCAGACACGCTCCTCGGTAGTCGGGAACCGCGGCAACCGGCATCGCTCCAGTTCACCACACTTCGAGTCGGAACGTCCCGGAGTCGACGCGGCGACGACCTACGATGACCTCGTGCGCGTTTCGACTCGAGGTGACTATGCCTGCCGGGCGCTGTTGAGTCTGACGCTTCATTGCGACGAGCCGGGTCCGACATCGGTCCGAGACATCGCCGAACGAACCGGACTTCCGCAGCCCTATCTCGAACAGATCCTTCTGGCGCTCAAAGGAGCAGGTCTCGTTCGCTCGAAGAGGGGCGTCGGCGGTGGTTACACCCTCGCACGACGACCCGAGGACATCGCGCTCTCGGACGTGGTATCGGCCGTCGACGGACCGATCGTGGTCGGAGACTTCGGTGAGCCCCATCAGAACGGATCGTGCGACCACGAGGGCCAATGTGTGCTGCTGGCGATCTGGAAGCAGACCGGAGAGCACATGCGACACCACCTCGAGGGATTTTCACTCGCTGATGTCGCCGCCGCCGCCCAGGGCCAAGGACCGTGGCCCGAACCCCTCCACCACTGACCGACGGTCAGTTCGGAGTCGCGGTCCGCACGTCGCGAGCTACGGCCGCGAGGACACCGTTGACGAACCGACTGGAGTCGTCGGTTCCGAAGCGCTTGGCGAGTTCGACCGCTTCGTCGAGAATCACCGCGGTCGGAACGTCGCTCCGATGCACGAGCTCGAACGTCGCCATTCGAAGCACGAGGCGATCGAGCGCGGCCATGCGATCGATTCGCCAGCCGCTCGACCGTTCGGAGATCAACCCGTCGATCGCCACGATGTCGGATTCGACTCCCTGGACGATCTGAACCGTCAATGGGTCGGGTTCGAGAACCTGGCCGGTGAGAACTTCGGCGATCGGGCAGCCCTTGGTCTCGGCTTCGTAGAGGAGAGACAGCGCGTGTTCGCGTGCGGCCGAGCGCGCGTCGGACATGTGCTCAGACTCGCGTGATGTAATCGCCGGTGCGAGTGTCGACGCGAACTTTGTCGCCGACGTTCACGAACAACGGAACCTGGATGACTTTGCCGGTCTGGAGCTCGGCCGGTTTGCGGGCGCCGGAGACGCGATCGCCCTGCACACCAGGTTCGGTGTTGGCGATGGTCAACTCGACGGCTGCTGGAATCTCCACCGAAACGATTTCGCCGTTGTGCTGAGCGATGATCGCCGTCATCGATTCGATCAGGTAGTCCGCGGCATCCCCGAGGGCGCTCGGATTCACGTTCATCTGGTCGTACGACTCGGTGTCCATGAAGACGTAATCGTCGCCGTCGCGGTACAGGAATTGCATGTCCTTCTTGTCGAGGATCGCCTGCTCGACTCGGATCCCGGCGTTGAAGGTCTTCTCGAAGACGTTGCCGGTTCGAACGTTACGGAGCTTCGTGCGCACGAACGCTCCTCCCTTCCCCGGCTTGACGTGCTGGAACTCGACGACCTGGAAGAGTCCGTTGTCGAGTTCGAGAGTGATTCCGTTCTTCAGATCGTTGGTCGTGATGGCAGGCAT
>CAYNKE010000079.1:0-8760 GCA_964397715.1 uncultured Bifidobacterium sp. | reverse complement strand
ACGACGCCACCCTCGAGACCGGCGTTCTCGGCGATCTGCTTGAGCGGAGCCTCGAGCGACTTGGCGACCAAGCGAGCACCGGTTGCCTCGTCACCGCTGAGCTTCTCGACAGCGGCGAGAACCGCAGCCTGCGAACGGAGCAACGCGACTCCGCCACCGGGCACGACACCTTCTTCGATGGCGGCCTTGGTGGTGCTCACCGCGTCTTCGATGCGGTGCTTCTTCTCCTTGAGTTCGACTTCGGTGGCGGCGCCAACCTTCAGCACGGCCACGCCACCGGACAACTTGGCCAGGCGCTCCTGAAGCTTCTCGCGGTCGTAGTCGGAATCGGTGTTGTCGATCTCGGCCTTGATCTGGTTGATGCGACCCTTGATGTCGTCGTCATCGCCCGCACCTTCGACGAGAGTGGTCTCGTCCTTGGTGATGATGATCTTCTTGGCGCGGCCGAGCAGATCGAGGGTGGCGTTCTCGAGCTTGAGACCCACCTCTTCGCTGATGACCTGACCACCGGTGAGGATCGCCATGTCCTGCAACATCGCCTTGCGGCGCTCGCCGAAGCCCGGAGCCTTGACGGCCACCGACTTGAACGTGCCACGGATCTTGTTGACGACCAGAGTGGCGAGAGCCTCGCCCTCGATGTCTTCGGCGATGATCACGAGCGGACGGCCGCTCTGCATGACCTTCTCGAGGACCGGGAGCATGTCGCGGACCGACGAGATCTTCGACGACACGAGCAGGATGTACGGATCGTCGAGGACGGCCTCCATGCGCTCGGGGTCGGTCACGAAGTAGGGCGAGATGTAGCCCTTGTCGAAGCGCATACCTTCGACGAGATCCATCTCCATGCCGAAGGTCTGGCTCTCTTCGACGGTGATGACGCCGTCCTTGCCGACCTTGTCGATGGCATCGGAAATCATGGTGCCGATCTCGTTGTCGGCGGCCGAGATGGACGCGACCTGAGCGATCTGCTCCTTGTTGTCCACTTCCTTGGCAAGAGACTTGATCGAGCCCACGGCGGCGGCGACGGCGGCCTCGATGCCCTTCTTCAGGCTCATCGGGTTGGCGCCGGCGGCGACGTTGCGCAGTCCTTCACGCACCATGCTCCAGGCGAGAACGGTGGCGGTGGTGGTTCCGTCACCCGCGACATCGTCGGTCTTCTTGGCGACTTCCTTCACCAGTTCGGCGCCGATCTTCTCGTACGGATCTTCGAGATCGATCTCCTTGGCGATGGAGACTCCGTCATTGGTGATCGTGGGGGCGCCCCACTTCTTCTCGAGAACGACGTTGCGGCCCTTGGGTCCAAGGGTGACGCGCACCGCGTCGGCCAGCTTGTTCATGCCGGCTTCGAGGCCACGGCGGGCCTGCTCATCGAACGCAATCATCTTCGGCATCGTGAATCCCTTTCGGTAACTGACTGCTGGGGAGGTGTTCGCACTCGGGCGAACTGAGTGCTAGCACTCTACTTTCGCGAGTGCTAAAACGACAACCGGCACAGGGTCCCCAATCGCTCGACCCGATCGCGGCCCAGATCGGCCTCTACCCTGGCATTCGTGCAGGTCATCGTGGTCGGAGGCGGCGTATCAGGGCTCTCGTCAGCCCTCAAACTGAGCCGCCAAGGCCATGCCGTGACCGTCCTCGAACGCGACGACACCCCGATGCCGGCCTCGGCTGACGAGGCCTTCGAATGGGATCGCCGGGGTGCCCCGCAGGTGCGGCACAGCCATGCCTTCCTCGCCCGGCTGGTGGGCCTCTTGAAGGCCAACGAGCCCGACGTGGTGGAAGCGCTCATGGCCGCCGGGGCGGCCGAACTGCGGTTCGGCGAAGATCTGCCCCCCACCATGGTGGGTTTCGAGCGCGAGGCGGCCGACGACGAACTCACGATGCTCACCTGCCGCCGGACCACGTTCGAGTGGGTGCTGCGCCGCGTCGTGCTCGACGAAGGGCGCGTGCGGTTCGCCACCGGTGTGGGCGTCAACGGACTCACCCACGAATCCGACACCGAGACGGGGCTCACGCGCGTCACCGGTGTGACCCTCGAAGACGGAACCACGCGCACCGCCGATCTCGTGGTGGTGGCGAGCGGTCGGCGTTCGGCACTCCCCGAGTGGCTCGAAGCGATCGGCGTCGGTCCCGTGCGCGAGTTCGTGGAAGACACCGGCATCGTCTACGCGTCGCGTTTCTATCGTCTGAAGAAGGGCGAGAAGTATCCGCCGCGCAACGGCCCGATCGGCGGAGATCTCGGCTACATCAAGTACGGCGTGTTCGTGGGCGACAACGACACGTTCTCGATCACTCTCGCCGCGCCCACCGACGACAGCGAACTGCGCACCCGTCTGGCCGATCCGGCGGTCTTCGATCATGCTTGTCGTCAATTGGTGGCCACCGAGCCGTATCTCGACGGTCGGGCCGAGCCGATTCACGACGGCGTGCACGTGATGGCCGGTCTCCTGAATCGCCACCGCGAATACGTCGTGGATGGTGCGCCGTTGGTACTCGGAATGCTGCCGGTGGGTGACGCGGTCATCTGCACCAACCCGTTGTACGGACGTGGTTGCTCCACGGGTTACTGGGGAGCGCATCTCATGAGCGAGACGCTGGCCGGACGTGAACCGCGCACGGGCCGTGAATTGTTCGATGTTGCGGTCGAGTACGACGCCGCGATCAATCGCGAGATCAAGCCGTGGTACGAATCGGGAGTTCAGCAGGATGCCGAAGCGCGGCGCGTAGCGGCGGCGTTGCTACGCGGCGAAGATCCCGACGGAGACAGCAGTGATCCGAAGACGATGATGCGCTCGGTCTTGCGCGAGGGATTGCTGCCCGCGTTGCGAACCGATCCGATCGTGCTGCGCGCGTTCATGCGCAACTTGAACTTGTTGACGTCACCGGAGTCGCTGATGAAGGACACCGAAGTCATGAACCGCGTGTTCATGGTCTGGCAAGACCGCGAGAATCGGCCGAGCGAAGTGCCGATGGGTCCGAAGAAGCGCGCCGACTTCCTCGAACTGCTGCCCGCCTGATGTTCAGCCGCCGGCGACGGCGGGAATGATGCTGACGGTCTCGCCCGCGGGCACCGGTGTGTCGAGGCCCTGCATGTAACGCACGTCGTCGTCGGCGACGAAGAGATTGACGAACCGACGCTGATTGCCGTGATCATCGAACAAGCGGTCCTTGAAACCCGGGTGGGCGGCGTCCAGTGCGACGAGCACGTCACGCAACGTGGCCCCTTCCACCTGAACGGTGGCGTTACCCCCCGACAAGGGACGAAGAGTGGTGGGAATGCGCACGGTCACGGCCATGACCGAAACCTTACCGACCAAGTCGGGATTCGCCACCGGTCGGACACCCCCGAGCAGACTGGGGCGATGCGGGTGATCGCAGCGTTCGACAAGTTCAAGGGAACGCTGTCGGCACACGACGCCGCCCACGCGGTCGGGCACGCCTGTTGGGATCTCGGCATCGACTGCACCGAGGTCGCCCTCGCCGACGGGGGCGAGGGAACACTCGATGCACTCGGCGGTGCCAATCGCACGTCGGCCGTCACCGGGCCGCTCGGCGACGTGGTGGAAGCGGCCTGGCGATTCCACCGTGGTACAGCCGTGATCGAGATGGCGCGAGCGTCGGGACTCACCCTCGTCGGTGGGCCCGACGCGAACGATGCCGTTGCGGCATCCACCACCGGCACGGGCGAGTTGATCGACAAAGCCCTCGATCTCGGTGCCGAACGCATCATCGTGTGCCTCGGCGGATCGGCCACGACTGACGGTGGGCTGGGGGCGGTGCGCGCGATCCACGCTCCGGCTCGCCTGCGCAGCATCGAGTTCATCGTGGCGTGCGATGTCGACACGCTGTTCGTCGACGCCGCACGCGTCTTCGCACCGCAGAAAGGTGCGTCACCTGCGCAGGTCCGCATGCTCGAAGGCCGCCTCGAACGTTTGGTGCAGATGTACAAACAGAACTACGGGGTCGACGTGTCGCGCGTCGAAGGAGCTGGTGCCGCGGGGGGACTCGCCGGTGGATTGGTGGCCCTCGGCGCGACGCTCGTTCCCGGATTCGAGATGGTCGCCGAGGAGACCGGGCTCGCCGAACATCTGAAGGGGGCCGACCTCGTGATCACGGGAGAAGGCCAACTCGACGTCACGAGTTTCGAAGGCAAGGTGGTGGGCGGGGTGGCGGAGCTAGCGCACGAAAACGGCGTGCCCGTCGCCGCGATCGTCGGACGTGTTCATCCGAGCGCGCACGACGCCGAGGACTACGCCCTCATCACGCGCGGCGTCACCGATCTCGTGGCGACGTTCGGCGAAGACAAGGCGATCAGCGAACCGAAGTCGTGCGTGGAGCAGGCCGCCCGTGCGCTGCTCCCCCGAGGCTGACGTTCAGATCGTCAGGCGGTGGTCGTGGTGGTGGCGGCCGCGGCCGGAGCTGCCGAGGGCAGAGCGCCGGGCAGCAACTTGCCGGCCAGATCGGTACCGAGCAGAACCACGACCGTCGCCTCACCCAAGTCACCCGACTCGACGGGCGGCGGCGACGCCACGGGCTGAGTGGCCACGCCGCCCAGGATCTCAGCCACCGCGGCGGCACCGGTCTCGTAGCCCGGCACGTAATACACCACGGTCACGGTCTGCTTGCCTACGGTCTCCGCGGCGTTCGTGGCTGGTTGCACGACCACGAAACCTTCGGCCTGAAGAGCCGTGCTCATCTGGCCTGCACTCCCCGAGATTCCCGAGGCATTGGCCACCAACACCTTGTAGCCGGTACGCGGCAACGTGGTGGTGTCGATCGGCGGCAAGGTCACGTCGGTGCCGGACACATCGGTGCTCACGGGCTGGGTCTCTACCGGGCCCGACGAACCACCGCCGTCACGATCACGATTGATGTCGCGGAGAATGAGGAATCCGAGCAGAACGGCGATGGCCGCCACGATGATGCCGAGGGTGGTCGACACGCCGACACCCCCTTGCGAAGCCGGACGGGTGGTGCGAGATCCGGTGGGCTGCTCGTCACTCATGCTTCCAGGCCTCCCGACTCAGACGCGCCGTCGAGGCGCATCTGACGACGACGTTCGCGGGCTCGCTGCAGGCGGCGAACCACGAGAGGATCGTACGCCACAGCCTCAGGGTGGTCGAGAAGCCGGTTCAAGTCCGCGTAGTACTCATCGGCCGAGCAGTTGAACCTCTCGCGGAGCATGACGTCCTTGACGCCGTCCTCGGTCCACCAGCCCCGCTCGAAATCGAGGATCGCCTTCTCGCGTTCGGTCAGGGCCATTGGTACAGCCTGCCCGTTTTCGCCGTGGGTTTACAAGCACCCCCGTCGAAACGGACCTGCTCATCGGACACAAGTACCCTCGACGTCGTGAGCAGGGTGAATCGGCCTTTCGTGATCGGCGTTGCCGGTGGCACCTGCTCGGGCAAGACGACAGTGGCCGAGCGGCTCGTCGCACTCGTCGGAACCGAGCGATTGGCCCTCATTCGGCAGGACGCGTACTACGTCGACCGGACCCATCAACCCTTCGACGAACGGGCCCGCGCCAACTACGACCACCCCGACGCCTTCGACTGGGATCTGATGAACCGGCAGTTGAGTTCGCTGCTCGCCGGTGAGACGATCGCCCTCCCGGTCTACGACTACGCCGATCACAACCGCTCGAAAGACGTCGTGATGGTCGCGCCGGCACCCATCGTGGTGTTCGAAGGAATCCTGGCTCTGTACGACGCCACACTTCGCGAGTTGTTCGACCTGAGTGTCTTCGTCGACACCGATCCCGACGTTCGGCTCATCCGACGCCTCCAGCGCGACGTCCGCGATCGCGGCCGAACTCCCGACAGCATCATGAACCAGTACATGACGACCGTTCGTCCGAGTCACATCCAGTTCATCGAACCGAGCAAGCGCTACGCCGACGTGATCATCCCCGAGGGTGGACACAATGAGCGCGCACTCGACGTGTTGCTCGCCCGCATCTCGCGCGCCATCGACTGAGTTCTCGAGCCGGGTGTGGGGATTGAACCCACGACCTACCGCTTACAAGGCGGTTGCTCTACCACTGAGCTAACCCGGCGACTCGCCCGAGGCTAACGACGATGGCGGGCCACTTCATAGGTTGCCAACGCCGCCGCGGTCGACACGTTGAGCGAACTCAGACGCCCTCGCATCGGGATGCTCACGATGAGATCACAGCGCTCGCGTACGAGCCGCGACAGACCCGCGCCCTCGGCCCCGAGCACGAGACAGACGCCCTCTTTCGCCAGGTCGCCCAGTTCGAACAACGACTTGTCGGACGCGTCGTCGAGACCCACGACCCAGATGCCGACCTCGCGCATCTTCGCGAGAGCCGTCGGCAGTCCGCCCACGAGGGCCATCGGAACGTGCTCGCAGGCACCCACCGATGCTTTGGCTGTGGTGGGCGTGACATGAACCGAGCGATGGCGAGGCAGAACGACCCCGTCCACACCGGCCCCGTCGCAACAACGCAGGATCGCGCCGAGGTTTCCCGGATCGGTCACGCCGTCGACAGCCACCAAGAACGGCGCACGGCCGGGTCGGCGCTTCACGAGAGCGTCGAAGTTCACGGGCATCAACGCGTCCGCACGAGCCAGCACACCTTGAGGTGCCTCGCTCCGAGCCGCGTAGTCGAGTTTCTTGCGGCTCACTTCCACGACCGGCACACGATTGGCACGGGCCAACTGAACGATGTCTTCCACCACGTCGCTCACGTCACGCTCGTTGGCGATCCAGACCTCATGAACGCGGCGCTTACCGGCGATCAACAATTCACGGACGGCCTGGCGACCTTCGATCTGCGTGCCACCGAGGTCGTCGCGTTCGTCCGATCGCTTGTCGCGCGTGGAGCCGAGCGCGGTCGAACGCGTCCGCTTGTCGCCACGGTCCGACGAGATGCCCGGCTTCACCGGGCCGGTGCGACCGGCTCCGCGTGAACGCGGAGCACCGGTGGGAGCGCTGCCGGTGCGGCGTCCACGACCGGACGCACCTTTGGGTTGGCCACCGCTCGCGGCGCGACCACTGCTCGAGCGCCCACCACTACTCGGCCGGCCGCCACCACCGGGGCGACCACGGGCCGGACGACGCGCCGCCATCAGCCAACACTCTCTCGGCGAATCACGACCGCGCTCGCCCAACACGCAATGCCCTCGCGGCGACCGAGCGCACCGAGACCTTCGGCCCGACGACCTTTCACCGTGACCGGCGCACCTACCGTCGACGACAACCGTTCCTGCATCGCCGCGCGGCGGGGCGCCAACTTCGGCTCCTCACACACCACGCTGCAATCGACATTGCCGATCTCCCACCCATCGGAGCGGACCTTCCCGACCACATCGGCGAGCAACGCAATCGAATCAGCACCCTTCCAGCGCGGATCGGAATCGGGATAGTGCTCTCCGAGGTCGCCGAGGCCCACGGCACCGAGAAGCGCGTCGGCGACCGCATGCGCGATCACATCCGCATCGCTGTGGCCATCGAGACCACGCGTACCGTCGAAGCGAACCCCTCCGAGAACGAGCACGCGACTCGGATCATCGGAGAACCGGTGGATGTCGAAACCCTGGCCGACGCGGACCGCGAACTCGCTCATGAAGGCGCTCCACTCGACTTCACGTAGTCGCGCGCCCAGACCAGGTCCTCGGGAACGGTGATCTTGCGATTGTCGACGTCACCGGGCACCACCACGACCGTACCGCCAGCCAACTCGACGAGCGATGCATCGTCGGTGCCGTCGATCTCGGGCAGATACGCACGGCGCAGAACGTCGGCCCGAAAGGCTTGCGGGGTCTGCACGGCCACCAAGGTCGCGCGGTCGGGAGTGGCGGTCACCTTCGGGACGACCGTCGGGAGACCCTCCCCACTCAGTCCGATGCTCGACGACTGCACCACTTCGATCGACTTCACGGTGTCGACGACCGGCAGACCGGGCACCGCTCCATCGGCGCCAGCCGCCACGGCGTCGATGACCGATTGATAGAGCGCGGTCGAGGCGAATGGCCGAGCCGCATCGTGCACCAAGATCACGGCGGCGTTCGCGGGTACGGCGGCCAGACCGTTGCGAACACTCGCGGTCCGCGTCGGCCCACCGGCCACACCTCCCTCGCGAACGGCATCTTCGGCCGGGACCACCACCACCACGCCGTCGCTGCACTGCCGGGCGACCTCGACCGAGAGATCCAGAACCCGTCGCCCACCGAGCTCCTCGAACTGCTTCAACGAACCGAACCGACGACCAGATCCGCCTGCGACGACGATGGTCCAGACCGGTCCACGAGAAAAACCCGAGCCGGAGTTCGCCATATTCGAGGAGGGTAGTACCGTTCGGGCCAATGGCCTACGAAGACGCCCTCGCGAAGACCGACTTCTTCGGTGAAGCGCCGAGTGAAGAGATCGCTCGCATCGCCGCAACGGGTCGCAAGCGAATCCTCTCGCGTGGCGATCATCTCTTCGAAGCCGGCGAAGAAGCCGAGTCGATGTACATCGTGCTCACTGGTCGCGTGGCCATCGCCATCGCCAACGAACTCGACAAGCGCGAGAGCATGGTTGCGCTCATGGAAGCCGGCGATCTGTTCGGCGAGATGGGCCTCCTCGATGCCGGTCCGCGTTCGGCCATGGCCCGGGCGATCGAACCGAGTGAAGTTCTCGAGATCCCTTACGACCCGGTGGAGAAGTTGCTCGACGGCAACCCGCGCGTTCTCCGCGGTGTCGTGCGCATGCTCGCCGAGCGCCTACGCGTGATGGACGGCGCACTCGCCGACTCGG
>CAYNKE010000078.1:4630-8859 GCA_964397715.1 uncultured Bifidobacterium sp. | reverse complement strand
GCGACGCGCGACGCCGAATTGCGACCGGATGACTTGGCGTTCGGACCCACGAGGAAGCGAGGCTACCTGGGAGAACCCGGGTTGAGAGGGTCATGGCCGGCGCCCCGCAGAACCGTGGCGTAGGCCTCGCCCACCGCACTCGGCGAAACGTTGCCCAGCACATGGGCCCGCGCTCGCCGTCCCATGTCGGCCAGACGATCACGATCAGCGAGCAGCGCGCCCAGCGCGGTGCAGAACGCGTCCTCGTCGTCGGGTGGAACGCTGACTCCCCCACCTGATCGCGCGAGGAGACGCGGAACTTCCGTGTCGGGGTCGATCGCCGCGAGCGCCGGACGGCCGGCGGCCATGATCGAGTACGTCTTGGACGGGACGCTCACTCGGCCGAGTCCTCGTTTGAGGGGAATCACGTGAAGATCGGCGGTGGCCAGCACTTCGGGAAGTCGTTCGACCGGTTGGTAATCGGCGAACCGCACGTTTGCCATGCCACGAGCCGCCTCCTCCACGGAGAATCGCGCTGAACCCTCGCCGTTGACGACGAAGAACACGTCGGGGAATCGACGAGCCGCGGCAACCACCAGTTCGAGCGACTGCGAGAAGCCCACGTTCCCGGCGTACATCACGACCAGTTGATCGCCGATCCCGAGTTCGCTCCGGTAGGCGGTCGAGCGATCCATCGGGGCGATGGCGTCGGTGTCGACGAAGTTCGGAATCACCACGACGCTGTCGCGTCGCGCGGCCGGGACTTTGGCGCGCAGATTGTCGGCCAGGTCGTCGGAGAGCACCGTGACCGCCGCCGATCGTCGATAGACCCACTTCTCGAGCACACGTGCGGCGGCGATGATCCCGCGATTGCGGATTGCGCCCGTCTCGATCGCGGCGTCGGGGAACACGTCCTGAATGTTGACGACCAGCCGCGCCCGGCGGGCACGAGCCACGACCCACCCGGTGACACCGAGCGTGAGCGGCGGCGACATGGCGAACACTGCGTCGATCTTCTCGCGCCGGGCCACTCGCCAGCCGGCGACCGCGGCGGTGATGGAGAAGCCGATGAACCCGAGCGCGCGACGTATCAGGTTGCGCTTGTCGGTGCCGGCGAACGGATCGAGTCGCGTGATGCTCCCCCACTCGCAGATCTGAGTGCGAGTACGCCAGGTGGTGGTCGCCCACGACTCATCCACCCGGTGCTTGGCGTACCACGGCAACGTGGACACCACGTGCACGCGATGGCCGAGGGCCGCGAGCTCGTGCACCACTCGCGTCATCACCACGCCGGTGGGTGCGGTATCGGGTTCGAAGTGCGGGCAGACGACGACGATCGTCAGCGGCGACTCGGCCGTCGTTCGTTCGGCCCGTGCCGACATCGTCAGGCCTCGAGCCTTCGATACGCGGCCACGAGTGCCGCTCCCGACGCACTGGTGCTGAACCGCGCGACTCGTTCGATGCCGCGCTGAACGAGTTCGGTGCGGCGCAGACGCACCACGTCGGGGACGCTGGCCCAGAGGTCTTCTTGCAACGACAACACCACGCCCGCGTCGCCCACCACCTCGGGCAAACACGCGCGATCGCTCGTCACCACCGGGATGCCGATCTGCATCGCCTCGATCACCGGTGCGCCGAACCCTTCGTATTCGCTCGGAAACACCAGGGCGTGAGCCATCCGGATGAGGCCGTTGCGATCGCGTTCGGACACGCGACCCACATGGGTGGCCGCCCGGGCCACTCGTGAATCGGCCAATTGCTTGCGCACCGCGTCGTCGGCGTTGCCGGCTCCGCCCATGAGCACGAGCCGATACCCGAGATGCGACCAGTGACGGTCAGCGACGTCGATGAGGAAGCGGTGGCCCTTGTGCGGGAACGTGGCGGCTGGGTACACGAGGATCGGCGCGACGCCGAGATCGAACTTGGCGCGCAATTCGGGTTCGGGGGTGAAGTCGCGCGAGAGCGACTCGTTCACGCCGTGCGGAACGACGACGATGCGGTCGCGGTCGACCCCGTACGCATCGATGACCGTGCGCTTCACGAACTCCGTCGGGACCGTGATGAGGTCGGCGGCGCGCGCCGAGCGGGGCATGACCGTTCGCAGGTACGCGAGTCGCTTGGGTGCGAAGTACTCGGGGTACTGCCGATACTGAAGATCGTGAACCGTGAGAACTGTCGGGCGGCGGTAGCGGCCCGGGAGCGTTCCGCCTCCGTGATGCACGATCGACGCCCCCCGCGTCTTGCGGTACAACCACGTCGATTCGGTGAGCATCCGCCTCGGACGAGAACGACAGTCGTGCGCGGCTTCGACGACATCGTGAGCATCGGCCACGTCGGGATGGGCGCGGGCGAAACCTTTCGGTGCGAACACCGTCGTGCGAAAGTCGTGTACCGCGAGTCCGACGAGTTGGCGGCACAAGTATTCCTCGCTGCCACCCACGTCGCCAGGAACGCACCACGACAAGTTGACCGCGATGCCGTTCACGATGCTGCTCTCATGACGCGGCGCTCACGATGCGGCCCTCGTGATGCAGAATTCATTGGCGAACCTCGCGGTACGCGGCGACGGTGAGGCGCGCGGTCTCCGACCACTGACGGCGCGCGGCCTGGCGGTGACCCCAGATGATCAACTCGTTGCGGCGAGCCAGTACTTCTTCGAGCCCGCGGCGGATGTCGTCCACGCTGAAGGGGTCGACCAGAACCGCGGCGCCACCAGCCACCTCCTCGGTGGAAGTCCCCTGGCTCGTCACGACCGGCGTCCCCTGCGACATGGCCTCGAGCACCGGCATCCCGAAGCCTTCGCGTTCGCTCGGGTAGCAGAAGGCCAGCGCCGATGCGTACAGCGCCGGCAGTTCGCCATCGGCGACGAAGCCGATGAAGTGCACGTTGTCGGCGTTCTCGATTCCGGACTCGCCCCAGCCCATCGCACCGGCCACCACGAGGGGAAGCGGCTTGCGCATCTTGCCGATCGCCTCGACCAGTCGCTTCAGGTTCTTGCGCGGCTCGACGGTGCCGACGAAGAGCAAGAACTCCGATGGCAAGGAGTACTTGGTACGGACCGCGGTCTTGTCGGTTTCGGTGACCGCGACCCGTTCGACGCCCCACGGCACGAGACGCAGACGTTCGACACCGATACCCGCGCGTTCGGCATCGAGCATCGTGGCCATCGACGGACACAGCACGAGGTCGGCCCGGCGACGGATCTCGGCCAGGCTGCGCTCGAACACGCGCACACCGTGCCGCGTGAACTGGTCGGGGCGGTGGCGCCACGCCACGTCGTGAAGCGTCGCGATCATCGGCGCGTCGCTCGGAGGCGGAATGAGGCCGGTGCAGTGCACCACGTCGACGGTTCCGGTGGCCCGCTCGACCGATGGCCATCCGAGGCGTAGCCAGAGTTCGTAGAGCCAGGGCGCTCGATAGCCGAGCTGCGTGACCGGAATCGACGGAACGTACGCCGGCTTGGGTGCACGCCGATGGCGACCGGCCACTCCGATCAGTTCGACACCTGGAATGTCGGAAAGCGCCACTGCGGTGCGAAGCGCCGACGTGGCCGTGCCACCCGGGACTCGGTGCCAGCACTGCTCGAGCGTGTAGGCGACGCGCAGAGGGGCTTGCACACCCCTATCTTGCCCCGATCACCTGGTCGTTCGCGGGCACACCCGATTCGACGGCTGCGACAAGTGACCAGCAGACTCGACCGCTATGCCCCGAAACGTTCTCGCCATCTCCGGCAGCCTGCGCCGCAACTCGTCGAACACCGGACTGGTGCGCATGGCGATGCGTCTCGCTCCGGCCGACCTGGACATCACCCACTGGACCCGAATCGGCGACTTGCCCTTCTACAACGAGGACCTCGAAGCCGATTCGCCGACGATCGTTCGAGAGTGGCGCGACGCGGTGTCGGCTTGTGACGCCCTGTTCGTGGCCGCACCCGAGTACAACTTCGGGCCCACCGGTGTGCTGAAGAACGCGATCGACTGGGTCACGCGGCCACTCGGTCAGCACGCGCTACGCGGCAAGACCATCAGCATCGTGAGCAGCGCCGGCGGCACCGGTGGCTCGCACATGATCGAACAGTTGTCGGGAATCCTCGCGTTACTCGGCAACACCGTGGTGAGCGAGCCCGTCGTTCAGATTGCCAAGGGCGCCGAACGGATCAGCGCCGACGGAACCACGACTGATCCGCAGATCGAGAACCTGATCGCTCAGCGCCTCGGAAAACTCCACTCGTAAATCGTCCGGCCGAAGGT
>CAYNKE010000078.1:0-4530 GCA_964397715.1 uncultured Bifidobacterium sp. | reverse complement strand
TTGACCGCCTCGAAAATCAAGTCCTTCGGATTCGACCGCTTGACCCATGAGCCCGTTCCGGCTCGCCAATCGTAGATGTTCTCCGAGGTCGCAAGGACTGAACCGTCGTCACTCACGACGGCGGGGCACGAATCGGTCCGGTTGATTGGAGCCCCCACCTGCTGCCACGTACTCGACGTCTCGTTCCATCGGCGGACGACCACATCGAATAAAAATCCGGAGTCGTCCACACACGTCACGACCGTGTTTCCGTCTCCACTGAGTCGGGACCTGGCCGCTGGAGATGAGATTTCCAGAATGGTCTTCCATTCACCGGTCCGCGAATTCTCACGCCGAACCTGAGTCGTGCTCGCCGTCCCGGTCAGAACCGTCCGGCCGTCTCGACTCATCCCCTGGATCCAGCCGTCGAACGTCGCGACCGGCACCCAGGCCCGCTCCTCATACGACACCGTGACTCGACGTTCTTTCGATCCGGTGGCAAACGAGACCGAGCATGCCGACGTCGTCGCGGTGCCGCTGCACGCACCCCCCCAGCCGCTGATGCGATGATCACGGCCGTTGACGGCGAACAACGTGAACTCTCTGACCGTCGGAGGGAACGTGACATCACACGCCTCGAAAGGCCCACCGCAAATCAGTCCGTACGGCAGCGACCACACGACACCGTTGTTGCCTTCCCGAGGATCGATGTCGACGACCAGACGATTCCCGGCCGCGAACACGGCGGTCGCCTTGGTGTCGTTCGCGACGGTGAGCGAACACGCACTCGTCGACGGGGTACCCGCACAGGCCCCCGCCCACTCCACGAAGTACTGCCCCGGCGCTGGTGCCGCAACCAAGAAGATCGGCGAATCCTTCAGCAGACCGGCCGAGCAAGTCGCCCCGCAGTTGATGCGCGGGGTGGAGAAGGTGAACTCCGAGACGGTTCCGGATCCCTGTTTCTCGACCGTCAGGTTGACGAGACCGAACCGTGCGACCGCCGCCGTCGAACCGGTCACCGAGACCGTACAAGCCGCGTTGATGGGAGTGTTCGCGCAGTCGCCACCCCAGCCGAGAAAACTCTGGCCAAACTGGGGCAACGCGTAGAGAGTGCGAGTTGCCGCGCCGTCGAGTCCGCAATTCGTGTACTTCACGGGCGTGACCGTAAAAAAGGAGCCCTCCCCGCAGACGATTCCCGGCTGTTCAGTCATATAAACAACGCCCAGTCCGCTCACTACGACATCGAGCCGGGGCGGGGGGAGCTTCTCCCACCGCGCAACGAAGTCGCCAGACTGAGCGACGAAGTAACGCTTGACCGCTACTCCGTCAGGGAACAGAAGCGACAGACCGGCGCTCGTCGACGGCGACGACTTCACCATCCAATCGGCAAAGGCGTAACCCGGCCGCGAGCATTCCGCTGGCCCTGGCGCATACGAGAAACCAATCGTGAACGAGTCGTACTTCGACGACGACTTCGTGCCGTTGAAGATGCACTCGCCGCCATTCGGATCGAACGAAGCCTTGACAGTCGTCGCCGGCCCCGTCGCGCCACCGACTCCGGTTCCCACCGTGAAGGTCAGTTTCGTCCCGTTGGAGAACCGAACGGTGATCACTCCCAACTGCGTGACGGTGTAGGTCGTCGTGTTGCCGCTCGCCACATTGCAGATCGCCTGAGCCTGCAGTGGGTTGCACGCTTGCGCACCAGCGCTGAGGATGCCGGCGTTGGCCCCGACGTCGGTTCCGACATCGATGATGCCGCCTGTCGTGTTGTTGACCTGGATGGTGTCGCCCACAACAGCATTGACCGCGGTCGCCGAGAGCTCGTAGACGTGCGCCTGATTGTTGTACGACGCGACGATCGTGCCCGGGTTGGCGGCGGCCGCCACTGGATTCGGGCCCGAGAGGGCAACCGTCGAGGCCAGTACAGCGATCAAAACCAACAGCTTCTTCACGGTCGTCTCCCCCGTCGTGCTGGCAGGTCAACCTAGTCGGGTCACCGGGCGGGACAGGACGTAGCGGTCCACTTCCAGTTTGGCTTGCCGCGTCCGTCGGTGTACCGGAGGCCAACCGAGCAAGTATTCGATCTCGTATCGCCCAACGGGAAAGTCCATGAGTAGGTCGTTCCGTTGGGCTTGGCGTATGTCGTGGACACGGCGAAGTACGCGTTCTTCATGTACGCCGCGAGCACGTCCGTGATGGTGACGTTGTAGGTCCACGCCAGGCCCTCCACGTCGAACGACGCCGCGACTCCTTGCTTCCCGGTCGGCAAACCAGTGAGAACCAGCGAGCCATTGAACGGGGAAGTCAGGTCGCCGACGAATCGCTCAGCCGAATTGATCCAGGTGCTGAAGGACCCGTCGGCAGCAATCGAACGAACGCGGAACTGATAGACGCGACCGTTGACGATGCGCAGGTCGTCGCCCACGTCCATCGACGTTCCCGACTGCTTCTCGGGAAGCGTCTGCCACGCCAGCCACGCGGAGTTGTCGAGGGTCTTCACGCGCAAACCGATCTCGTACTTGAGGCCGTTGGCGTCGGTGGGCGGCGTCCACGACAACGTGGCGTCACCCTTGCTGATGTAAACGCTGTTGACCGACTGGGGCGGATTGGGTGCCCGAAAGAACGTGATGGTGGCACTGCCTGCCGGCAGAACGATCGATGACGGTTTGGCGAGCACCGTTCCGTCGAGATTTTGGTACGCGAGGAACGATGGGGTCGTGGAGACGGTGCATGATCCGACCGAACCATTGCTCTTCACGAAGGCTTTGGACGTTCCCGAGAGAGTCGACCCGGTCAACCGGGTACCACTGGCGTCGACCAAATCACACGGCCCCGCGGTCTTGACATCGACCGTCCCGCGACAGCCCGGATCGAGAACGATCTCGACCATGTCATCGGTCGAGGTGGTGACGTTGGCGAGCCGTGGAGACAGCACCCAGTCGGCCGCGTAAACACCCGCTTGTCCGACGAAATGTCGTCGCACGCCTCCGTCGTCGAGGACTGGCAGATTCGCCGGAACCGGCGTCGTCGACGAACTCGAGAGGTTCCATCCGACGTGAGCACAATTCGGACGAACGCACTCGGCAGCGCCCGGCGCGTACGAAAAGCCGATCACGAAGAACGCGTAGGGCTCCGACCGGGGCTGTCCGTTGAACACGCACGACCCGCCCCTCGGATCGAACGAGCCCTTCACGACCGTCGCCGGCCCCGTGGGACCGCCACCCGCCACGACGTTGATGATTATGTCCGGCCCACCACCAGCCCCGGTCACGGCCTTGAAGGTTCCTGAGCCGACGATCGTGAACGTTGCGACTCCACCGACGATGATTTCCGGTCCGCCCATCCCTGCCGCGTTGTAACCCGCCCCCGAGGGTGTCACCACTCCGGTCATGTCCAGAAGGACGCACTCGGAAATACCACCAGAGTTGTCCAACGTGAAACTCTCGCCCACCGAGCCCGTGAAGGTGTAGGGGCCTTGCGCACCAAAATTTGAGCAGTCAATCGGCTGCGTGGCGGGACTCACCGCGCGGGCCGGAGACCACATCACGAGGCCCGACAGCAGAGTGGCGAGAACGAGAACGATCTTCTTCATGGGACCCCCAAAACTCTCGACTGTTGGAACCCTAGTTCAACTGAACGACGAATCGGTGCCGAGCAGATCAACGCCGATCGGACCGCGACCGATCCGGAGGCCGATACCGTGATTGCGCAGCGGTTGGCTGCGCTCGAGGGCAGAGCAGCCGAATCAGGCCGAGGCGATGGTGATCCGATTCGACGTCACTGAGCCATCAGAGCTGGTGAAGTAGACGTACGACTTCTTCCCGGTCTTACGACACCACTCGAACGATCCATCGGGCCCCACCACTGGCCGAGCGCTCCCCTGGGTGTAGTCGCCCCCGGGGAAACGCACGTAGGGAACGACCGTGTCGCCTGCAGCAACGCCCGTCGTCCTTCCGCTCACGCAGATGCCCGGCTTACGACTCACGGTCGTCCGCTCGCCGGCGATGACAATGGTCGGTCGCCACTCGGCGGTGACGATCGAGGAAGCGAGAAGGATTTCTCCGGAATTGGCCCTTGCGCCGTCCCCGAACCATCCGGCGAATTCGTAACCCACGCGCGAGCAAGCTTCAGGGGCCGGAACCCGCAGGTATGTCCCAGGGGTCGTTTGACCCTGTGCATCGACCGCGACGGAGTACGTGCCACTTCGACTTTCACCAAGGATCGTGCAGGCACCACCCGCCATGTTGAAAGTGACGGCCGGATTCCACTTGGCGACGTAGCTACCAGACTGAGCCACGAAGTGGCGCCTCACCTTGTCGGGCTCGTGAACGAGCACGGGCAGTCCGGCACTCGTGGAGGGCGACGAACCCTTGAGCACCCAGTCGGCGAAAACATAGCCCGGACGCGAGCACTCGGCTGCCCCGGGTGCGTACATGTAGCCAATCGCGAAGAAATCGTCGGTGAACGTCTTCTTCAGACCATCCCAAACGCACTCACCGCCATTCGGGTCGAACGAACCCTTCAGTACTGGTGCCGGCCCGCCGCCACCGC
>CAYNKE010000077.1:3407-8878 GCA_964397715.1 uncultured Bifidobacterium sp. | reverse complement strand
TCGGCCTTGGTGAAGCCGACGTTGGCCTTGCGCAGATCCTGCGTGCCGAGGTTGGAGGTCATGATGATGATCGTGTTGCGGAAGTCGACCGAACGGCCCTGACTGTCGGTGAGGCGACCTTCCTCGAGAATCTGCAGCAGCGTGTTGAACACGTCGGGATGAGCTTTTTCGATTTCGTCGAAGAGAACCACGCTGAACGGCTTGCGGCGCACGGCTTCGGTGAGCTGTCCGCCCTCGTCGTAACCGACGTAGCCAGGGGGTGATCCAACCAAGCGGCTCACGGTGTGCTTCTCCATGTACTCCGACATGTCGAGCGTGATGAGCGAGGACTCGTCGCCGAACAGGAACTCGCTCAGCGTCTTGGCGAGTTCGGTCTTGCCGACACCGGTGGGTCCGAGGAAGATGAACGAACCGCTCGGGCGCTTGGGATCCTTGAGGCCGGCGCGCGTACGGCGGATGCTCTGCGAGACCGCCTTGATGGCGTCCTCCTGGCCGATGATCCGCTTGTGGAGTTCGGCTTCCATGTTGAGAAGCTTCTGCGTCTCCTCTTCGGTGAGTTTGTAGACCGGGATGCCGGTCCAGATGGACAGAACTTCGGCGATGCACTCCTCGTCGACCTCGTCGAACAAGTCGACGCCACCGGCCTTGATCTCGGCCTCTTTGGCGGCCTTCTCGCTCTGAAGTTGCTTCTCCTGATCGCGAAGTCGACTGGCTTCCTCGTAGTTCTGGTCCTCGACAGCCTTCTTCTTGGCTTCTTGCAATTGCGTGAGTCGCGACTCCATGTCCTTCAGGTCGGGCGGAGTCTGCATGCGCTTGATGCGCAGACGGCTGCCGGCTTCGTCGATGAGGTCGATGGCCTTGTCGGGGAGATGGCGATCGGAGATGTAGCGATCGGCGAGATTGGCCGCGGCGACCAAGGCCTGATCGGTGATCGTGACGCGGTGGTGCGACTCGTACTTGTCGCGAACACCCTTCAGGATCTCGATGGTGTGCGCAACGGTCGGCTCTTCGACCTTCACCGGCTGGAAGCGCCGCTCGAGAGCGGCGTCCTTCTCGAGGTGCTTTCGATATTCGTCGAGAGTGGTGGCACCGATGGTCTGGAGCTCACCGCGCGCGAGCATCGGCTTGAGGATGCTCGCTGCATCGATCGCGCCTTCCGCGGCGCCAGCACCGACGAGCGTGTGGATCTCGTCGATGAATAGAATGATGTCGCCGCGTGTGCGGATCTCCTTGAGAACCTTCTTGAGACGCTCCTCGAAGTCGCCACGGTAACGGCTTCCGGCCACGAGTGCGCCGAGGTCGAGTGTGTAGAGCTGCTTGTTGCGCAACGTGTCGGGGACGTCGTTGGCGACGATCTTCTGAGCGAGACCTTCGACGATGGCGGTCTTGCCGACTCCGGGCTCGCCGATGAGCACCGGATTGTTCTTGGTCCGACGCGAGAGGATCTGCATGACGCGCTCCATCTCGCGGGCGCGGCCGATGACGGGGTCGAGCTTCTTCTCGCGGGCGATCTGCGTGAGGTTGCGGCCGAACTGGTCGAGGATCTGGCTGCCGCCCTTGTCGCCCTCTTCTTTGCCACCCGAACGCTCGGAGGTGGACTCCTTCGAGGGGCTGCCCTCGGTCTTGCCCTGCGGACCCTGATAGCCCGACAGCAACTGGATGACCTGCTGGCGGACCCGGCTCAGGTCGGCGCCGAGCTTCACGAGAACCTGCGCGGCAACGCCCTCTCCTTCACGAATGAGTCCGAGGAGGATGTGTTCGGTGCCGATGTAGTTGTGGCCCAACTGCAACGCCTCGCGCAACGACAATTCGAGGACCTTCTTCGCGCGGGGTGTGAAGGGAATGTGGCCCGACGGTGACGAGCCCCCCTGGCCAATGATCTCTTCGACCTGAGCGCGCACGGCTTCGAGCGAGATGCCGAGGGTCTCGAGCGCCTTGGCGGCGACGCCTTCACCTTCGTGGATGAGTCCGAGGAGGATGTGCTCGGTGCCGATGTAACTGTGATTGAGCAGGCGCGCTTCTTCCTGGGCCAGCACCACGACTCGTCGGGCCCGATCTGTGAAGCGCTCGAACATGCTCACCCTTTCGCCACGGCCCGAAGGCGCGTTTGGCTCATGTTACAGGTGGGGTGGGCGGGTTCAGAGAAGGCGCAGGGACACCTGTTTCCGTGTCGAACGTCTCGTTTTAGCAGGACACGCCCACTCGCCGGTGGGAGTGAAAACCGACATAGCCTGCCCCCGTGAGCGCTTCTCCGCTGTTCGGCTTGCCCGGCTCTGACGCCGATCGTCGGCGCGTGGATGAAGCACTTCTCGAATCCGTCCGCACTCCGGACGCGTACCTCACCGAGATCGCTTCTCATTTGCTTCTTGCGGGAGGCAAGCGGCTGCGCCCGATGTTTTCGGTGGTCGCAGCGCAGGTAGCCGGCGGACCCACGACCGACGCCTCGGTGCAGGGTGGAATCGCTTGTGAATTGGTGCACCTCGGTTCGCTGTACCACGACGATGTGATGGACGAGTCGACCACTAGGCGCAGCGTCGAAACCGTCAACGCCAAGTGGGGCAATCTGCAGGCCATCCTCGCCGGCGACTTCTTGTTGGCTCGCGCGTCCGAAATCGCCGCGTCGCTCGGAACCGAGGTGGCCGCGCTCCTCGCCCGCACGATCGGACGGTTGTGCGAAGGCCAGATCGAAGAGTTGCGGCACACCTACAACATCGCCCGGCCGGTCGACAGTTACTTGTCGTCCATCAGCGGCAAGACCGCGTCGCTGTACGCCACGTCGGCGCGCATCGGCGGCTTGGTCAGCGGATTCACACCGGTGGTTGTCGACGCGCTCACCGAATTCGGTGATGCCTACGGAATGGTGTTCCAGATCGTCGACGATCTTCTCGACATCTCGTCCACCGATGCCGAGCTGGGCAAGCCGGCCGGTCACGACATGGTCGAGGGCGTGTACACCTATCCGGTGCTGCACACGTTGGCCTCCGGTGGTGTGCCGGCTCGCGAGTTGGCCGATCTCCTCGGTAAGCCCCTGTCGCTCGTCGAGAAGGACAAGGCTCTGTCGATCGTGCGGACGAATGGCGGCATCGAAGCGGCGATCAGTCTCGCCGAGTCGTATGTGGCGCGCGCCGAGAACGCATGCGATCGACTCCCGAACTCAGCGGCGTCGGTCGCCCTGCGTCGGGCGTCGGCTGCTCTGCTCGATTCAGTTCGCCGCTAGGGCTTCGGCCACTCGCGACGCGGCTGCTCGTCCACTGAGGGCCGCTCCTTCCACCTTCGGACCGGCGAACGCGTCCCCGGCCAGAACGATCATGCCGGAGTCCCGGTTCATCTGGACCACGTGACACGGCTCGGGCCACAGCGTCTTCGGAGTCGCGAATCGCCACCGCTTGAACTCGGACGTCACGATGCGGGCGTCATCGAGAAAGACGCGAGCCGACTCGATGAGCGCGGCGTGTGCGAGGTCGTGCTCGTCGTCCCAGTGCTCGAGACTCCATGCCGGTGAAGCATGAAAGGTGATCGCTGGAACGGACGACACGCCCTTGGCCTGATTGTCGCCGATCCACGAGAACGCCGCAGTCGGATTCTGGAGACCACCGTGACGACCGATCGACACTGGTCGGTCGAGCACGGCGAGCAGCGCGAGGGTGCGGTCGTATTCGGTGCCGAGCAGTGCTTCGGGGAGATCGACCTCGGCCGAGACGAGCAAGGAGTACGACTGCGGAAGTGGGCACGTGACGATCACCGCGTCAGCGCTGACCACCGACGCGTCGTCGAGCACCACGTCGACGGTTGACGACTCGCCCCGGCGGATCGCGAAGACGAGAGTGTCGGTACGCACGTCGAGCCCGTGCGCGAGATGTTTGGCGATCGACGCCATGCCGTGCACGGCGACGTAACGCGGATGTCCGTCGTCGTCGCCGAAGCCCCGACACCACTCGCGAACGAGTCCTCCATCGATCCACTCGGAGACGATCGAGTCGAATTCGGCCGACCGGACGGTGAAGAATTGTGCACCGTGATCGAAGACAGCTACCGGGTCGGTGCCGATGCGACGGGTGGCGAGCCGTCCGCCGACGCCGCGGCCCTTGTCGAGTACGACGACGTCGAGACCTCTCCGTGTGAGATCGCGCGCGGCGAGAAGTCCGCTCAGTCCGGCTCCGACGACGACCACGCGCCGCGGATGACTCATGAAGCGATCGAACGCAACTTCGGGGCGACGACGTCGGCTTTGGACTTCCAGACGCGTTCGGCGCGTCCGAGGAAGTCGCCGAGCACTCGGTTGACCGTAGTCGCGTGCTCGATCATCAGTCCGTGAGCGGCTCCGGACAACACGACGAGTTCGGCGGTCGGGATGCGTTCGGCGATCTCTTCGCTGTCGGCTCGTGGAGTGAGGATGTCCTGATTGCCGACGATGACCGCGGTGGGAACATTGATGGTCGAGAGCATGTCGATGAGCGTCTCGTCGACGGCGAGAAGTGCCTGCACCTGGCCGTTGAATCCGTGCGTCGCGCGCGAGGTTCCGATCGGACCGAGCCAACTGACCGCGGGCCAGAGTCGGCGCAGCGATCGCGGACCCATCACCCAGCGCGCGGCCTCGGAGGTCATCGCGCCCATTCCGCGCGTGGTGGCGGCGTCGGCCCACGAACGGAGCAAATCGCGTCGCCATTCGTGATTGCGACAGGCCGTGCACAAAAGGGTGAGTGATCGAACTCGGTCCGGGTACTTGACGGCCAGGATTTGCGAGATCGCGCCACCCATGGACGCTCCGACGATGTGGGCGCTCTCGATTCCCTCATGATCGAGAACCGCGATGGCGTCATCGACCATCTGCTCGAGTGTGTAGGCGCCGAAGGGCTTGTCACTGCGTCCCGCACCGCGATTGTCGTGAGCGATCACGCGGTACTTGGCGGCCAGAACGAAGCGCTGCATGTTCCAGAGGTTCTTGTCGGCACCGAGTCCTTGGATCATGAGGACGGGTGGCGCGGACTTGCGCCCGAGGGCGTCGTAGTGGAGGCGAATGCCGTCCGAAGCGGTGGCGTAGCTCACGAGGCGATGTCCCAGGCGACTCGTGGTGGGGTGCGCACGATTCCTTCCCACGAGTAGAGCGCGTCGAGAACATCACCGGTCGACATCTCGGGCTCCCACGCGAGGTGCTCACGACAGGTGGACGACGTGGCGAGGCGACCGTGATGGAGAACTTCCATCACGTGCTCGGGTGCGGGTGCACCGAAGAGATGGGTGACGCGTCGAGTGACGGCCCACTCCGGTCCGAGGAGAGGAACCGGTACGCGCCGACCGCGGAGGATCGCCGAGAGGCCGCTGATCGGATCGGACCCGACGATGTTGATCGGCGTGCCGGGTCGGCGTCGCGCAGCCAGCACGAACGCGCGGGCGGCGTCGATCTCGTGGAGAAGGTTGAAACTGGGAGCCCGCAGCACGTTGACCGGGACCATGGGCAGCCGGAGCAGTCG
>CAYNKE010000077.1:0-3307 GCA_964397715.1 uncultured Bifidobacterium sp. | reverse complement strand
GGCCCGCTTGGCGGCGATGAAGAGTGATTCAGCCGACTGTTGCGTGAGGAGTTCGGCCTGTTTCGGGTTGGCCCGGGCATCGGGTTCCCAGACACCGAGGTGGACGATGACGTGAGGGTTGAACTCCTTGACGAGGGCGGTCCGACCGACCACATCGCTCGGATGGATCATGTGGAAGCGCGAGCGGTCGAGTCGACGGCGCGGTGGATCGATGTCGAAGCCCGTGATTTCGGCGACCCAGCTCTCGGATTCGAGTTCGCTGGCGACGAGGGACCCGAGTTGGCTGCCCATCCCGGTGAGGAGGACTCGCTTGCCACTCGTCGTGGTCATGACCCGACCCTACCGGACGCGATGTCGCAGGAAGAGTTTGTCGCCCTTCGGGCGGTCGAGGTTCAGCGCAGTTCGTGGGCGCGCAGGATCAGAGCGCGGGCCGACGAGTCGAGTTGGTGGCCGGCCAGTTTCTCGGCGACCATGATCGCCTCGGTCGGATCGTCCACCAGGCCCGACCAGCGAATGAAGGCTCCCATCGCGCCCATGATGCGGTCGCCCACTTCTTCGCCGTGGACGATCACCTTCGTCTTCTTGGCCAGAAGCGCCTTCAGATCGACGAAGAGGGATTTGGCCCATTCGTCGACGGCGTCGTTGGAGAACGGACGATGGCTGTGCGGGACGTTCATCTCGACGTAGTTGTGCAGATTGTGCGGTGCCGTGATGATCGAGACCACGTGTCCGAATCCGTTCTCACGGATCCAGATGATTTCTTCCTGGCGTCGGACTCGGCGATGGTTGTCGCCGTAGCCGCCCGGACGCTCGCACACCGCGAGGCGATCCTTCAGGATCCAGGTGAAGTTGCGGGGGGTGATTCCCAACGCCCATTTTCCACGCAACTTCGGAGGCACGGTCGATGAATCTAGTCCCGTTCGTCGACCCGTGTGAGAGAAAGCACCTGATTCCGACGGCTCACGCGGTGCCCACCAGGAATCTCGCACGCAATCGCCTCACCACGTGCCACCGCGAGTACACGCTCGACGGTCGCAAGATCGGGAGGATGATCGGAAGTCAGCCAGGTGCGGATGACTCGTCGAGCGATCGCTGCGGGTGCGGCGGCGATTGCACGGGCATCGGTCGGGTCGATATGAGCGGCGAGCGAGTCGAGAAATTGATCGTCGTCGATGATCACCGCTGACTGACGCGCGAGAATCGGAACCAAATCTCGGTCGGCCGCACGGCTGAGGAAGGGAAGGACGTCGTGTCGGACCCGATTGCGAAGCAATGACGTGTCGTCGTTGGTCGGATCGTGGATCGGCTCCCAGCCGAGCGCCCGACAGATGGCCTCAGTGTCGGATCGCCGGAGCGCGAGGAGCGGATGTCGGACTCGACCGGACGGACCGCCGGTCGGTCTGATGCCAGCGAGACCGGACAGTCCGGCTCCGCGTAACAGGTTGATGATCACCGTCTCGGCAAGGTCGTCGGCGGTGTGACCGGTGAGGACGTCGTCGGGAAGTGTGCTGTATCGCAACTGTCGGGCGCGGGCCTCGACGTTCGGGCCGGGTTCGACGTTCACCTGGTGTGCCTCGAACCGGGCGCCGATCTGGCTGGCAGCAGCCGCGACGATTCGAGCCTCGCGGTGTGATCCGGGTCGGAGGCCGTGGTCGACGTGAATCGCGATGACGTCGAGGTTGGAAGCGACGGCGAGGGCCAAGAGGGCGAGCGAGTCGGCTCCTCCCGAGACAGCACACGTGACGGACGTGCCTGATCGAGGGAAATCGGTCAACGCAAGACAGCGCTGAACGTCAGGGAGATTTCGCCACTCGGAATCGAGCGGAGTGCCGATGATCAGCCTTCGGAGTGACCGCGCTGCTGGCGCTTGCCCGGGAAGCGGGTGGCACTCACTTGCTTGACGTAGCCGGCACCCATGGCGACCACCGTGGCCACACCGACGACGGAGAGGACCACACCGATCCACCAGTGCCAGACATACGCAGCAATCATGTGATCAGCGTAGCCAGAAGATCGGGCCGGAGTCACTTCGGGCCGGAGGTGGGAGTGGTCCGATCAGCGGCTCTTCGCGCTTCGCGACTCGTCGATCGTGACGACGAATTCGTCGAGAGCGTGCACGAACTTCTCGAAGTACGACGCCAGCTGGACCCGTTCGTCGGTGTCGAAGGCGTTCATGACGAAACGCATGGCATCCTGGCGACGGGCAAGGGCTTCGGCATGGCGGGAGCGCCCAGCCGCGGTAGCGCTGACGATCACGACGCGCTTGTCGTCGAGGCAAGCCTTGCGCTCGGCGAGACCGATGCGTTCGAGACGCTGCACGGCTCGCGTCGCCGTGGACGGATCGACGCGAAGTGCATCGGCGAGGTCGCCCATGCGCCACCCGTTCTGTTGGACGAGAACGTCGAGCGTGTCCATCTGCCCGCTCTCGAGAGCGTCGTCACCCGCACCGAAGAGATATTCGGTGAGGCTGCTCATCGCCGCGCCGCGCCGAATCTCGCGAAGCGCATGACCGACACGTATCGCGAGGTCGTGATGCGCAGGGTCGGAGAGATCGAATGGGCGGGGGGTCGCCATGGAGTTTGTAGGGTACTGCCGGTGGAACCGCCCCTTCATGCCCTGGGCGTGATTGCGTCGCAATCAGTGATGGTGACGCCGAGCCTGCGGCACGTCGAGTTGTTCACGATGCGGGGCCTGGTGACCGTGTTGTGGCATCACGTTCCGGCTGGTCGAGACGACCTCCGGGTGGCGATCGTGGCGTGTGGCGGAGCCATGGGCGGGCTTCTCGGACCGGCTGACGGTCTCTATCAAGGCCTCGGGGACGTGTGGGCGGACCGCGGAGTTTCGGTGTTGCGGGTGTCGTATCGACGTCCGAACGATCTCGATGCGTGCTGTTTGGATGTGGCCGCGACAGTCCAACTGGCGGTTGAGTCAGGTGTGGAACGTGTCGTCGTGATGGGTCACTCGTTTGGAGGTGCGGTTGCAATCCGCGTGGCGGTCGTGATGGACGAAGTCGTGGGAGTCGTCACGTTCGCGACGCAGTCGGCTGGATGCGAAGTGGCGCCCGGATTGCGTGGCCGACCACTTCTTCTCTTCCACGGTGATGCCGACGAGATCTTGCCACTGGATTCGAGTCGGATCGTGGCAGCGATGGCCGGGGTTGGCGACGTCGTGGTGTGCGAGGGCGACGGCCATCTCCTCGCGAAGAGTGGATCGCTGATGTGGGATCGTCTCGAGAGTTGGTTACCGGAGACGCTCGGCCTCGTCTAGATCAAGCGGTGCACGTTGCGTTGTTGCAGCGCGTGATTCG